>NZ_CP120717.1:1112500-1412500 GCF_032883915.1 Endozoicomonas sp. 8E | reverse complement strand
TTTTACAACTATCCAGATGGCCGTAGTAGGAGGACTGGCGGCACTGGTTTCCTTTTTCACCGAATCCTGGCCTGCGACTGTCAACTCATCAGCCTGGGGCTGGCTGCTGGCTTCGATTTTTCTGGCTACAGGCTTTCGTTATACGCTACAAACCTGGGGCATCAAAAACTCCACAGCAGGCAACGCTGCTCTGATTATGACCCTTGAGCCTGTCTGGACTGCCATAATGAGCCTGCACTGGCTTGGAGAGTCCATGGATAAAAAGGCTCTGACTGGTTGCACATTAATTCTTCTTTCCCTGATAGTGAGTCGCTGGCAGCTGTTAAAGCGACAGGCCAGAAGAACCGGAGAAAGTGTAAGGGTATAAATTTGAAAGCCCGATCATAGAGCAAAAAAATCGTGTTAAACGGACTCCCGGAAATTGACTCTGGCAAGCACTGAGAAGAAGACTTTTAAACTCATCCCTCTCGTCTCTGGTACTTTAAAAGCGACTTCAGTCAAAAATACACCTGCAATGAAAAATTATGGCTATCTTTATGGGGTTGTTTCATTTCAGGTGTTTTTATCAATGATGAAAAGAAGAAGTGCCCTGGTTGGCTTAACGCTTTGCTTGACTCTTTCGACTCCCGGATGGTCAGCAGAATCCCCAGGGAAATTAGCCCCTCATAAAAGCGTCAAGTATTTGGGAAGTCACCTGTTGCACTCAGACGACCATAGAGGGGTTACTCATATAACCGGTGCTCACTTCGCTCATGTCGGAAATGGTTCAACAGGGACACTCTACCTGCTTTCTGGAGATGCCGGGGCAGGCTTCACTGGCAGGTATGGCTGGGGGGTATTTTCCAAACCCCACTATTACGAGGTGGATCTGAGCAGGGTTGTTTTGGATCGTCAGAGCCCTGGTAACAACGGGCCTTTACCCAGTGAAGTGTTCGAATACCAGATTACTGAGGGCAAGAATGCCAAAACCCACCCTATCTGGCTGAACGATGGTCATATTGCCCCCAGCGCCATCACTCTGACCAAAGACGGGGAGCTGATGATTTCCTCCAGTCAGAGTAATAGAGGCTTAACCGGCATTATTGACTACAGAGCAATCGACATTCCCGCCTATGCAGGCTTCGGATACAGGCACGCCAATCGTGACGAAACCAGTCTGGCCACCCGGAACAACGGTTTTCTGAAAGCCTGGTACGATGCCCATGAATTCTTCCCTGTACCAGTGCTTGACCTGATTCCGGCAGCCTTTCTGCATACCTTCAGGGAAATTCCCCTGCAACTCTCCAAAGGTGTTCACCGGGTTGATATCGGACTGTCATCAAAATTCCTGCTCACAAATAATGATCGTAGACCGGGTCAGGTAGATAGCGAATTCAAGCTGCCTAAACATTTTGAAAACAACAACTGGATTCCTTTCCATATAGGATTGAAGGGTATTCAACAGGGATTCGGTGTGAAAAGTCTTGACCGTGTTCGCAATAGCAATCATTACGTTGCTGCAACCGCTGGCGCTCTGGTTCAGGACGCCAAACAATGGAATATCAATGAACATGTCCCACCTGTCAGGGTGGTGACCTTTACTACAGAACAACTGTCTAACAATGGCCAACCGCTGCCTGGACAATACCTGAACAGCCATCAGCTTCCTGCCAGAGGTGAAGTAACAATTCTGTCAGAGAAGCTCTATAACTTTTCTCTCCTGGTTTTAAGCCCTTCTACAATAAAACAGCTGGGGAGCAGCGGCCCGATTCGTACCGTCAGCGATATTGCGGTTCTCAACAAGAAACAGGCTCTGTTCCTTGAGAAAACAGAGCTCCCTTATCGAAGTTCTCAATCCAGTTTTATTACCCGGGTTTATCTGGTCGATCTGGGCAGTGGCAAGAATTTCAAAGGCACTGAAATGTTTGCTGAAGACGAGCTGAACAAGGCATTTACGAAAGCACCAGAATACTTTATGTCGAAGACTCTTCTCTTTGACAGCCTTCACTTGGACTCCTTGAAAATGTTGGAAGATAAAATAGACTTTGATATTCACGAGACCTCTTTTGAGGCGATTGCGCTGGGTCCTGAAACGGTAAGGGGGGTCAAAACATTTATGCTGGTCAGTTACGATGACGGCGAAAACAAAAAATCGAGCACCGCGACTCGTCTCTTGCATTTTACCTTGCCAGCCAGTAAGTAAAGTCCAACTTATGGCATGTAGAAGACCTGCATGGGTGCGGCAAAGCCATTATCCCTCGGGTGATGGCTTTGTTCATTTTCAGACTCCCGACATTATAAAATTCAGCCTCCTTCTACCATACCGGCTTCTCTGAGAACGCCACACCTTCTTCAACAATTTATGAAATATCCTGTTTATGCTCTCGTCTCAGTACTGATATAGTAGAAATCAGAGAACAGACTCAAGAACAATAAACGGATAGACAAGGCATGGTCGATAAACCTTTGACAGGACTGGCTGCTCGACTGGTTGTCGACCAGCTGATCGATGAAAAGACACTCCGCTCTGCACTTTCACAGGCAGAAAAAGCAAAGCAGCCCTTTTCCAGCTACCTTATTCAGGAAAATCTGGTCAGCGCCAAAGACATATCCCTGGCTACCGCAGAAGAATTTGGCATGCCTGTTATGGATCTTAATGCCTTTGACCCTGAAAACGCCCCGAAAGACCTGATTAAGGAAAAGCTGATCCGCAAACACAAACTGATCCCATTAATAAAGCGGGGTACCAGACTGTTTGTCGGGGTTATTGATCCCAGTGATCACACAGCTATTGATGAAATCCGATTCAGCAGCGGCCTTATGGTGGATTCGGTACTGGTTGAAGAAGACAAGCTGGACAAATTCATTGATCAACTGCTGGATACTGGTGTTAATGCCCTGTCGGATTTCGATGACGAAGAATTTGGTAATCTTGAAGAGTTGGAAGTCGGTGCTGTCGAAGATAACGATGAGGAAGTGGCAGGAGAAGATGACGATGCCCCTGTCGTAAAATTCGTGAATAAAATGCTACTCAGCGCCATCAAAACAGGCGCTTCGGATCTTCACTTTGAGCCCTATGAAAAAACCTATCGGGTTCGCTTTCGCACCGACGGCGTTCTTCATGAAGCCGCCAAACCACCTTCTGCCCTGGCACCCAGAATTGCATCCCGTCTGAAGATAATGTCCGCCATGGACATTTCAGAACGACGTAAGCCCCAGGATGGTCGTATTAAAATGCGCCTGTCCAAAAGCAAATCCATCGACTTCCGGGTCAATACCCTGCCTACCCTTTGGGGTGAAAAAATCGTACTGCGGATTCTCGACCCTTCCAGTGCCAAAATGGGCATTGATGCCCTGGGCTATGAACAAACCCAGAAAGAAATGTACATGGAAGCCCTGCACCAACCCCAGGGTATGATTCTGGTCACGGGACCCACCGGTTCCGGTAAGACCGTCTCTCTCTACACGGGGCTGAATATTCTGAATACTCCGGAAAGAAACATTTCCACAGCCGAGGACCCTGTAGAAATCAACCTGGAAGGTATCAACCAGGTCAACGTTAATCCGAAGCAGGGAATGGATTTCTCCCAGGCTCTGAGAGCCTTCCTTCGCCAGGATCCTGACATCATTATGGTAGGGGAGATTCGAGATCTTGAAACGGCCAACATCGCTATCAAAGCAGCCCAGACAGGTCACATGGTCATGTCCACGCTGCACACCAACAGCGCTCCGGAAACGCTGACCCGTCTGCAAAACATGGGGGTTCCTTCTTTCAACATTGCCACCTCTGTCAGCCTGATCATTGCCCAGCGTCTGGCCAGACGCCTATGCAACCACTGCAAGGAACTAAAAGACATCCCAAAAGAAACACTACTGGAAGAAGGTTTTACCGAAGAGCAGATCAAGGATGCCAAAATTTATGGCCCCAAGGGATGTGATCAATGCAGCAAAGGCTACAAAGGCCGTGTGGGTATCTATGAAGTCGTAAAGATTACACCGGCTCTACAGCAGATCATTATGGAAGAAGGCAACTCCCTCCAGATTGCCGAAATTGCACAGAGAGAAGGGTTTAATAACCTTCGCCAGTCTGGACTGTTAAAGGTTTTGCAGGGTGTGACCAGTCTTGAAGAAGCTAACCGGGTAACCCTTGAGTAAGAGATTCCCCAACTTTTTGTCCACTGTGGCTGTCATTAAACCGCAGCCACTGGATCACTCATAAACATCAGGCCAGAGTTTTTTCTACTCCATCAAACTTATTAACAATCCCGGCTTCAGGCTTGCAACACACCAGACTGACAACAACGTAACCTCTTTGCCACAAAAAATTACAAAGTTTCGTAATATCGCCCCCCAAACAATTAACATCAAATTAACAAAACCAACCGAAAAGCCTTCATACACGTAGTTTTTCATATAAAGGTTTTCATTTTTTAAGAATGAAAAGTGTTTGACCAAGTATTCAAAAAAACACACTAAAAAGATTAAAAAAATGCAAAGTAACGGCCATTATCTTAACCACCTGGAGGACAGAGTGGCTTTTTCTAGCTAAATTAAACGGGGCAAAGACAAGTTAGATAAACGTCGCTTTTTATGCAATTCCAATCTGATGTAGTTCCAACTCGTGTGCTGTTAACTTTAATCAGGAAGACAATATGAGTTTAACAAACAAATTGGCGGCTGAATTTTTCGGTACGTTCTGGCTGGTATTGGGTGGTTGTGGTAGCGCAGTATTGGCTGCTGGCTTTCCCGAACTGGGTATCGGTTTTGTCGGTGTCTCTATAGCGTTTGGTTTAACCGTATTGACCATGGCATATGCTATTGGCCATGTATCCGGATGCCATTTAAACCCGGCAGTATCTTTTGGTTTATGGTTTGGTGGCAGATTCCCTTTTAATGAACTGATTCCGTACATTGTCGCACAAGTGACTGGTGGTATCGCCGGTGCCGCAATATTGTATTCTATTGCCTCAGGCGCGCCCGGTTTTGATGTATCAGGCGGTTTTGCCTCCAACGGCTATGGTGCTCACTCTCCCGGCGGCTATTCAATGATGTCGGTGCTAATTTCTGAAGTAGTGATGAGCTTTATGTTTCTTATGGTCATTTTAGGAGCAACCGACAAGCGCGCGCCTGCAGGTTTTGCACCCATCGCTATCGGCTTGTGTCTAACCCTGATTCATCTGATAACTATTCCGGTCAGTAACACTTCGGTTAACCCGGCCAGAAGCACCGGTGTCGCGGTATTTGTCGGTGATTGGGCAACAGCCCAGTTATGGTTGTTCTGGGTAGCACCCATTGTCGGCGCTTTACTGGCTGGTAAAGTCTATGGATGGGTAAGTGCGGAAAAAAACAGCTAGTTCACCGAATGGGCGCACATGGAAGGCGACAGTGGGCTGCTGATTAAACCGCAGCCACTGTATCACTCATAGCCTTCAGGCCAGAGCTTTTTCTACCCCATCGAACTCGTCAACGATATCGGCTTGAGGCTCACAAGACATCAGGCTCGCAACGACAATGGCAATAAAGGCAAATAACATGCCTGGCACAATTTCGTAAAGGTCGAAAATGCCTCCGGACATCTGTTTCCACAGAACAACGGTGACACCACCAACCATAATCCCGGCAAGAGCACCATTGCGGTTCATACGTTTCCAGTAGAGACTCATGATCAGTGCAGGGCCGAATGCAGCACCAAATCCAGCCCAGGCATAAGAAACCAGACCCAGAACAGAGCTGTCAGGTGACATAGCCAAAGCAAGGGCAACGAGGGCGATAAGAACTACCGCCAAACGACCGACCATCAAAACCTCTTTCTCATCAGCCTTCCTGCGAATCACTGCCTTGTAGAAGTCTTCCGCCATTGCAGAAGAGGACACCAACAGCTGAGAGTCAGCGGTACTCATGATCGCAGCGAGGATGGCAGCGAGCAGTATGCCTGCGACCAATGGATGGAAGAGTGCGTTGACCAGCACCATAAAGATCGTTTCACCGTCGCCCAGAGACAGATTCGATTCATTGATATAGAGCAGACCGATCAGCCCCACCATAATGGCACCCAACATGGAGATAGCAGTCCAGCTCACCGCTATACGACGGGCTGTAGGTACATCCTGTTCGGAACGGATACCGGCAAAACGAGCCAGAATATGAGGCTGACCAAAGTAACCCAGCCCCCAGGCTACCAGAGAAACAATTGCCATCCACCCCAAAGCTTCGCCACCAGACGTAGTGAACGGATTCAACAGTTCCGGGTTATGGCTGCGCAGCTGTTCGAACAGTGACGCATCGGAGCTTCCGGTTTGCAAGGCTATAACCGGAACAATCACCATGGCCGCCGCCATCAAGAGTCCCTGAACCAGATCTGTCCATGAGACAGCCAGAAAGCCCCCAAAGAGAGTGTATGAGATCACACAGAGCGTTCCGACGATAACCGCCCAGCTATAATTCAGTCCGAATACGGTTTCGAACAGTTTGCCGCCGGCAACCAGACCGGAGCTTGTGTAGAACAGGAAAAACAGCAGGATGAAGAACGCCGATACTACCTGCAGCACCTTTGAAGTATCCCGGAAGCGATTGGTAAAGAATTCTGGCAGGGTAAGGGCATTTCCGGAAGCTGCACTGTAGACACGTAGACGACGAGCCATCAGTAACCAGTTCAACCAGGTTCCCACCAGCAGACCACCGGCTAACCAGAAAGCTTCAACGCCTGAAGCAAAGGCATAACCCGGCAGACCCAGCAGAAGCCAGCCACTCATATCAGAAGCACCGGCACTGAGGGCAGCAGGCCAGGGCCCCAAACTGCGCCCACCCAGAAAGTAATCTTCAGAGTCCGAAGTCCGCTTCCAGGCCCAGAGACCTATCATCAGCATCATGGTCAGATACACGACAAACGTCATGATTGTCGCAAAGGTATTTGTAATCATTATTTTTCTCCATACTGCATAACTTGTCCTGAGTAGTGTCAGATCAAGATTTGATCCGACTCTCCCAAAAAAGACTCAGACAAGTTTTTGTTTTTAGAGTGTCTTAAAAAGAGTGTCTTAAAAAGAGTGTCTTAAAAAGAGTGTCTTAAAAAGAGTGACTTAAAAAGAGTGTCTTAAAAAGAGTAAAGCCTGCCCTTATCAACTCGTTCCCACGCCGGAGAGGGTGTCGCAAAAATGCTGCGCTTCGCTACTTTTGCGACACCCTCTGGAGCATGGGAACCAGAGTTTTGCGACAGACTCGATCAGTGACCAGCACCCAGAGACAAGAGCGTGGCATTACCACCAACTGCCGTTGTATTGATGGTTCGGGTACGTTCAGTAGCAAAACGATAGAGGTAGTGAGGCCCACCGGCCTTTGGACCGGTACCGGAGAGTCCCTGTCCACCAAATGGCTGAACACCTACCACCGCACCGATCTGATTACGGTTTATGTAGGCATTACCCACTTTAAGGCTTTGCTCAATGTAGGAGGAGGTCGCTTCGTTGCGGCTGTGCACTCCCAGAGTCAGGCCGTAACCTGTGCCGTTGATTTCCTGAATCACTTTATCCAGCTCAGAAGCCTTGTAGCGAACCAGGTGAAGAATCGGGCCAAACTGTTCTTTTTCCAGTTGGTTGATGCTCTCAATCTCAAAGGCAACCGGCCCGATAAAGTAACCTTCATTGCACTCAGTGCCCAGATCCACTTCAGCAATCAGGCGAGCTTCCTGCTTCATACGATCAACATGAGCCTGGAGTCCTTTGAGAGCCACTTCACTGATCACAGGACCAAGGTCTGTTTCGTGCAGAGCGGGATTACCTACCTTCAGTTCTGCCATCGCACCGACCAGCAAGTCTTCAATACGATCAGCAATATCTTCCTGAACATAGAGCACTCGCAGGGCTGAACAACGTTGCCCGGCACTGGCGAAAGCAGACTGAACGACGTCATTAACGACCTGCTCAGGGAGAGCAGTAGAGTCTACAATCATGGCATTCTGACCACCGGTCTCGGCGATCAGAGGTATAATAGCTCCCTCACGTGCAGCCAGAGTCTGGTTTATTAATCTTGCCGTCTGGGTTGAACCTGTGAAAGCAACACCGGCAATACGAGGATCAGCGGTCAACTGATGACCAATATCCTTACCTTCACCCGTTACCAGTTGAATCACATCAGCAGGCACGCCTGCCTCCAGCATCATTTCAACAGCACGCGCAGCAATCAGAGTGGTTTGCTCGGCAGGCTTGGCTACAACTGTGTTACCACAGGCCAGCGCCGCAACCACCTGACCCAGGAAAATAGCCAGAGGGAAGTTCCAGGGACTGATACACAGAAAGACACCACGACCGGTCAGGTAAAGCTCATTGGATTCACCGGTAGGTCCGGGCATAACCTGAGGTGCAGAGAATTTTTCACGCGCCTGGTTGGCATAATAACGACAGAAATCAACCGCCTCACGCACTTCATCGATACTGTCGTGAATCGTTTTACCCGCTTCTTTATGACAGAGTGCCACCAGCTCTTCAAGGTTGGCCTCCAGCAGGTCGGCCAGCTTCTCCAGACTCTGGGCACGGGTTTCTACTGGCGTCTGGCTCCAACGGTCAAATGCTTTGTGAGCCACTGAAATAGCCTGGTCGACTTCCTTTTCTCCGGCATAGTGCAGACGACCTGCGAGCTCACTGAGCTGATAAGGGCATTGCACATCGACCGCTTTTTCAGTTTCCACCTTTTGGCCGGAAATCACGGGACCTTTGTGCCAGATTTGGCTCATAAACTTCTGTATCAATTCAGAAAACGGCTGCCACTGTGACTCAATATCGATATTGACACCCATGGAATTAACTCTGTCTTTTCCAAAAATATCTACCGGTAAGGGAATTTGGTCATTGGCCAGAGAACTGTGTTGCTCGAGCACACTGACAGGATGAGGAACCAGGTCCTTTACGGGTGTCCTGGCATCCACCAGACGATGAACAAAAGATGAGTTAGCACCATTTTCCAGAAGTCGGCGCACCAGATAGGGCAGCAAATCTTTGTGGCTACCTACGGGTGCATAAATGCGAACGTCGGTTTTTTCCTGATCCAGCACCGTGTTATAGAGCGCATCGCCCATCCCATGCAGACGCTGGAATTCAAAATGTTTGTGTTCCGCCATGCTCAGGATGCTGGCAACAGTATGAGCATTGTGGGTAGCAAACTGTGGATAAATAGCTCCTTTAACAGGATCACTCAGCAGAAAACGGGCACACACCAGATAAGCAACGTCTGTTGCTTCTTTGCGCGTGTATACCGGGTAGCCGGAATAGCCGGATTGCTGACACAGTTTTATTTCACTGTCCCAGTAGGCGCCTTTTACCAGACGCACAGGAATTTCATCACCCTGCTCTTTTGCCAGAGCCGCCAGCCAGGCAAGAACGGGGAGCGCTCTTTTACCGTAGGCCTGAACAACCAGTCCAAAACCACCCCATCCCTGACAATCGGGATGACGGTAGAGTTTCTCGAACAGTTTCAGAGACAACTCAAGGCGGTCCTGCTCTTCGGCATCAATGGTGATTCCCACATTAAGACTTCTGGCACTGCGAATCAGTTCCAGCACGCTGTTGAACAGCTCTTTCAGAACACGAGTTTCATTGGCCACTTCATAACGGGGATGCAGGGCAGACAGTTTGATCGAAACGGTAGGACGAGGGCCCTTGTAGCCACCCTTCTGCTCCTGACCAACGGACCTGACAGCCGCCAGGTAGGAAGCGAGATATTTCTGAGCATCGCTTTCGGTCAATGCCGCTTCACCGAGCATATCAAAAGAATAGGTGTAACCTTTCTCTCTTGGCTTTCGACCATTCTTAAGTGCTTCTGCAATAGTGCGACCCAGTACAAAATGCTCACCCATAATTTTCATCGCCTGGTTCACAGCCTGACGAATCACGGGTTCACCCATTTTTTTAACCAGTCGACCAATCACGCTAGCCGGGCGACCGTCTTCAGATTTGCCTAATGTCACCACTTTACCGGTCAACATCAGACCCCAGGTGGAGGCATTCACCAATAGCGAATCACTTTGTTTGAGATGCCTTTCCCACTCAGCGACACTGAGCTTGTCACGAATCAGGGCATCGGCGGTTTCAGAGTCAGGAATTCTCATCAGGGCTTCTGCCAGACACATCAGCAGAATACCTTCACGGGTATCCAGGCTGTATTGCAACAGCATAGAGTCAATCATATGAATGGAATCTTCCCGGGCTCGAACCTGCTCGACCAGATCGGTGGCTCGTCGGGTTACTGCAGCCAGCTGCTGCGGATCGGGTCTGGCCAAATCGGCCAGCTGTGCCAGTAAGGCTGACTCATCCACACTGTACTGTGGAGAGATAGTCTTCCAGAGCCTGGCTGGGCTCTGCTGGATGAATTCAGGCTTAAATACGGCATTAGCCTCAAACATGCGGTGTCTCCCCCAGTGACGGCAAACTAATCCTGTGCCGTATGATCAATCTAATCGGGAAATGCCTGTTTTTTCGTATCTATGACGATGGCATCTCCACTTAAGGCAAATAAGTAGCCTCCAGTGGCTTTTGGCCAGCCCGCAATCATGCACAAAATCAAACAGAATTCCCAGATATAGAAGACAGATTTTTGCATAATCCCTGCACACTCCCCGCTGCTGATCTGATTTTTCTGCCCGCCTCCCGTGGACTGTCGCAAAACGCTAACCCAATGAAAGGGCGGCAGTCAGATCATTACTTATTCACTATACCTTTTTGAGGACTGAAGTCATCGTTCTTATCCACATCATCAGGCTTGCGTTTTCGATGTTTTCTCTGGTGCTCCGATAGGGATTTAGCATTCTTATAGATCATACCGCATGACCGTTGCTGATCATCATTCCCTGTTACGGTCACATCACAGGCTTGTCGCCCGGTGTGCCCTCTAAGTTTGTGATTCCTAAGGGCGTGAGCATTACTGCAGACCTTCCCGCATGCTCGCTGCTGGCCATCCTCCCCAACGACGGCCAGGTCACAGTTTCGTTGCCCTCTGTGGCAATAGCCTTTGTGATATGACAGAGCTGAAGCATTGTTGCAGACCTTCCCGCATCTGCGCTGCTGGCCATCTTCTCCGGCCAGAGTCAGTTGACAGATTTGTTGTCCGCTGTGGCCCTTTTTTTTGTGATGCCAGGGTTGTTTTGACCCGATATCTGTCAGGTCCGTACCGTTTTTTATCAGGGAGTAAATCTGATCCTGCATGGTCGTTTGTTTCAGAAATTTCCGACGAGCTGCCCGAAAACGTATGCAGGTCAGGCTTTATAGAGAAGTTCTGTTCTAGAGAACCTGCAATCTGTTCAAGCTCGACAATAAAACTTCTTGTTATCGTTTCGGCCCGGCAAACGACAGAAAACAACAGTAGCAACAGCAGTATTGCAATGAGTGAGTGTTTAATAATTCCATCCTTGCTTACTGATATACAGGGAGGAAGGATAGATCAAGAAAACCAGCGTGATTTTTCTTTCAGAGAGCCTCTGTTAAAAACCCTCTTCTAAAGACCAGAGACCAGACCGAGCAGAACTTCTTGAAAAAGGTTTCAGATCAAGGACTGAGGTCCTTGTCCACGTCAACTGGCTTACGTTTTCGGTGCATTCTTTTGTGCTTAGTCAGGGCTATAGCATTTTTGCAGAGCTTCCCACATCGCTGCTGCAGGCCATTCTCCCCGAACTCGATCACATCACAGGTTTTTTGCCCGCTGTGGTTTCTTCTTCTGTGATCCGACAGGCGTCTAACACTGCTGCAGACCACCCCACATGGCCGCTGCAAGCCATCCTTTCCCATCACGCTCAGGTTACAGGTTTTCTGCCCGGTGTGGTGTCTTTGTTTATGCTCCGACAAGGCTCGAGTATTCTTGCAGACAACCCCACATCGCCGCAGCTGACCATCCTCTCCGATCAGGGTTACGGAACAGGTTTTCTGCTCACCGTGGAAGATGCTCTTGTGAGCTATCAGTTTTTTGGCATTCTTGCAGACCCTTCCGCACGGCCGAAGCTGGCCATCTTCCCCTGCCACTTTTACGTTACAGGTTTGGTCAAGGATGTGGTTTATTTTTATGTGGTCGAACAGGGCTTGAGTATTCTTGCAGATTTTCCCACATGGCCGCTTCTGACCTTCCTTATCGGCTATGGTTACGTCACAGGTTTTTTGCCCGGTGTGATATCGGCTTTTGTGAGATGAAAAGGCTTGAGCATTATTGCAGACCGACCCGCATGGCTGCTGCTGACCATCCTCCCCGATCACGATTAGGTCACAGGTTTTTTGTCCACTGTGTTCTCTTCTTTTGTGATCCGAAAAGGCTTTTGCACTCTTGCAGACCTTCCCACATGATCGCTGCTGGCCATCCTCACCGACCACGTTTAGCTCACAGCTTACTTGCTCACTATGGTATTGGCTTTTGTGCTCCGACAAGGCTTTTATATTCATGCAGACCTTCCCGCATGAGCGCAGCTGGCCATCCTCCCCTAACACGGAAAAGCCACAGACTTGTTGTCCGCTGTGGTATATTCTCTTGTGATCCATCAGGGATCTGGCATTCTTGCAGATTTTTCCACATGGCCGCTTCTGGCCTCCTTTATCGACCATGGTTAAGTCACAGATTCTTTGCCCAATGTGATATCGGCTTTTGTGAGATGAAAGGGCTTTAGCATTATCACAGACCTTCCAGCATGCCTGCGGCTGGCCATTCTCACCCAAAATTGTCAGGTTACAGGTTTTTTGTCTGCTGTGGTTTCTGGACGGTATTGCGCCGGTTTGCGAAAGATGAGGCTGGCTCTCAACCAACTTTGCTGATTCAGTGATTGTTTGCTGTGTTTCAGAATGATCAAGCGTTAAGGGAATTCTGATTTCTTCTAAAAGACTCACTGGATCGAGTGGCCCGTTAATAACTTCAAAATCATCAGTAGTACAAGGCAGATTTCCGGACATTGGCACATCATCACCCATTAGCCCGGTAAAGTCAGTTGTCTCAGCGACCCCATCCAGGCCGACCCCATCTAAAAAGATGTAGTCATTGGCTGTGTCGCTATCAATGCTAAGTCCCTGTGTCTGTAATGGTGGTTCAAAATCGAATGGCCGTTGAATGGGAGGGACACCGATCGATGCGTCAAAAAGCAGGTTTTGTTGGGAATCTTTAGCGTTTAAAGGACCAAAATGACATGAGCAAATAAAGCAGTGTCCACTGACCAAATGGGGGCATAAGCCCTCCAGAGAGCCCAGCGTCCATTCAGAAGATCCACTGCTATCGGATAATGTTTGGAATCGACAAACGCCGTGACAGGGATAGACAAAACAATTTAAACCCAGAGTATGCCAGTGTTGCAGAGGATCTCTGTTATCACCGCCAGAGCCTGAGTTCAGAGAGCTGGCTATAGAGCCTGTAAATTGGGTGGCGGCCTGGGAGGCTGGCTGGCCTGACGATTTTGATGGCGGGTATTGTGGGGGATTTTCTCCAGAACCAAACATCGCAGTGATGATAGCAAACGGATGGCGATGATTCAGTTCTTGTCGTGCAATCGATTTAAACAGCGGTGAATCAGGGTTCCAATAGTTTTTTAAAAACCAACCGACAGCGACAACCATATCCAAAGGTACCCGTGAATAAAGGTTTTTGCTTATAGGGAAACCTTTGCTGCTCAGGATCAGTTTGTATTCAACAAGCAGTTGTGTGGCGTAGAGCAACTGCCATGAAATCGACTCAATAAGGGTTGTTTCGATCCCGTAACTATCATGTCTGTGTCGTTTCTTATCAGAGAGTAAATATGATCCTGTATGGTCGTTTGTTTCAGAAATTTCTGACGAGCTACCCGGAAACATGTGCGGGTCAGGCTTTATAGAGACATTCTTTTTTAGAGAGCCTGCATTCTGTTCAAGCTCAACAATAAAACATCTTGTTAACAATTCGGCCCGGCAGACGACAGTGAACGACAGTAGCAATAGCAGTGCCGCAATGAGTGAGTGTTTAATAATTCTATCCTTGCTTCCTGATATACAGAGAGGAAGAATAGTTCAAGAAAACAAGCGTGCTTTTTTTCAGAGAGCCTCTGTTAAACACCCTCTTTTAAAGACCAGAAGTCAGACCAGACAGAACTTCGTGAAAAGGTTTTCAGATCAGGGACGGAGGCTCTGACCCACATCATCAGGCTTGCGTTTGTGATGCTTTCTTTTGTGATCGTAGAGGGCTCCGCTATTCTTGCAGATTTTTCCGCATGGTCGCTGCTGGCCATCCCCACCAACCATGGTCACATCACAAATTTGTTGTCCGGTGTGGCGTTTGCTTTTATGGACCCCCAGGGCCTGATAACTCTTGCAGACCCTCCCGCATGGTCGCTGCTGACCATTCATCCCCATCACATTTACGTCACAGGTTTGTTGCTCGCTGTGGTCTTTTTTTTTGTGATCCACCAAGGCTTGATAGTTATTGCAGACCGTCCCGCATGGCCGCTGCTGGCCATCCTTCCCGACCAGGGTCACAACACAGATTTGTTGCCCGGAGTGAACTCTGCATTTGTGATTCGACAGGGTATGAGCATTCTTACAGATCTTCCCGCATGGCCGTCGCTGGCCATCTTTCCCAATCACGATCAAGTTACAGATTTGTTGTCCAGTGTGGACTGTTCTTCTGTGATGCAACAAGGCTTGAACATTCTTGCAGACCGTCCAGCACGGCTGCTGCTGGCCATATTTCCCGATCACTGACACTTTACAAACTCGCTTCCCGGTATGGTATCTTCTTTTATGAGATAACAGAGATTTAGCATTATTGCAGACCTTCTCGCATGGTCGCTGCTGTCCGCCCTCTACAGACACTGTCGCTTTACAGATTATTTGCCCGGCTTTATCGTCTGAATCGGTTTGTTGGCAATGTCTAGCTCCGAATATTACATTCTCAGCGGCTACTGAAGCCTGTATCGTGCCTGTCTGGGAGAGATAGGATTGGCTCTGATCTAAACGGGATAATTCAGTGGTTGTTTGTTGTGTTTCTGAAGGGGAAAGCCTAAAGAAAGCTTCGTCTCCTTCGAAAGAATTCTGCAAACCGAGTGGCTCATTAATGTCCACAAAATCATTAGCGACGAAAGAAAAATGCCTGTGCATTGGCACAACATCACTGAGTGGCCAGATAGCATTAGTTTTATTGACGATTGAGCCTATAACGACCCCGTCTGAGGCAACCTCATCTGTAAAGGTACTATCAATGACACCAGATAGTTGTTCAGAATCAAAATAACTGATGCAATTATAGCAATGCCGATTAGCCAGACGGGGACATGAGCCGTTTAATGATTCCAGCAACCATTCAGCGGGTTCTCTGCTGTCGGATGATGATCGAAATCGACAAATGCCATAACAGGGATAGACGAAACAATTTAAACCCAAAGTATGCAGGTACTGTTGAGGGCCTCTGTCACCGTCACCAGAGCCAGAACTCACAGGGCTGATTAAAGAGCCTGAACATTGGCTGGTGGCTTGTGAAGTTTGCTGGCCCGATGATTGTAATGGCTGGTACAGTTGCTGATTATGTCCTGAGCCAAACATCGCAGTGATGGCCGCAAAGGGTAGTTTCTGCCCCCCCTGTTGTTCAATCGGACTAAACAGCGGAGAACCGGGATTCCAATAGCTGTCTAAAAGCCAGGGGACTGCAACAAACCAACCTTCGGGCAGCCATGAATAAGGGTCGTAGCTCAAAAGAACGTCTCTGGTAGTCAGGGTCAGTTGGTAAGCAACCAGCAGGTGAGAGGCATAAAGCAACTGCCATGAAATCGACTCAATAAGGGGCCTTTGGAACCCGCAACTGGAAGATTCTTGTCGTTTATCATCAGAGGAAGAATCTGATCCTGCATTCCCTTTCGTGTCGGCTATGAACAGCGAGTTCACTGGCGATGTGTTCAGGTTACGCTTTATAGAAAGGCTCTGGCCTGGAAAAACTGCATCCTGTCCAAGTTGAACAATAAAACGTCTGTTCAACGCTACAGCCTGACATATAACAGACAACGATAACAGCAGCAACAGCGGTGCCACAGATAGTAAGCGTTTAATAATTCTATCCTTGCGTTCTGGCATACAGAGATGAAGAATAGGTCAAGACTATAAGTGTGTTTTCTGTCAAAAAGCTTCTGTTAAAAATAAACGTTGTATAGGCAAAACCTCATAAAATGAGATTAGATCAGTTCGCTGCTTCTTCACTTTACCTTCCTGGAGACTGATTCATAGCCCTGACCCACATCAACAGGCTTGCGTTTTCGATGTTCTCTTTTGTGATCCGACAGAGCTTTAGTGCTCTTGCAAACCTTAGCGCAAGGCTGTAGCCGACCATCCTCCCCGACCATGGTCAAATCGCAGACTCTTTGTTTGCTGTGGTGTCTTGTTTTGTGATCCAACAGGGCAATAGCATTCTTGCAGACCTTCCCGCATGGTCGCTGCTGCCCATCCTGGTCGAGCACTGCCAATTCACAGGTCTTTTTTCCTTTGTGGTATTTTCTTTTATGATCCGACAGGGCTCTGATATTCTTGCAGACCTTCCCGCATGGTCGCTGCTGCCCATCCTGCCTGACCACGACAAAGTCACAGGCCTGTTCCCTTGTGTGGTGCCTGCTTTTGTGACCCGTCAGGGATTGAACATTTCTGAAGACCTCCCCACATGGCCGCTGCTGGCCATCTTCTCCTACCACGGTCACGACACAGGTTTTTTGCTCTGAGTGATAGTTGCTTTTGTGTAATGAAAGGGCTCGAGCATTTTTGCAGACCTCCCCGCATGGCCGCTGCTGCCCATCCTGACCCACAAATGCTCGCTGACAGATTTTTTGCCCTGTGTGGTATTTGCTTTTGTGATCCGTCAGGGATCGAATATTTCTGAAGACCTTCCCACATGACTGCTGCTGGCCGCCCTGCCCAGGCACGCTGATGTCGCAGGTTTGTTGCCCGCTATGGCATTTGTTTTTGTGATATGACAGGGCTTGAGCATTCCTGCAGACCTTCCCGCATGGTCGCTGCTGACCATCACTGCCGACCATGACCACGCCACAATTTTTTTGCACTGAGTGATAGTTCCTTTTGTGATATAAAAGAGCTCGAGCATTCTTGCAGACCGCCCCGCATGGTTGCTGCTGCCCATCCTCTGCGAGTAATGTCAGGTCACAGGTTTTTTTCTCTGAGTGGTCCTTTTTTTTGTGCCCCCCCAAGGCGCTGATATTGTCACAAACCTTACCACATGGCTGCTGCCCATCCTGCCCGGCCAATATCAGGTTAGAGGTTTTTTGCCGTTGTTCGCTTTTGTAAGATGACAAACCAATAGCACTCTTCCATACCGTCCCGCATTGTCGCTGCTGACCATCTTTCATAACCGCTGTCAGGTCACAGTTGTTTTGTCCTGTGTGATAGTTGCTTTTGTGAAATGACAGGGCTCGAGCATTTTTGCAGACCGTTCCGCATAGTCGCGCTCTCCCATCCTGCCCCACTACTGCCAATTCACAGATTTTTTGCCAAGTGTGGTATTTGTTTTTGTGATACGACAGGGCTTGAGCGTTCTTAAAGACCATCCCGCATGGTCTCTGCTGCCCATCCTGTCCGGGTAATTCCAGGCCACAGACTTTTTGCCCCGTGTGGGATTTGCTTTTGTGAGCCGACAGGGCTTGAACTTTGTTGTAGATCCTCCCGCATGGCCGCTGCTGGCCATCTACCCCGGCCACAATCGCGGCGCATATTAATTGCCCGCTGTTGTCTGTGGCTGGTGTTGCCTCTGCCCGGGATAGATAAGGTTGGCTCTGACCCAATCGGGATGATTCAGTGGTTATTTGTGGTGTTGCTGAATGGGTAAGCGATAAGGAAAAACCGTTTTCTTCGAGAAGATCATTTAAATTGATTGACCCATTAATGATCTCAAAACCATTAGCGATGGGAAAATCCCCGGGCATTTGGGCATCGTCATCAAGAGGCCCGGCAGGATACGTTGTATCTGCACTTCCTGAACTCAAGAAGTCCAGGATTAACTCTTCCTGAGTGGTCCCGTCTATAGAGTCGCTACCAAATGATGGGGCAGAATCGAATGAAAGTTGAATGATAGAAGGATCATTCAATGTTTTGAAGTACGAGTATTTCCGGAAATCAGAGGAGTTTTCAGGATCAAAACGACCTATGCAACCCAGACAGTGTCCATTAGCCACATGAGAGCAAGAAATTTCTTCGAAATTCAGCGGCCAATCAACGAGCTCTCTTTTCTCGAGCAATGGCAGGAATTGACAAACACCGCAACAGGGATAGACGAAACAATTTAAACCCCACGTATGTTGGTGTTGTTGGGAACCTCCGTTACCGTCGCCAGAGCCAGAATTCAGTGGGCTGGTTAAAGCCCCTGTATGTTGGGTACTGGTTTGTAGAGCCTGCTGGCTGGATGATTCCAAGGCTGGGGATTGTGATGAGTCATGTCCAGAACCAAACATTGCAGTGATGGTTACAAAGGGGAAATACTGCTGCATCAATATAAACGTCGACTGTTGCATAATTGAATTAAACAGCAGTGAATCGGGTTTCCAATAGTTTTTTAAAAGTCCGCCGACAGCGACAACCGCTTCTAAAGATAGCCATGAATGGGGGGTTGGACCCGGAGCCGCATCCCGGGTGGTCAGAATCAATTCGTAAGCAGCCAGCAGCTGAGAGGCATAAAGCAACTGCCATGAAATCGACTCAATAAGGTGCATTTTAAATCCGTAAATGAAAGCTCTTTGTCGTTTTTCATCAGGAGGCAAACCAGATACTGCATAGTCGTTGGTATCAGCAATGACTGTTGGATTGACTGGAAATGAATGCAGGGTAGGTTTTATCAAAAAGTTCTGTTTTGGAGAACCAGCACCCTGTTCAAACTCGACAATAAAATATCTTGTCAGCGCTTTGGCCTGACTGATAAAAAAAAACGACACTAGCAGCAACAGCGATGCCGCAAAGAGTAAGTGTCTAATCATTCTATCCCTGCTTTCTCGTTTACAGCGAGGAAGGTTAGGTCACCTCGTGAAAGAGAGTGTCTTAAAACCCCGGTTCCCGTTCAATCAGATCGTTATTTATTCACTTTACCTTCTTGAGGACCGGAATCATTGTCACGGTCCAGGTCAACAGACTTGCGTTTTCGATGTATTCTTTTGTGCACCGTCAGGGCTAGAGCATTCTTGCAGATCCTACCACACTGTCTCTGCTGACCATCTTCCCCGATCACGGTCAAATTACAGGTTTTTTGCTCGCTGTGGTCTCTTCTTCTGTGATTAATCAGGGCTCGAGCATTCTTCCATACTGTCCCGCATGGTCGCTGCTGCCCATCCTTCCCGAATAATGCCAAATCACAGTTTTTAGGTCCTGTGTGGTATTTTCTTTTGTGATCCGAAAGGGCTGGAATATTATTGAAGACTTTCCCGCATGGCCGCTGCCGCCCATCCTTCCCGGCTACTGTCAAATCACAGTTTTTTTGCCCAGAGTGATAGCCGCTTTTGTGGCCCGATAGAAGTGAAGCATTCTTGAACACCTTCCCACATGGCCGCAGCTGACCATCCTCCCCGATCACGTTCACATAACAGGTTTGTTGTCCGGTGTGGTCTCTTCTTTTGTGATATAACAGGGTTTGAACATTCTTGCATAGCATTGCGCATGGTCGCTGTCGTCCATTTTCGCCGACCACAGCCACGTCACAGGTTTGTTGCCCGGTGTGGTAGTTGCTTTTGTGAGATGACAGAGCCAGAGCATTCTTGCAGACCTTTCCACATGGCCGCTGTCGGCCGTCTTCCCCGATCACTTTCGCTTCACAAGTTTTTTTTCCTGCGTGGCATTTGCTTTTGTGAGAAAACAGGGCATTGCCACTTTGGCAGACCTTCCCGCATGGCCGTGGCTGGCCGTCTTCCCCAACCACGGTATAACCACAGGTTTTTTGCCCGCTATGGTATGTACTTTTGTGAGAAGATAGAGCCAGAGCATTCTTGCAAACCTTTCCGCATGGCCGACGTTGGCCGTCCTCTCCCGTAACGGTCACTTCACAGGTTTTTTGCCCGGTGTGGGTGCTGATTTTGTGATACGACAGAACGCGAGCATTCTTGCAGACCTTCCCGCATGGCCGCTGCTGCCCATCCTCTTTGACCACTCTTACGTCACAGGTTTTTTGCCCACTGTGAATACCGTTTTTGTGATCCGACAAGCTTTTAGTATTATTGCAGACCTTCCCGCATAGTCGATACTGACCATCTTCTCCGACCACAGTGAGGCTACATATTAATTGCCCACTGTTATCTTCAGCTTGTGTCGCCCCTGCCGGGGATGGACGAGTTTGGCGCTGATACAATTGGGATAATTCAGTGGTTGTTTGTGGTGCTTCTGAATGACTATGCGTTAAGGAAAAACCGGTTTCCTGGACAATATCATGCAGATCGGGTAGCTCACTAATCACCTCAAAATCAATTGCGATGGAGGCCCCGTGGATTGGCACGTCATCATTGAGAGGCTCGGCAGGACCCGCTGTATTAGCGGCCCCTGAAATCATTAAATCCGTGACGACCCCTTCTGCAGAGTTGTCATCAAATAGTGGGTTAGAATCGAATGGGAGTCGAATGCCAAAAGGACCATTCAATGTTTGGAAAGGCTTGTTTTGTCCGGAATCTGAAGTGTTTGCAAGATCAAAAATACCTTTACAACCCAAACAGTCTCCATCCGCCGAATAGGGGCATGAGCTTTCTGCGAAGCACTGCGGCCATTCAGTGAACCCTCTGTTGTCGGATGATGGTCCGAATTGACAAATACCATGACAGAAATAGATGAAACAATTTAAACCCAGAGTATGATGCTGTTGTTGAAAACCTCCTTTACCGCCGTCAGAGCCATAATTCATTGGGCTGGTTAAAGCGCCTGTCCGATGGGCAGTGGTTTGTGAGGTTTGTTGGCTGGGTGATTCTGAGGCCGTGTATTGTGGCGGGTTGTTTCCGGAGCCAAACATCACTGTAGTGGCCGCAAATGGGCAATCCCGCCCTATCAACTGAGATGCATCCGGCTGTTCAGTCAGGTTAAAAATTGCTGAATCGGGGTTCCAATAGCTTTTCAAAAGCCATCCGATAGCAATAACCGCTTCTAAAGGTAACCATGAATAAAGAGCCGGGCTTATTAAGGCCTCTTTGGTGGTCAGGACCAGTTCGTAAAAAGCCAGAAGATGAGCAGCGTAAAGTAACTGCCACGAAATCGACTCAATAAGGATTGTTTTGATCCGGTAACTGCAAGTCTTATGTCGTTTGTTGTCAGACAACGAACCGGACACTGAAGAGTCGCCAGTGGCAGCAATGCCGGACGAGCCACCCGGCAATGTTTGCCGGTCACGATCCGTAGAATAGTTCTGTTTTAAAGAACCTTCATCCTGTTCAATCTCGACAATAAAGCGTCTTGTCAACGTTTCAGCCTGACAGACGCCAGAGAGCAACAGTATCAGCAACAACGACGTTACAGCGAGTGTGTACTTAATAACTCTATCCTTGCATCCTGGTTTACAGAGAGGAAGAATAGATCAAGAAAGCCTAGCAGCCTGTCGGACTTAAGCGTCCGTAGCGAGGATTGCAAGAAATTGAGGATAAAAATCTCTGTTTCTGAGGAGAATAGCGAGCTATTTGACGAAGAAACAGGGATTTTTAGACCAATTTATTGCAACCGCACGACTGCATGGATGCAGGAGCTAGTGTAGTGCGACCTAATTAACACTACATAAAAACTCCTAACAGTCTATTATGGATGTCATTCCAACCACTGCCTGTTTTTACTATGCGAGTTGCCACAGAGATAACACTTGATGCTTCTGAAGAAATACGACTCAGAAAGATTACTTCGTCAAATACTTGCCCCGTTCGCCTGGCCCGCCGTGCCCAGATTGTTCTTCTCGCTGCAGAAGGAAAAAGCAATCTTGAGATTGCGCAAATACTGAAGATCGGTCGTCATCAGGTCAGCCGCTGGCGTGACCGATATGCTCAGGAAGGTTTCTCCGGAATTGAACAGGATCGAGCTCGCAGTGGCCGTAAAAAGCAGATTGATGCTGCTGAGATTGTGAGTCTGACCACAAACACCCTTCCGGAAAATGCTACTCACTGGAGCACCCGAACTATGGCTGCTGTTAGCGGTATCAGTGAAAGAAGTGTTCGCAGGATATGGCATGCATATGGCCTCAAGCCTCACCTGGAAAAGACATTCAAGGTGTCCCGAGGCCCGAAATTTGTGGAGAAGCTTGAAGATATTGTCGGACTCTATCTGTCTCCTCCTGAACATGCGTTGGTGCTGTGTTGTGATGAAAAAAGTCAGGTTCAGGCGCTCGATCGAACACAGCCTGGCTTACCGTTGAAGAGGGGGCGTGCCGCAACAATGACTCATGATTATAAACGACATGGTACAACCACTCTCTTTGCAGCGTTGAATGTACTTGATGGTGCTGTCATCGGTCAGTGCCAGCAGCGTCATACCCATGTGGAATGGTTGAAGTTTCTTAAACAGATAAATAGGGAAACGGCAAAAGACAAAGAGCTGCACCTGATTTGCGACAACTATGCAACTCACAAACACCCGAAGGTGCGAGAGTGGCTGGAAAAACATCCTCGTTTTCATATGCACTTTACGCCAACGTCAGCATCATGGTTAAACATGGTTGAGAGATTTTTTCGGGATCTCACGAGTCAGCGGTTACGCCGTGGTGTGTTTGTCAGTGTGCCAGAGCTAGTCAGTGCGATTGATGAATATATTGAAAAGCATAACCAAAATCCCAAGCCGTTTATCTGGACTGCTAAGGCAAATGACATCTTAGAAAAAGTCGTTCGGGCTAATCGCCGGTTAAGTTGCAAAAAGAACGACGCACTACACTAGAGCAACGCAGGAGCAGTTGCCGTGTGGGACAGTCTTAAGTCCGACAGGCTGCTAGTGAAATAGCGGGTGTCAGATCAGGGACTGAGGTCTCCGTTCAGGCCCAGATTAACAGGCTTGAGTTTTCGATGATTTCTTTTGTGATTATAAAGAACTCCTGTATTCATACAGACCTTCCCACATGGCCGCTGCTGGCCAGAATCCCCGACCACGATCACGTCACAGATTTTTTCACTGGTATGGGATCTGATTTTGTGTTGTGACAGATTTTGAGTATTCTCAAAGACTCGCCCACATAGCCGTCGCTGGCCATCTTTCCCAACCATGATTGCGTCACAGATTTTTTGCCCGGTGTGATCCTTTCTTTTATGTTCCGACAGGCTTCGGGCATTCCTGCAGACTTTCCCGCATGGCTGCAACTGACCATCATTTCCGAGCACGGGATGGCCGCAGGTCTTTTGCCCGGTGTGGTAGTTGCTTTTGTGAGTTGACAGGGCCAAAGCATTGCTGCAGACCTTACCACATGGATGCTGTTGACCATCCTCTGTTATCACTGTTTTGTCACAGGTTCGTTGGCCTGTGTGGGCAATTTTTTTGTGACTTTTCAGAGTGAGAATATTCCGACAGACCCTTCCGCATAGTACCCTGTGTCCCCCCTCCCGGATCACACTTACGTCACAGGTTTGTTGTCCGCTGTGGTTGTTTCTTTTGTGCTCCATCAGGGCTTGGACATTCTTGGAGACTTTCCCGCATGGTCGCTGCAAGCCATCGTCTGTGACCACCGTTTCGTCACACCTTTGTTGCCCGGTGTGTTTTCTTCTCTTGTGATCCGATAGGGCACGAGGATTCTTGCAGACCGTCCCGCATCGCAGCAGCTCGCCGTCCACCCCTGTTGTGGTTTCGTCACAGGTTTGATGCTTTCCGTGCTCTCTTCCTTTGTGATCCGACAGGGCTTTGGCACTCTTGCAGACCATTCCACATGGTCGCAGTTGACCATCCTCCGCGAACACATCTACTTCACAGGTTTTTTGCTTACTGTGGCTCCTCCTTTTGTGCTCGGACATGGCTCTGGAATCCTTGTAAACTTTTCCGCATGCCTGTCGCTGGCCACCCACCCCGACCAACATTTCATTACAGATTTTTTCCCCGCGATGGGCTTCTTTTTTGTGATCCAACAGGGCTTGGACATCATTGCAGGTCTTCCCACATACCTTCTGCCGACCGTTCTGCCTGACCACCATTTCGCAACAGATTTCTTGCCTGTTGTGGTCGTTACTTTTGTGATCCGACTCAGCCTGCTGGCAATGTGTGGCTCTGAATATAACATTCTCAGGTGCTACCGGGACTTGTACTGTATTTGTCTGGGTAAGGGGAAAAGAAATTTCGCCTTCTTCGGGAGGACTGTTTGGATCGAGTGCCCCATTAATGCCCTCAAAATCAGCAATGGTGAAAGTAAAATTGTCGAACATTGTTACATCATCATTGAGTGGCGCGGTAGCATCATCTTTATTGGCGGTCACTGCACTCATTATGCTCGGAGTGGCTCCGTCTGAGTCAAATTCGTCTAAGTCAAAATCATCTGAGGCGACCCCGTTCAGGGCGCCCCCTAAAGAGCTGCCATCAATGTCATCTGCCTGTGGCTGAAAGAACTGGCCAGAATCGAAAAGGCGTTGAGTCCCGGAAAGATCATTCAATTTTTTTAAAAGCGAGCCTTCTCGGGAGTATTCAGGGTGTACGGGCTCAAACCGACCCGTACAACTTATGCAGCGTCCATTGGCCAAATGGGGGCATGAGTTTTCTGAGGAGTTCAGCAGCCATTCAGCAGGTGCTTCGCTATTGCTTGTGGGTCTGAATCGACAAACGCCATGACAGGGATAGAAGAAACAATTTAAGCTCAAAGTATGCAGCCGTCGATGAGGGCCCCGGTGACCCTCGCCAGAGCCAGAATTCAGAAAGTTGTATAGAGAGCCCGAACGTTGGGTGGTAGCTTGTGAAGTTTGCTGGCCATATGATTTAGACAGCGGGTATTTTGGTGGGTTATGTCCGGAGCCAAACACCATAGTGATGATCGCAATCGGTAGTTCCTGGCTCGCCTGTTGTTCAATCGGGTTAGACAGAGGTAAGTCTGGATACCAATAGCTGTTTAAAAGCCAACCGACTGCAATAACCCATCCTAAACGTAGCCAAGAGTGGAGGTCGTAGCTCAGAGGAGCGTCTCTGGTGGTCAGAATCATTTCGTAAGCAACAGGAAGGTCAGAGGCGTGAAGCAGCTGCCATGAAAACAATGCAATGATGTTCGTTTTTACTCCGTAACCGTCAGGTTTGTGCCTTTTGCCATCAGGCGGAGAATCGGATCCTGCGTAGCCTATGGTAGCGGCAATGCCAGACGAGTTGCCGGGCAATGTATGCATATCGCGTTTTTTCGAAACGTTCTGTTTTGGAGAATCTGCATCCTCTTCAGGCTCGACAATAAAAGGTCTTGTCAACGCTTCGGTCTGGCAGACACCAGAAAACGAAAGTAGCAGCGACAGCGATGCAGCAAAGAATGAGTGTTTAATAATTCCATCCTTGCATTCTGTTCGACAGACAGAAAGGAAGGATAGATCAAGAAAACCTTATGAAAGAGCGAGTATCAAATCAAGGACTGAAGTCACCGCTTTGGTCCACATCAACAAGCTTGCGTTTTCGATGTATTCTGTTGTGATTCAACAAGGCTCTGGCATTCTTGAAGACCTTCCCACATGGCCGTTGCTGGCCACCCTCTGTGAACAGGGTCACGGTGCAGGCTTGCTGTCCGCTGTGACTTAATCTTTTGTGATGCGACAGTACTTGAACACTCTTGAAGTCCTTCCCGCACGGTCGCGGTTGACCACTCTCCCCGATCACAGACACTTTGCAAGTTTGTTGCCGGCCATGGAAGATGCTTTTATGATTCGACAGAGCTTTAGCATTCTTGCAGGTCTTCCCGCATGGCCGCGGTTGACCATCCTCCCCAACCACTGCCAGGTTACAGATTGACTGGCCTCTGTGGTATCCGCTTTTATGAGCCGACAGGGCCAGAACATTCCTGTAGACCATCCCGCATGGCCGCGGCTGACCATCCTCCCCAACCACGGTAACCTCACAGGTTCGTTGCCCGCTATGGCTTCTTCTTCTGTGTTCCGACAGGGCTATACGATTGTTGCAGACTGTCCCGCATGTCCGCAGCTGGCCATCCTCTCCGACCATAGCTGCGTCACAGGTTTGTTTGCCAGAGTGATCTCTTATTCTGTGATAACAGAGAGCTTGACGATTCTTGCAGACCATTCCGCATGGTCGCGACTGGTTATCCTCGCCAATGACACTCACTTCGCAAATTTTTTGTCCCATGTCGTCTTTTCTTTTGTGATATGACAGGGCTTGAGCATTCTTGCGGGTCTTACCCCGTAGCCGCGGTTGGCCATCCTCCCTGACCATGGTCACATCACAGGTTTCCTGGTCGCTCTGGTCTTTCGTTTGTATTCTAACTGCCTGTGAAAGACAACGTGGGCCCTGAACCCATTGAGATGATTCTGTTTTTGTTTGTTGTGTTTCCGAAGCCTCCATCGGAGGTCTGAAATGGTTCAGAGTAGAGGGCATCCCGTTTTTTTCGTGAAGACTTTGACGCCCCAGATTAAGTAGCCCACTAATTATGATCAGGTCATCAGCGTTAGCAGGCCAACGACGGGGGATTGGCAGATCACCATTGGGTGGCCCGTTATAATCTGTATTTGCTTCTCCTGTCTGGCCTGTCGAAAGTTCAACGGTATTCAGCAACCATTCAGCAGGCCTTCTGCTATCGGATGATGATCGAAGTCTGCAAAAACCCTGGCAGGGATGTACGAAACAATTTAAACCGAAAGTATGCAGGTGTTCTTGAGGTTCTCTGTTACCGTCACCAAACTCGGAATACAGGAAGCTGGTGAAAGAGCTTGCGGGGCAGGTGGTTGTTCCCGGGCTTTGTTGGCCATGTGAAGCTGATGGCGAATATTGTTGCTGATTATGCCCGGAGCCAAACACCGCAGTGACGGTTACAAACGGGATATCCCCCTGTGTCAGCATAGATGTCGCCTCATGCTGTTCAATCGGGTTAAACAGCGATGAATCAGGGTTCCAATAGCTTCTTACAAGCCAACCGACAGCAACAACCACTCTTACAGGTAGCCATGAATAACGTTTGCTGCATACAGGAGCGTGATTGGTGTTCAGGATCAGTTCGTAAGCAACAAGCAGTTGAGTGGCATAAAGTAACTGCCATGAAATCAGCTCAACAAGATCCTTTTTAAGCTCGTAACTGACCAACTTGTGTCGTTTTTCATCGGGCGGTGAATCTGAGCCTGTGCAGCCGTTTGTATCAGAAATATCTGACGGGTTGACCGACTGTGAGAGCAGACCAGGCTTTATAGAAAAGCTTTGTTTTGGAAAGCTTGCATTCTGTTTAAACTCTACAATAAAACGTCTTGTCTGCACTTCGGCCTGACAGATGACAGAAAACGACAGAAGCAGCCATAGCGGTAACGCAAAGTATGAGTGTTTAATAATTCTATTATTGCATTCTGACTTAAAGAGGAGAAGGATAGATCAAGAAATTAAGTTTGCTTTAACGTCAAAAACCTTCAGTTTAAAAACTAAGGTTGCACCAGGCAAAACCTCATGGAAGATAATGGTGTCAGACCCGATCATTACTTATTCACTTTACTTTCTTCAGGCCTGAGGTCATTGTCCTGCTCCGCATCAACAGGCTTGCGTTTTCGATGTGCTTTTTTGTGATACAACAGGACTCTGGCATTCTTGCAGAACTTCCCGCATGGATGCAGCTGACCATCTTTTTCGACCACAGTTTCTTCACAGGTTTGCGGCCCGGAGTGGTATCTTCTTTTGTGATCCGATAGGGCTTCAGCATTCTTGCAGACCTTCCCACATGGTTGCGACTGGCCATCCTTCCCGACCTTTGTTACCTGACAGGTTTTTTGCCCGGTGTGGTATCTTCTTTTGTGAACCGACAGAGATTTAGCATTTTTGCAGACTGTCCCGCATGGCCGGTATTGGCCATCTTCCTGGACTATGATCACGTTGCAGTTTTTTTGCCCTGAGTGATAGTTGCCTTTATGAGACGACAGGGCTTTAGCATTTTTAAAGACTATCCCACATCGCACCCACTGCCCATCTCTTCCGACTACGGTCACGTCACAGCTTTTTTGCCCGCTATGATAGTTGCGTTCGTGAGTCATCAAGGCCTTAGCACTTTTGCAGACTATCCCGCATGGCCGTTGCTGGTCATCCTCCCCAGCCACTGTCTGGTCACAGGTTCGTTGCCCGCTTTGCTCCGCTGCCTTTACTGTGCC
Organism: Endozoicomonas sp. 8E; assembly: GCF_032883915.1. Lineage (NCBI taxonomy): Bacteria > Pseudomonadati > Pseudomonadota > Gammaproteobacteria > Oceanospirillales > Endozoicomonadaceae > Endozoicomonas > Endozoicomonas sp. 8E. Next base: position 1,384,320 of record NZ_CP120717.1, on the reverse strand, counting down.
TGTTTGGGAAAGACGAGGTGGGTCCTGGCCCAAATGAACTGATCCGGTTGCTGGTTGTGTTTCTGAAATCACCATTGGGGTTGTGGAATGGCTGAACCTACAGGAAACTTCCGTATCTTCGTGAAGACCATTGCCACGCAAGTTAAGTAACCCATTGACTATGACCCAATCATTGGAGTTAGCGGGCAAATACCGGGAGTTTGACAAATCATGACTCATTGGCCCTGTGTGGTCTGTCGAATGTGCTTCGGAATTCAGCGGCGATTCAGCAGGCGCTTTGCTATCGGATGACGGTCGCAATCGACAAACGCCATGACAGGGATGGACGAAACAATTCAGACTCAACGTGTGTTGGTATTGTTGCGGGTATCCGTTACCATCGCCGGAATCAGAATACGGGAGGCTGTTGAAATAGCTTTTAGGGTAGCTGTGTGTTTGCGGGGCTTGTTGGCCTGATGATTCTGATGACTGACATTGTGAAGGGTTATGTCCAGAGCCAAACGTCGCACTAATGGTGGCAAACGGCTTATCCCACTGTCCCATTAGGACAAATGCCGCCTCTTGCTGTTCCATCGGCCTGAACAGCAGTGAATAGCGGTTCCAATAGTTTTTTAAAAGCCGGCTGACAGCAACAACCGTGTCTACAGGTAACCATGAATAGGGCTTGGAACTCAGAGGGGCACTTTTGTTGCTCAGGATCAGGTCGTAAGCAACTAACAGGGAAGTAACGTAGAACAATTGCCATGAAATTGACCCAATAAGGGGCATTTTTCCCTCCCGACTGCAAGCTCTCTGTCTTTTGTTATCAGGTGGCGAATCTGATCCTGCATAATCGTTAATCTCGACAGTGTCTGACGAGCCCCCCGGTAATGTACACAGCTCAGGCTTTATAGAAAAGTTATGTTTTGGAGAAACTGCATCCTGTTCAAGCTCGACAATAAAGTATCTTGTCAACACTTCGGCCTGACAGACGACAGACAACAAAAATAGCAGTGACAGGGGTGCTGCAAAGAATGAATGTTTAATGATTCCATCCTTGAGTTCTGATATACGGAGAGGAAGGATAGATCAAGAAAATAAGTGTATTTTTCTGTCAAATAACTCCTGTATAAAACCTCAGGTTATACCGACAAAACTTCATGAAATGATGTTAAGTCAGGTCGTTACTTATTCAGTTGACCTTCTTGGGGACTGAGTCATCGTATTGGTTCACATCAACAGGTTTGCGTTTTCGATGTAATACTTTGTGTACCGAAAGGGTATGAGCATTCTCGAACACCTTCCCGCATCGCCGCTGCTGGCCATCCCATCCGACGACCGGTACGTCGCAGGTTTTTGGCTCGCTGTGGTCGCGTCTTTTGTGTAGCGACAGGGCAAGAGTATTCTTGCAGACCTTACCGCACGGCCGTTGCTGACCATCCTCACCGGCCACTGTCACGACACAGGTTCTTTGCCCACTGTGGTCTTTTTTTTTGTGAGTCGACAGGGCCTGAGCATGCTGGCAGACTTTTCCACACAGCCTCTGCTGACCATCCTTTGCAACCACGGGCACGTCACAGGTTTTTTGCCCGGTGTGATAATTGCTTTTATGAATCGACAGGGCTGCAGTATTCTTGCAGACCTTCCCGCATGGTCGTTGCTGGCGATCTTCTGCGACCACTTTAACTTTACAGATTTGTTGAACACTGTGCTCTCTTTTTTTATGAACCAACAGGGCTTGAGCATGCTTGCAAATCTTCCTGCAAGGCCGTCGCTGACCATCCTCCGCAACCAGGGTCTCTTTACAGGTCTGTTGGCCAGAGTGATAGCTGGTTTTGTGACTAGACAGGGCTCTGGCATTCTTGCAGACCTTCTTGCATGGCCTCTGTCTGCCATCCTCTCCGACTATGATAACTTCACAAGCTCGGCGACTACTTTGATCTGCAGTTTTTAACCTGCCTGTCCTGGAAATACGGAGTGGATATTGACCTGATTGGGATGATCCTGTTGTTTGTTGTGTTTCTGAAGTCTCCATTGGGGGTGTAAAATGGCTTTGCGTAGATGAAATCCGGCGTTCTTCCTGAAGACAATGACCACCCAGATTGAGTAAAACACTGGCTATAAACCAGTCATTACTGTTGACAGGAAAATAACTCGGCATTGGCACATCATCACTGAGTCGCCCTGTGCTGCCTGCCGAATGTTCCATCGAATTCAGCGGCGATTCAGCGAACTCCCTGCTATCAGATGAGAGTTGGTATCTACAAACGCCACGACACGGGTGGACGAAACAATTTAAACCTAAAGTATGTGAATGTTCTTGAGGGCCACCGTTACCGCCGCCAGAGTCAGAATACAAGAGGCTGGTGAAATAGCCTGTAAGATGGACGTTTGCCTGAGTCGCTGGCTGGCTGGATGATTCTGATGGCGGGTATTTTTCCGGGTTTTGTCCGGTGCCAAACATCATGGTGATGGTCCTGAATGGATGATCCGGACGCACTTCTTGTTGTTCAATTGGATTTAAGAGCAGTGAATCGGGGTTCCAATAACTTTTTATAAGCCAACCGATAACGATGAACGCTTCTAAAGGTAGCCATGAATAAAGGGGGACACCTTTGGTAGTCAGGATCAATTCATAAGCGACCAGCAAGTCAGCGGCATAAAGCAACTGCCACGAAATCGACTCGACGAAGGTGGTTTTTACTCTGTAACTGTAAGATCTATGTCGTTTGTCATCGGGCGGCGAATCGGATTCTGCGTAGCCATTGGTAACAGCAATATCTGACGGGTTGACCGGCAATTCAGGCCGATCATGTTTTATTGAAAAGTCCTGTTTTAGTGAAGCTGTATCCTGCCCAAGCTCGAAAATAAAACGTCTTGTCACCGCTTCGGCCTGACAGACAACAGAAAACGAGAGTAGCAGCAACAGCATTGCGGCATAGATTGAGTGTTTAATAATTCTATCCTTGCGTTCTCTCTTACAGGGAGGAAGGATAGATCAAGAAAACCTCCAGAAAGGATTGATTTCAGACCTGATCATTAGTTATTCACTTTACCTCTCGAGAACGATTGTCATTGTCCTGGTCGAGATCAACAGGCTTGCGTTTTCGATGCATTCTTTTGTGCACGGTCAAGGCTTTAGCGTTCTTGCTAACTACCTTGCATGGGTGCTGCTGATTCAGTCCGGCTAATGTCAGATCACAGGCTTGTTGCCCGCTGTGCTCTTTTTGTTTGTGAGCCGTCAGGTCGCGAGCAGTCTTGCAATTCACCCCGCATATCCGTCGCTGACCATCCTCCCTGACCACAGCCACCACACAAGTTCTGTGTCGGATGTGGAAATTGTTTTTGTGAACATAAAGAGCATGAAGATTCTTGAAGACCTTTCCGCATGACCGCTGCTGGCCATCCTCTCCAAGCACTGTCAGGTCGCAGGTTTTTTGCCCGCTGTGCCTTCCGCTTTTGTGAGAAGACAGGACTCGAGCATTCTTGCAGATTTTCCCGCATGGTCGCTGCTGACCATCTTCCCCGATCACAATCACGTCACAGATTCGTTGCTCGATGTGAAGTCTGCTTCTACGATTCGACAGTCCTCTGGCATTCTTGCAAACTGTTCTCAATGGCTGCGGCTGGCGACCTTCCGCGAGCACTGCCAGGTTAGGTTTTTTTTCTCCTTGGTCTGCGGCTTCTGTTATGCCTGTCCGGGAAAGGAGTGGTTGGCCCTGACCTGATCGGGATGGCTCGGTGATTATTTGTTGTCTTTCCGAATCGGCAGGAGTAAAGAAAATCGGGTCATCTACGAGAAGACTCTCTCGACCGGGTAACTCATTATTGGCTGTCAAATCATTAGCAATGTAAAACCAATCACCTGGCATTGTTAAATCATCATTGAATAACCCGCTATCGCCAGCTCTTAAGGCTTTGCCTGTGTTCATCGAGCTTGAAGCGTCCCCATCAATAGGGTTGCAATCAAACTCATGGGCCTGAGATCCAAATACTACATCAGAATTCAATAGGTCCTGAATGTCAGGAGCATCATCCAGTGTTTGGTAAAGCACGCTTTCTTGGGAATGTTTAGCGTCTACAAGATCAAAATAGCTTAAGCAACTATGGCAGCACCTATTGGCTAAATGTGGGCATGAGCTTTGTCTGTATGTTGCTCCTGTCTGGCCTGTCGAATGCAATTCGGAACACTGCGACCATTCGGCAGGCTCTCTGTTATCTGATGATGGTCTGAATTGACAAACGCCATTACAGGGAAGGACGAAACAGTTTAAACCTAAAGTGTGAGGGGGTTGTTCAGGGTCACCGTTACCATTGCCAGAGTCAGAATGAGAGACATCAGTCACATAGCCTGCAAGGGGGATGGTGGCTACCGATACTTGCTGACCAGATGATGCTGATGGCGAGTATTGTGTCTGCTCGTGTCCGGAGCCAATCATCCCGGTAATCGCCGTAAACGGATAATCCTGACTCGCCTGCTGTTGAACCAAATTAAACGACTTTGAATTAGTGTTCAGATAGCTTTTCAAAAGCCAGCTGACAAAAAGAATTGCTTCTACAGGTAGCTGTGGATAAAAGGTTGCACCACGAGCGGGGGGACTGGAGGGCAGGATCAGTTCGTAAACAACCTGCAGGTGAGCGGCGTAAAGCAACTGCCATGGAATCGACTCAACAAAGGTCATTTTTAACCCATAACTGTCAGATCTGTGTCGTTTTTCATGAGGTGGTAAAGCTGGTCCTGCATAGCCGTTTGTGTCGGCAATATCTGATGGATTGCATGACAATGCTGGCGGCTCACGTTTTATGGTAGAGTTCTGTTTTGGAGAAGCTGCATCCTGTCCAAGCTCGATAATATAAAGTCTTGTCAGCGCTTCGGTCTGGCAGACGACTAACAACGCCAGTAGCATAAACAACGGTACTGCAAAGAGTGAGTGTTTAATAATTCTATCCTTGATTTCTGGTTTACAGGAAGGAAGGATAGATCACCTGATGAAAGAAGGTTCTACAACCGCTTCCTTGCAGTTAATGTATTTTATTCAACGAAATAGATTGAGATGACATGGACATTTTTCTGGTCGGCGGTGCTGTTCGAGACAGGTTATTGGGCCTTCCACTCAAAGATCACGACTGGGTGGTGGTTGGCAGCAGTCCAGAGCAAATGACTGAACAGGGCTTTCAGCCTGTTGGCCAGGACTTCCCTGTTTTCCTTCATCCGGACACCAAAGAAGAATATGCACTGGCTCGTACCGAAAGAAAGTCCGGTCATGGTTACACCGGCTTTGTTTTTCATACTGCCCCCGAGGTCACTCTGGAAGAAGACTTGATCCGCAGAGACCTGACCATTAATGCCATGGCCCAGGATGATCTTGGCAATATCTATGATCCCTATGGTGGTCAGAAAGACCTCGAACAAAAACTGCTTCGCCATGTTTCCCCTGCATTTCAGGAGGACCCCCTGCGCATTTTGCGCGTGGCTCGATTTGCCGCCCGCTTCCATCACCTGGGGTTCAGGGTGGCTCCCGAGACTCTCGAATTGATGTCCTCTATGATCGACAGAGGTGAAGCCTCCTATCTGGTTCCCGAGCGAATCTGGCAGGAAACCACACGCGCCCTGTCTGAGCCTGACCCTGAGATCTTTTTTGAAGTACTATCGGCTTGCCACGCCATAAACGCCGTCATGCCGGAATGGGTTCCTTTCCTGAGAGAGAATTCGACAGGCATAAAAGCACTTCGCACGGCAGCCATTCAACAGACGTCTTGTGAAGTTCGATTTGCAGTCACCTTCGCTCCTGAAAAAGAACTCTCCAGGGACTTACTTACTGCACTGAGTAAACGATTGAAAACACCTTCCCAGTTTTCAGAGCTGGCCAGCCTGACTTTTCAGCACAGTGCTTATTTAATTGAGCACGCCGAAGCCTTAAAAGCAGAACAGCTGATGATTCTGTTTGAAAACACCGATGCATTCAGGCGGTCAGAACGCTTTGACGCCTTTCTGAAAACCAGCCGCTGCATTGCCGAAGCTCAGAAAAAAACACTCTCTGAAAGCCATCAGAGCCAGATAAAATCCTTGCTTTCTCTTTGCCTTTCGATCAATGCCAAAGAGATTGTTGCCCGGGGCTTTAAGGGCAGGGCGATAGGTGAAGAGCTGAGAAAAACGAGAGTATTGCGAATGCAGGAACAACTGGATCGGTAGAGTCATTCAGCCCCTGAAGGGGCTGCTGGTCAGACAGCTTCGAACTCCAGCTCTGGCAGAAGACGAGGTTGATCACCCAGCTTTACGCCTGTTTCGAATACCAGATTAATAGCACCGGTAAAAACACTGACTGGCCTGCCCATCTGAAAATTCCATAACTGTTTCACCAGGGGTCGATAGTAAACTTCTTCGATGGTGCTGATCTTGACCTCGCGGACATCATCAACCACCTGTAGAATATCGAGATCAGCCCGGCATTTAAGGCTGCCTCTGACTCTTCCTAATCGGTCTTCTACCTGCTTGCACCAGCCATTAATCAATGCGGATGACACATCGCTCTCAAAGCAGGCGACAGCATTATAATAATCAGCCACTCTCTCCTCAGCCACAGCGCCATCGGCAGACGTTTGAATCAGACTGCTGACCAATAAGGTACCAAACTGCTGACGAAGAGCCTGTATCATCTGCCAACAGTTCTGTTCGGCCTCATCATTGGATCCTACGCCAATGTAAAAAAGTGTCATGGCTGACGCATCTCTTCCCTGGTTCGTTCGCACCACACGGAGGCTACAGCACCTTTCAATGCCTGTGGCTTTCGGATCAGTACTCCGACCCTGTCAACATTGAAATTCGCCTGAATTAACTGAATGATGCCACCTGCCAGGGCTTCGAGCAAAGCATATCGGGATGCTTCGCAAAAAGCACGTACGGTCTGGCTGATACTGTCGTAATCCAGAGCATCGTTCAGGTCGTCAGATCGAAATGCCCGGGAAAAATCAGTTTCCAGCTCTAAATCTATAACCAGAGGTTGGGCTGCTTCATGCTCAAATTCGTAAACACCAATCACAGCCCGGGTTTCCAGCTGTTCAATTCGCACCTTATCCATTCACCCTGTCCTCTGGTTTCAGGTTAACGGCTTCCAGTGTTTCCATGTTCCAGCGTGGCATCGGGGCCACTTCAAGGGGCTCCGTCTGACCGGCAAGCAAACGCTGGCAACCGGCATAGGCGATCATTGCACCATTATCTGTACAAAACTCAGGTCTGGCATAACGAAGGCTGCCGCCTTCTTTTGCAGTCATGCCTTCAAGCTGATTTCTCAACCGTCGATTAGCACTGACACCTCCGGCAATCACCAACTGTTTCAAGCCGGTCTGCCTGAGAGCCCGACGACATTTGAATGCCAGAGTATCAACCACGGCATCTTCAAAAGCCCAGGCAATATCCGCTCGATCCTGGTCGCTCAAACCACCTTCTTCTTTACAGGCCGCCACGGTATTGAGTGTAAAGGTTTTCAAACCACTGAAGCTGAAATCCAGACCGGGACGATCGCACATAGGCCGGGGGAAGCGGAAACGCCCTTCAGCCCCCTTCTGTGCAAGATTGGCAACCCTTGGACCACCGGGATACCCTAATTCCAACATAGCGGCTACTTTGTCAAACGCCTCACCAGCAGCATCATCTATAGACTCACCCAACAGCTGATATTGCCCAATACCATCAACCCGCACCAATTGGGTATGACCACCGGACACCAGTAGGGCAAGAAAAGGAAATTCAGGTGGATTTTCTTCCAGCATCGGGGCCAGCAAATGACCTTCCATATGATGCACTCCCACGCATGGAACACCCAGCGCCCAAGCCATGGAACGACCTATACTGGCTCCCACCATCAGGGCACCAATCAGACCCGGGCCTTTAGTGTAGGCCAGGGCATCAATCTGTTTGCGTGTGATGCCGGCTTTTTCCAGCACCTGGCTGATCAGCGGGAGGACCCGTTGGATATGGTCTCTGGAGGCCAACTCAGGCACTACACCGCCATACTCGGTATGCATTTCAATCTGACTGTACAGAGCATCCGCCAGCAACCCTCTCTGACTGTCATAAAGTGCAATGCCTGATTCATCACAGGATGTTTCAATTCCAAGCACTATCATCTGTTAGAACCCACTACTGTTTTCATAAAAAAGCTGTTTTCACTCAGGCAATACCACGATCCGTTAACATTGGCCTGTCAGATATAGGTAACTGACCCGCTGGTTTCTGAAAGATCCTGTGGATTACCATCATGCAGACAGGTTTTCAGCCCATCAACCTCAGCATAAATAACAAGAACCCGGATAATAAGAACCAACGTACAACGCTATTGTTCACTACCTGCTGCAGGATTCGGGATGATACTGCAAAGCTGCCATTACAGGAAATGCCAGACACCGCAACCCCGGGGGCTCTTAAAGGAATGAAAGCAAGTCGGGTTTTTGCATTTATTGAAAATAGTCTATAAAATTCCCACCCTTAAAAATACGCGGCTAGTCTGGACATTTGTTCAGGCTTATTTTGCGGGTCGGAATTAGCTTCTTCGCACGGTTTTCGGAAGATCAGTTTAACTGCACTCCTGAAAAAAGTGTGAATGCTCAACCGCTTACTCTCGTCTGGCGTGATTCATTTATTGTGAAAATCGTCAGGTCGGAAATAAATCCTTGCCAAGCCATCCCTGGCTCGGGATCAACAGGGCAGAATTTTCTGAAAGGGAGTAGACGGTACTAATAGCAGATGTTGTGATGCCGGGCTGCAAACCTTTATTAATTTACTCACTATTTTTATAGGAAGGTGATCTCTGCATGCCTGCTGTTAAAGTTAAAGAAAATGAACCGTTTGATGTAGCGCTGCGCCGCTTTAAGCGCTCTTGCGAAAAGGCTGGTGTACTGGCTGAAGTACGTCGTCGTGAACACTACGAAAAGCCTACCTCCGTTCGCAAGCGCAAAGCCGCTGCTGCTGTCAAGCGTCATTTGAAAAAACTGCAGCGCGAACAGCGTCGTCGCGAGCGTCTGTATTAAGGCCGGATTTCCGGCTTTAATAGCTTCGACTCCCAAATTTCTGCTCGAAACTTTCTTTCGGGAAAGAATCGTATTGAGGTAAGAACATGAGCGAATGCCAGGTCAAGGAACAACTGACTGCTGCAATGAAGGATGCCATGCGCAATCGCGACAAGGTTCGATTGGGAACCATTCGCCTGGCTCTTGCCGAGCTTAAGCGAATAGAAGTAGACGAAAAGTCGATTGACGACACCCGCGCCCTTGCAGCACTTGACAAGATGGCCAAGCAACGCCGCGATGCCATCAACCAGTTCGAGTCTGCAGGGCGCACTGATCTGGCTGATCAGGAGAAACTGGAACTGACTATTCTTCAGGGCTTCCTGCCTTCTCAGCTCAGCACCGAAGAAATCAACCAACTCGTCTCGAAAGCCATTCGCGAAAGCGAGGCCCGAAGCATGCACGACATGGGAAAGGTCATGGGCATTATCAAGCCCAAAGTTCAAGGCCGGGCAGACATGAGTCAGGTCAGCCAGACCATCAGGCAACTGCTTAACTGAGCCAGCTCTGCGCAAACCGGCCATCAACATTGGCAAGAATCACTGACAACCGTCCAGTAGCGATGATAACATCAGCTCTCTGTTAAGATTTCTGGCACCGGCTTTTTCACTTCAATGGCCGACACTCACACTTATGGGCATTTATGGCCGGACGCATCCCCCAGACATTTATTGATGACCTGCTGAACCGCCTGGACATCGTGGACATTGTCGATAGCCGGGTAAAGCTTAAGAAAACCGGTCGAAATTACTCCGCCTGCTGCCCTTTCCATCAGGAAAAAACCCCATCATTCACTGTCAGCCCGGACAAGCAGTTTTACTATTGCTTTGGTTGTGGTGCGAGCGGTAATGCCCTGGGCTTTGTCATGGACTTTGATCACCTGGACTTCCCGACAGCAGTAGATTCCCTGGCCAGCCAGGTCGGACTGGAAGTTCCCAGAGAACAGCGCAGTCAAAAACGCGGCCCGGATCACAGCCCGCTTTATGAACTGATGACCAAAGCCAACGTTTTTTACAACGAACAATTGATTAAAGCTTCTGAAGCACCCGCAGCCATTCAATACCTGAAACAGAGAGGGCTGGATGGCCAGACCTGCAAACGTTTCGGTATCGGCTTTGCCCCGCCTGGCTGGGACAACCTGAAGAATCATCTGGCAGAGGACCAGGAGAAAGAAGACCAGTTAGTTACGACCGGCATGCTGGTGGAAAAAGAAGAAACCAAAAGCCGCTATGACCGCTTTCGCGACCGAATCATGTTCCCCATTCATGATACCCGGGGTCGAATCATCGCTTTTGGTGGCAGGGTTCTGGGCGATGCCAAACCCAAATACCTCAACTCACCGGAATCCCCCATTTTCCAGAAGGGACGGGAGTTATATGGACTGTACGAAGCCAAAAAGCACAATCGCCACCTTGAACGCATTCTTGTCGTCGAAGGCTACATGGATGTTGTTGCCCTGGCACAACAAGGCATCAACAATGCTGTCGCCACCCTGGGCACAGCAACAACCCCGGACCACATACAGAGACTTTTTAAAACCGTATCAGAAGTTGTGTTCTGCTTTGATGGCGATAATGCAGGCAGACGCGCAGCCTGGCGAGCCCTTGAATCCACGCTTCCCCATATGAAAGATGGCAATCAGGCACGCTTTCTGTTTTTACCCCAGGGTGAAGATCCGGACAGCATGGTCAGACAGGAAGGCGCCGATGCTTTTCTGGAAAGAATGAAAACCACCGCCCTCAGCCTCGACACTTTCCTGTTTCAGGAACTCAGTAACGGTATCGACCTGAATACCATGGACGGACGTTCACGACTGGCCACCGATGCACAACCTCACCTCCACAAGATTCCCGACGGTCTGTTCAAACAGATGTTGATGCAGAAACTGTCAGAAATTACTGGTTTGAATACCGACACTCTTGAGAGCTATTTAAACAAAAAGAGTGAGCCTGAACCTGCCGCCGATATTGCATACGACGATTACCCTATACCTGTTGAAACCGACTATTATCCACAAGCGCACTACGAGCCTGAGACCACTCAACACTTCCAACCTCAGACGCATAGTTTTGAGCGCAAACCCTTTAAAAAAGGTTTTAAGGAAAAGAACGAACCGCCCGCTCCTGCGCCATTAAAAGTGGGTCGATCTCTATATGCCATCCGCCACCTGCTCTGTAATCCTGAATTAGCGTCCAGCGTAAAAGCAATCAATGAACTGGAAGGTGACGGGCATCCTGATACACAATTGTTAATTGCTCTGATAAAAACGCTTCAGGAACAACCTAAACTGGCCACTATTGCCCTGATTGCACAATGGCATGGCACTCATCACGGCATTCGACTTCAGGAAATCGCATCGTTGGAACTTGGACATCAACCCAACGACCAGGAATTCCATGAAGCTATAGAACGAATAAGGGATACGGTCCGGGAGCTTGAGCACAAGCAGACGACAAACTCCCTTAAGCAAACTTTTTCACAAAAAAAACCCGGTCAGATAGACTCGGCACAACGCAGTGCTCTGGAAGCCCTGCTGGAAAAGAAAAAGAAAAAACTCGGTATCAAACCCACAAACACCAGTACCAAAAAATAACGTTCTGAAAACACGTAAAAATCCCGGACTGAACGACAAACGCCTTTTTTTTTCGCAATAACTATAAGTAAAATCTAAATTGTTTTTTATCACTTTATTTATGGCGACGCACATATTTTTAGGTATATACTTGAACTTCACTGTGCTATGTGGGAAGCCGTTATTAACCACACACCTGATTCTGAATCCGGTCCGAAACAGCCATGAGCGAAGAAAGCACCTTAATGACCCACCAGTTGTGAGAGGGTGCTTTTACGGTAAAAAGCCAAGGAAGGGGACCCTTACCATGCGTAGTTTTTCATGGACCGTTTTTCCGGTGCCCCATCCACTGAACATCGTGCAGATCCGCGAAGGTGTACTCTTTTACACTTTATTGTGGAAAACCCCATGTTTTTTGAGCTATAATTGCCTGCTTACGTTTTTTTTCGTCCGGCACTCCACTTTCGCTGTTAAAGGGTTGATATGTCAGCTAACTCGCAACAACAATCCCGACTGAAAGAGCTTATCTCTCGCGGTAAGGAACAGGGATACCTGACTTACGCTGAGGTAAATGACCATCTTCCTGAAGACATCTCCGACCCTGACCAGGTTGAAGATATCATTCGCATGATCAATGACATGGGTATCACCGTCTACGAAACAGCGCCGGACGCCGATACCCTGTTGTTATCTGAAGCGGATACCGATGAAGCTGCTGCCGAAGAGGCAGCAGCAGCTCTTGCAGCTGTTGAACAGGAAGCAGGCCGAACCACTGACCCTGTGCGCATGTACATGCGTGAAATGGGCACGGTCGAACTGCTGACTCGCGAAGGCGAAATCCAGATCGCCAAACGCATTGAAGAGGGGCTGCGTGAAGTCATGTCAGCCCTGGCCAAATTTCCTGGCTCCGTTCAGATTGTTCTGGACGAATATGATCGGATTATAGAAGAAGAAGGCCGCCTGACTGATCTGATCAGCGGCTATATCGATCCTGATTCCGAAGAGCCTGTTGCTCCCTCCTCTCCCGCTGTTGAGAACATCGAAGAAGACTTCGACGACGATGACTCTGATGACGATGACGATGACAGTGAAGAAGAAGATGCTGGCGGTCTTGATCCGGAAGAAGCCAAAGAGCGCTTTGATCTCCTTCGCGCTGGTCATGAGAAGGTACTGAGCACTTTGGCAAAGCATGACTTTGGTTCCAAAGAAGCCAAAGCTGCGATGGATGAACTGACCACAGCTTTCATGCCTCTGAAACTGGTTCCCCGTGTTTTTGACATGCTGGTTTTCCGCATCAGGAATACTCTGGACACCATTCGCGGCAATGAGCGTGCGATCATGCAATTCTGCGTACGCCGCGCGAAAATGCCTCGCAAGATTTTCCTGGGCACTTTCCCGGGCAACGAGACCAGTCTGAAATGGATTGATGACATCACTTCCGGCAGTGCCGTCTATGCTGAAGCCATCAACCACTACCGGGATGAAATTCTTCGCGCCCAGAAGAAGCTGATCACTATTGAGAAAGAGTTCGGCTGTACGCTGGTCCAGATCAAGGACATCAATCGCAGAATGTCTCTGGGCGAGGCCCGTGCCCGTCGCGCCAAGAAAGAAATGGTTGAGGCCAACCTGCGTCTGGTTATTTCTATCGCCAAGAAATACACCAACCGTGGCCTGCAGTTCCTGGATCTGATTCAGGAAGGCAATATCGGTCTGATGAAAGCGGTAGACAAATTCGAATACCGTCGCGGATACAAGTTTTCGACCTACGCCACCTGGTGGATTCGTCAGGCTATCACCCGCTCCATTGCGGACCAGGCCAGAACGATTCGTATCCCGGTTCACATGATTGAAACGATCAACAAACTGAACCGTATTTCCAGACAGATGCTCCAGGAGATGGGACGTGAACCTACTCCTGAAGAACTGGCTGTTCGCATGGAAATGCCAGAAGACAAGATCCGCAAGGTACTGAAAATCTCCAAAGAGCCTATCTCCATGGAGACCCCCATCGGAGACGACGAAGACTCCCATCTGGGTGACTTTATCGAAGACGCGACCATTCAGTCACCTATCGATCGGGCTACCGGCACGGGTCTGAAAGAATCGACCCGCAACGTACTCTCCGGCCTGACAGCCCGTGAAGCGAAGGTTCTGCGAATGCGTTTCGGTATCGACATGAACACGGACCACACTCTGGAAGAGGTGGGCAAGCAGTTCGACGTTACCCGTGAACGTATCCGTCAGATTGAAGCCAAGGCTCTGAGAAAGCTGCGTCACCCGACGCGCTCGGATCATCTGAGAAGCTTCCTGGACGAGTAATATCTTCCAGTTCTGAAGTACCAATAAAACCGTGCTTTTCACTTTTGAAAGCGCGGTTTTTTTATGTCCAGCCACCACCAGCTGATCAAGACAGGTGACCCATCGTTGGTCGCTCCAATAACAAGTGTGTCCATTTTACTGATCTATATGAACTCTTTGGAGCTTTTTTGCATCTAATAATTAAACGGGTTGTATCGCAAGCTCTGATCTCACCAGAGGGAGTTGCGTAAGACCAATAATGTTCTTTAAAAGGGGGATAACATTATGGATCGATTACGCGCTCTATTACTGACCATTCTGATCTTTTTTCCTGTCCAGGCTTTTGCCGGGGAATTCTCACCCAACTACCCGTCGGCATACCGCCAGTTTCCGGAGCTGGCGACTGCACTTGATAAAGACTCTGATGGCCTGCTCTCCTACGATGAACTCATTGATGGCTACCATGCTCCGTATCTGAACAAAGACCTTTACCAAACCATCAGGCTTTACCTTGTTAATTTCGAGTCCTGGCAAAACCCTTTCACCGTCTCATTAAACAGGGAGAGCATTGAGCTGGCCGAACTGTCGGGGCAAGTGGCAAAGTATCACCACGAGCAGGACAACACTTTTTGGGATGCTTGGCTTGCAAAGCCGGAGCGGCAACCGTTTGCCGACGCCTATAGACGACTTTTTCCCCATGGTCTGACCAGTATTACTCCGGATAGTCTTCTGCAAATGCATTTTCCAGATTGTGTTCTGATTGCCTCGCTGGCCTCAATAGCCAGCTCTGAAACCGGAAAAAGGCGAATATTCAATTACTTTTATGCCTTCGATGAACAAAGATTTGGCATTTTTTTTCCCGGGCTTCCCAGTGGTAAAGTGATTCAATTCAGCGAAGTTGAACGCTACTCACACTTTGCCAAAACACGCGATGAAGGTATGTGGCTGGCTATGCTGGAAGCGGCTTACGCGCACTTGTCGAAAATTTTCTTAAATAAAAATCAACATAATGACCGAGCACGATTCCAGTATCATCAATATTCAGAACTGTACGGGGTACCTGAGGGACATGCCCTGAGTATACTAACGTCATCGTATATTGATTATATCTACCCGCAACTTAAGACTCACGAGCAGATCAGGGAGCTACTCAACTCTTTGGTTAATGATGAAAAAGCAGCGACTGTTTCAGTGACTGTTACCAGTAAACCAGAAATTCTGAACCACTTGGGATTAAGGCCATTCTCCAGAATCAAATCCAAACACGCTTATAGCCTGATCGGCTATGACAAAGAAAAAGATGTTGTTTATGTTCGTGACCCTCATGGCTGGTCTGCTGCGGCTGTAAATATCTATACCATCAATCGCCATATTCAGACGCTTTACTCAGGCAACAGTGAAATATTTGAAGTCATAAAGAACCTCCCCCGGGACCCTGAGTATAAACTCGCTTATGGTCTGACGGAGCCTCGACTATACCACGTCCTTAACCAAACCTTACCGAAGGCGATGATGGACATCATCATAGCCAAAGGCATAATCCCTTCCGATATTTCATTACCCATATTTACTTCTGAGAGAAGCCCTGCCAGGACCGGCATCATTGCAATGACCGTAGAACAGTTCATTGATACATTTAATGCCCTGTTCATCAGCCAGTGCGGCCCCTATCAACGCCCAACCAAGAATAACTAAGCGCCTGGCCAGTCGGATATAAACTACTCTTTGGACTTGCTGTTATCTAATGGTTAATTAGCCTTGTCGAAAATCACGATCAGACCAGAAGGTGTCACCTGTTAGCAAGCTGCTTTTTACAGGCGTTAAGTCACTCCGACACTTTTGCCCCTCTTTGGCATTGGTGCGCCGCACGAATGGGTCGGCAAATCGCTGATCGAAATCAATGAGTAAAAAAGGAGGGGTCATGACCCGTTTAAAGTTATTTGGCCGCAAAGAAAGCATGTCGTCCGCGCCTCAAGTCCCTGGGCCAACTGGGCTTGATATGCTCAAGGTGATGAGGGAGGGGCAGCGCGATATCGTCAGCACGATGATGAGCTTGAGCAATCAGTACGGTGACATTGTGCGTTTCCACTATGGGCTTTGGCCAGCCTGTTTGGTGACGCACCCAGACCATGTTCGTCATGTGCTTCAAACAAATAATCGTAACTATGACAAAGGCAATCCTCTCTGGGATATGACGCGCTGGTTTTTTCGTGAGGGCTTGCTGACGAGCGAAGGGGAGTTTTGGCGACGGCAGCGTCGTTTGGCGCAGCCCGCCTTTCATCGTAAGCGTATCGCGGCCTTTTCGGAGCTGATGGTTGAGGAAACGGTCAAGATGCTTGCGGCGTTGATGTTCACCAGCCCCTACGTCACACACCGCCATGCCACCTTTTGGCCAAACCCTGAAGGCTTTGAGCCAGAGCGCTTTGAAAAAGAACGCGAAATCAAGCGCTTTGCCTACTTCCCCTTTGGCGGCGGCCCACGTCAGTGTGTTGGCAACCAGATGGCCATGATGGAAGGCAGCCTCATCCTCGCCACCCTCTGCCAACAATACCGCCTTGACCTCGTAGCTGGCCATCCCATCGCCCTCGAGCCCCTAATCACCCTCGCCCCACGGCACGGCATAATGATGACGCGCCATCGACGGTAAAGATGACGCGAACCCCTGACCACGAATCAAGAGTATGACGCGAATCTTTGACCACCGATGAATATGATAGATCGATTACCCACTCTATTAATGGCCAGTCTGCTGTTTTTTTCTGTCCAGGTTTTTAGCGGGCAATTCGCACCCGGCTACTCATCGGCATACCATCACTTCCCGGAGCTGGCAGGCGCACTTGATAAAGACTCTGATGGCCTGCTCTCCTACGATGAGCTGATTGAGGGCTACCATGCCCCGTATCTGAACAAAGACCTTTACCAAACCATCAGGCTTTACCTTGTTAATTTCGAGTCATGGCAAAACCCTGTTACTGCGTCATTAAACAGGAAGAGCATCGAGCGGGCCGAACTGTCGGGGCGAATCGCAAGGTATCACCATGAGCAGGACAACACCTTTTGGGATGTCTGGCTTGAAAAGCCGAAACAAAAAGCGTGTGCCGACGTCTATAGACGACTTTTCCCCCATGGTTTGACCAGTATCACTCCGGATAACCTCCTGCAGAAAGATTTTCCAGATTGTGTTCTGATCGCTACGCTGGCCTCAATAGCCAGCTCTGAAACCGGAAAAAGGTTTATATTCAATTACTTCCATCCCATTAATGAACAGACATTTAGTATTCTTTTTGAAGGTATTAGTGAGGGCATTCAGATTGAATTCAGAGAAGTTGAGCACCACTCATACTTTGCCAAAACACGGGATGGTGGTATCTGGCTGGCTGTGCTGGAAGCCGCATACGCTCACCTGTCGAAACGTTTCATTGATAAAAATCGACATAACGACCGGGTACAATCCACGTATCATCAATATTCAGAACTGGTCGAAATCAAGGCGTCAGACGCTTTCCATACACTAGTGGGATCGCATAGCAATCGCATCAATCCACAATCTGTGACTCTGGGGCGAGTAAAGGAACTACTCAATACTTTTGTTGATAATGAAAAAGCAGCAATTGTTGCTATCGCTAGCTGTCCAACTTGTTCAGCTCTCCTGGAACTAAGGCCATTCGCAGAAATCATAATCAATCACGCCTATAGCCTGATTGGCTACGTCAAGGAAAAAGATGTTGTTTATA
Source organism: Endozoicomonas sp. 8E (assembly GCF_032883915.1). Taxonomy (NCBI): domain Bacteria; kingdom Pseudomonadati; phylum Pseudomonadota; class Gammaproteobacteria; order Oceanospirillales; family Endozoicomonadaceae; genus Endozoicomonas; species Endozoicomonas sp. 8E. Next base: position 1,366,674 of record NZ_CP120717.1, on the reverse strand, counting down.
TTCGTGACCCTTACGGTAAGTCCGCTGTGGTTGAAAATCTTATTACCTTTATTCCACATAATCAGCATCTTTCCACAGGGGATAGGGTAAAATTTAAAGCCATGATGAACTATCCCAGCCACCCTGACTACGGAGTCACCTATATCATGACGGAGTCTCAAGTAAACGAACTACTTGATCAAACTGACCCGAAGAAGATCAAAATGGACGGAGACATAATCAATATTGAAGTACCCTCGCATAGCACTGAGAGAAGTCCTGCCAATACCGGCATCATCGAAATGAGCGTAGAGCAGTTCATTAATACGTTTAATGCTCTGCACATTAGCCAGGAGGGGCCGTATCAATGCCCTGAAAACTATAATAACTAAGCACCTGACCAATTGTTCATTCTGCTAACAGGAATCTCCATTTCTCTCACCTGTAAATGAACTTTTTGAACTTCCTGTTATCTAATGGTTAAGAAGCCGTGTCACAGCCCATGAAAAAACCAGAGGGCATGGCTTAACAGCAGGGTGCTTATTACAGGAATTAACAGGATGGACCATTTACGTACTTTATTACTGACCAGCCTGCTCTTTTTTACTGCTCAGGTATTTAGTGGCGAATTTTCACCCGGTTACCCTTCGGCATACCGCTACTTTCCGGAGCTGGCAGGTGCACTTGATAAAGACTCTGATGGCCTGCTCTCCCACGATGAACTGATTGAGGGTTATCATGCGCCCTATCTGAACAAAGACCTTTACCAGACCATCAGGCTTTACCTTGTTAATTTCGAGCCATGGCAAAACCCTGTTACCGCTTTATTAAGCAGGGATAGTATTGAGCTGGCTGAACTGTCAGGGCAGGTCGCAAAATATCACTACGAGCAGGACAACGGATTTTGGGATACCTGGCTTGCCAGGCCGGAACGGCAACCGTTTAACAACGCCTATAGACAGCTTTTCCCTCACGGCCTGACCAGTATTACTCCCGACAATCTCCTGCAAAAGTATTTTCCAGATTGTGTTCTGATTGCCTCGCTGGCCTCAATAGCCAGCTCCGAAACCGGAAAAAGACTAATATTCAATTACTTCCATACGACGACGGATGAACGGACATTTGACATTGTTTTTCCGGGGATTGATGATGGCACGCTGATCCAATTCAGAGAAGTTGAGCGCTACTCACACTTTGCCGAAACACGTGATGGTGGTGTCTGGCTGGCTATGCTGGAAGCTGCTTACGCCGAATCGTCGAAAAGTTTCGTTAAAAAATACGGACAAGATGACTGGACACGGTTTGACTATCGCAAATATTCAAAGCTGGACGGGGTAGATCAGGTTCAAGCTATTGATGTACTTATGGGATCCTATTCCGATTTCATCAACCCGCAACTTCAAAGTCAGGAGCAGTTGAAGGAGCTACTCAACTCTTTTGTTGATAATGAAAAAGTAGCGATTTTTTCTGTTGACCCATCACTTTCAACTTTACTGGAATTAAGGCCATTCGCCAGAATCAAAAGCTATCACGCCTATAGCCTGATCAGCTATGACCAAGAAAAAGATATTGTTTATATTCGTGACCCTCATGGCTGTTCTGCTATGCTCACAAACTTCTATACAATTAATCAACATATTCAGCCTCTTTCCTCAGGCAACAGTGAAATATTTGAAGTCATAAAGAGCCATCCCCGGGACCCTGACTATAAACTCGCTTATGGACTGACGGAGCCTGAACTAAACCAATTCCTTAACCAAACCGCACCACAGGCGCTGGACATCATAGCCAAAGGCAAAATCCCTTATATTTCAGAACCCATATCTACTTCTGAGAGAAGCCCTGCCAGGACCGGCATCATTGCAATGACCGTAGAACAGTTCATTGATACATTTAATACCCTGTTCATCAGCCAGTGCGGCCCCTATCAATGCCCAACTGACAATAACTAAGCGCCTGGCCAGTCGGATATAAACTACTCTTTGGACTTGCTGTTATCTAATGGTTATTTAGCCTTGTCGAAAATCACGATCAGACCAGAAGGTGTCACCTGTTAGCAAGCTGCTTTTTACAGGGGTTAAGTCACTCCGACACTTTTGCACCTCTTTGGCATTGGTGCGCCGCACGAATGGATCGGGAAATCGCTGATCGAAATCAATGAGTAAAAAAGGAGGGGTCATGACCCGTTTAAAGTTATTTGGCCGCAAAGAAAGCATGTCGTCCGCGCCTCAAGTCCCTGGGCCGACTGGGCTTGATATGCTCAAGGTGATGAGGGAGGGGCAGCGCGATATCGTCAGCACGATGATGAGCTTGAGCAATCAGTACGGTGACATTGTGCGTTTCCGCTATGGGCTTTGGCCAGCCTGTTTGGTGACGCACCCAGACCATGTTCGTCATGTGCTTCAAACAAATAATCGTAACTATGACAAAGGCAATCCTCTCTGGGATATGACGCGCTGGTTTTTTCGTGAGGGCTTGCTGACGAGCGAAGGGGAGTTTTGGCGACGGCAGCGTCGTTTGGCACAGCCCGCCTTTCATCGTAAGCGTATCGCGGCCTTTTCGGAGCTGATGGTTGAGGAAACGGTCAAGATGCTTGCGGCGTGGGCGCAAAAAGATCAAGAGGAAGAGGGAGCGGCGTTCGATGTGGCAGCGGAAATGGGACACTTGACAGCTCGCATTGTCAGCACAACCCTCTTTGGGGTAGACGTTGAAGAGCAAGCCGAGGCGATCCATCGCCAGGCCTTGCTCATTAATTCTGAGATTGGCCAACGATTCCGGGCGCTTTTACCCTTGCCGCCCGTGCTGCCCACGCCGCGTGACCGTCGTTTCCGAGCGGCACAAAAAGAGCTGAATGACGCCGTGGAACAAATGATCAGCAGGCATCGCCAAGACGATACAGAACGCGGCAACTTGCTCTCGATGCTGATGCACGCCCGTGATGAAGAGACGAACGAACAGATGACCGATCAGCAACTACGCGACGAAGTGCTGATTTTTTTTACCGCTGGGACTGAGACGACAGCCAATGCCCTGGCGTGGTGCTCCTATCTGCTTTCAACACATCCAACCGTGCGCCGCCGCCTTTGGGCTGAGATAGATGAGGTGTTAGGGGGGCGACGTGCCACGCTGGATGATTTGCCGAAGCTTACTTACACGCGCATGGTCTTTCTCGAAGCAATGCGCCTCTTTCCACCCGCTTGGCTCATCTCGCGCCGCGCCGTCGCCGATGATGAAATCGCGGGCTACCACATCCCCGCCGACACGATGATGTTCACCAGCCCCTACGTCACGCACCGCCTTGCCACCTTTTGGCCAAACCCTGAAGGCTTTGAGCCAGAGCGCTTTGAAAAAGAACGCGAAATCAAGCGCTTTGCCTACTTCCCCTTTGGCGGCGGCCCACGTCAGTGTATTGGCAACCAGATGGCCATGATGGAAGGCAGCCTCATCCTCGCCACCCTCTGCCAACAATACCGCCTTGACCTCGTAGCTGGCCATCCCATCGCCCTCGAGCCCCTAATCACCCTCGCCCCACGGCATGGCATTATGATGACGCGCCATCGACGATAAAGATGACGCGAACCCCTGACCACGAATCAAGAGTATGACGCGAATCTTTGACCACCGATGAATATGATAGATCGATTACCCACTCTATTAATGGCCAGTCTGCTGTTTTTTTCTGTCCAGGTTTTTAGCGGGCAATTCGCACCCTGCTACTCGTCGGCATACCGCTACTTCCCGCAGCTGGCAGGCGCACTTGATAAAGACTCTGATGGTCTGCTCTCCTACGATGAGCTGATTGAGGGCTACCACGCCCCGTATCTGAACAAAGACCTTTACCAAACCATCAGGCTTTACCTTGTTAATTTCGAGTCATGGCAAAACCCTGTTACTGCGTCATTAAACAGGAAGAGCATCGAGCGGGCCGAACTGTCGGGGCGAATCGCAAGGTATCACCATGAGCAGGACAACACCTTTTGGGATGTCTGGCTTGAAAAGCCGAAACAAAAAGCGTTTGCCGACGTCTATAGACGACTTTTCCCCCATGGTCTGACCAGTATTACTCCGGATAACCTCCTGCAGAAAAATTTTCCAGATTGTGTTCTGATCGCTACGCTGGCCTCAATAGGCAGCTTTGAAACCGGAAAAAGGTTTATATTCAATTACTTCTATCCCATTAATGAACAGACATTTAGTATTCTTTTTGAAGGTATTAGTGAGGGCGTCCAGATTGAATTCAGAGAAGTTGAGCACCATTCATACTTTGCCAAAACACGGGATGGTGGTATCTGGCTGGCTGTGCTGGAAGCCGCATACGCCCACCTGTCGAAACGTTTCATTAATAAAAATCGACATAATGACCGGGCACAATCCAAGTATCATCAATATTCAGAACTGGATACAATCAGGGAGTCAGATGCTTTTCACACACTAATGGGATCGCATAGCAATCTCATCAATCTGCAATCTTTGACTCAGGGGCGATTAAAGGAACTACTCAACACTTTTGTTGATAATGAAAAAGCAGCCACTGTTGCTATTAACCCATCTTATTCAGCTCCCTTCGGGCTAAGAGCGTTCGCAAAAATTGTAAACAACCACTCCTACAGCCTGATTGGCTATGTCAGGGAAAAGGATGTTGTTTATATTCGTGACCCCTATGGTAGGTCTGCTGCGGTTGAAAATCTCATTACCATTATTCCACATAATCAGCATCTTTCCAGAGGGGATAGCATAATATTTGAAGCCATGATGAAAGATCCCAGCCACTCTGACTACGGAGTCGCCTATATCACGGAGTCTCGAGTAAACAACCTCCTTAATCAAGTTGACCAAAGGATTATTCACATGGAGAAAGACACAATTAATATTGAAAGATTCAAGCCTGCTTCTGAAAGAAGCCCCGCCAATACCGGCATCATCGAAATGAGCGTCGAGCAGCTCATTAGCACCTTTAATATCATGCATATTAGTCAGGACGGGCCGTATCAATGCCCTAAAAACTATAACTAAGCACCTGACCAATTGTTTATTCTGCTAACAGGGATCTCCATTTCTCTCACCTGTAAATGAACTTTTTGAACTTCCTGTCATCTAATGGTTAAGAAGCCGTGTCACAACTCATTATAAAACCAGAGGGCATTGCTTAATAACAGGATGCTTGTTACAGGAATTAATAGGATGGACCATTTACGTACTTTATTGCTGACCAATTTGCTCTTTTTTGCTGTCCAGGTATTTAGTGGCGAATTTTCACCCGGTTACCCTTCGGCATACCGCTACTTTCCGGAGCTGGCAGGTGCACTTGATAAAGACTCTGATGGCCTGCTCTCCCACGATGAGCTGATTGAGGGCTATCATGCTCCCTATTTGAACAAAGACCTTTACCAGACCATCAGGCTTTACCTTGTTAATTTCGAGCTATGGCAAAACCCTGTTACCGCTTTATTAAGCAGGGATAGTATTGAGCTCGCTGAACTGTCAGGGCAGGCCGCAAAGTATCACTACGAGCAGGACAACACTTTTTGGGATGCCTGGCTTGCCAAGCCGGAACGGCAAGCGTTTGTTAACGCTTATAGACAGCTTTTCCCCCACGGTCTGACCAGTATTACTCCCGACAATCTCCTGCAAAAGCATTTTCCAGATTGTGTTCTGATTGCCTCGCTGGCCTCAATTGCCAGTTCTGAAACTGGAAAAAGACTAATATTCAATTACTTCCATACGACGACGGATGAAGGGACATTTGACATTGTTTTTCCAGGGGTTGATGAAGGCATGCTGATTCAATTCAGAGAAGTTGAGCGCTACTCACACTTTGCCGAAACACGTGATGGTGGTGTTTGGCTGGCTATGCTGGAAGCCGCTTACGCCCACCTGTCGAAACGTTTCATTAATGCAAATCGGTATAATGGCCCGGCAAGATTCAAGTACCATCAATATTCAGAACTGGACGGAATAGATGAGGAATCAGTTTTGACTTTACTGATGGGATCGCCTGCCGATTTCGTCAACCCGCAACTTCAAACTCAGGAGCGATTGAAGAAGCAACTTAATTCTTTTGTTGATAATGAAAAAGCAGCCACTGTTTCTATTAGCCCAGCCCATTCAACTTCCCTGGGATTAAGGCCGTTCGCAGAAATTAGTACCAACCACGCCTACAGCCTGATTGGCTATGACAAAGAAAAAGACATTGTTTACATCCGTGACCCTGAAGGTGAGTCCGCTGCAGTTGAAAATCTGATTACCATTAATCAACATACTCAGCCTCTTTCCTCAGGAAATAGCGTAATATTTGAAGTCATGAGGAGTAATCCGGGGCATTTCAGCTATGGAGTCGCTTATGGCCTGACAAGGCCGCAAGTGAAGGACCTCCTGAAACATGCTGTACCGTATATATTCGACACAACCCAAGACACAATCCCACTTAACATCGAAGGCTTCAGATCTACTTCTGAGAGAAGCCCTGCCAGTACCGGCATCATTGAAATGAACATAGCGCAGTTCATTGAAACATTTAATGACATGTTTATCAGCCACTACGGGCCGTACCATTGCCCAAATAACGACAATTGACACTTTCCAGACCTATCAAGGCAGCGCAAAAGGATGATACAACGTTAAGAAGTGGCTAAGCTTTACTTTTTTTGCAACACCCTGCAGAGAGTGGGAAAGCGTTGAAATTGACATTCCGTCTGCAGCCTTCCTGGTTCTGCCCGTCACTTCCTGACTAGAATTTTAAAGGTATCTGAAGTAACCAGGGCGTTGGAGTCTCCGCAGGGCGTTGCAAATGATGTTTTACAGACTTTGCCCTTCTTAAAATACTTGCCGTAGGTTTTGAAACCGTTATTCTTAAAACGACAAAAATATACCGGTACCTTGTCCATTCTTCTGCCAGAACTTGCAACGCTGTAACCGGCAATAATAGCCTTGTCAGGCAGATCACCCTCAAAATCCTGCCAGCCGACATAACCATCAATCACAGGTTTCAGGTAATCAGTAGCAATACTGCCATCCTGATTGGTAGCGACGTAGCCAGTTTTTCCATTGGTTCCTATATATCCACAATACTTTTTAGATCCCTGCCCTGCCAGTGAGCCCAGGATAAACTCTTTGTAAGGCTTTCTGGGGGAGCAAAAGTATTCATTGACTTCAAAATTGATCGCTCCTCTGATATCTTCCTCCGGTTCCATTGCTCGCCATACAACAGGAGACTGCTTGACTGGATGGGCCTTCTTTCGTATTGGGATAAAATGGAGCATATCACTGCGTGAGTCAGCATAAGGTGTCAGGCCTGCGCATCCATAACCGCTTGCACGAACTCCACCGCTGTAATCGCTGTACCATTGGATTCCGGGGCTGGCACCGCTTTTACACAAAGTTTCATGATGCAGACTTCCAGACAAGAGCACTGTCGATGCAAAGGGTACCGGAAGCCTGGGCTCTTCCCGAAATCGGTAGGAGACACCGCCATAAATAACATTGACCTGATAATATTCTTTGTCAGTGACCAGAATGTTTTTGGGTAGTACACTTGTATCCCCCAAAGATCTTAGGAATCCATCTGCACCTCGATTCGATAAAAGACACCCACTGAAATTGTCGGGTGTGTTGGCCAGCATACCAACCACGGTATCGACCCTGTCGTCCCGCTTGAACTTGACTCGACAGAATCCGGTCTCTTGCTGATCATTGCAGCTTTTGGCAAACGGTTCTGGCAGTGGGGACAAGCAGGATTGGTCTGCAGCCCCGTAGGGAAAAGCCGGGTTATAGGCAGTGTTTAATGAAAACAGTGCTGGTTGGGGACCGCCTTTAGGCAAGGGGTCGGGACTTTCAAAATAAGTTGCCCTTATCCAAAGGTACGTCGGCTTTTTCTTAGCGTCAGTGTAGTTATCCTCATCGACATCAAAAGGAATCAGGTTGTTCTGATCGATGATCGCTTTCTGATAATTCACTGGATCCTGTGTGTCCTGCAATAGCGCATTGGAGCTGTTGTCAATATCAATTTGACCTGACGAGGTATCAACAGAATCCCTTTTCTCAGCTTTTGAGTCGCCCGACGGAGATGTCGGACCCATAACGGATGGAAGAAGCGTTTCATTTTTTGATTGCTTTGAATCTGATTGCGTGAGCCCTCCCTGGCGCTGGTCAACGGCAAAAGCAATTGCACTGTGCATCACAGCGATGGATAAGATCAGCACGGGTAGAACCCCTGAAACTCGTTTCATGCTTAAGCTCCTCGACCATAGTTACATCAAAACCCGATTAAAAGCCTGTTCGTAACACCCAACAAGACGACAGTATAGTTTTTATTTCAATGCTAAATAGAATATAAATGACTTATAAAAACTGATTCTTATGAAATCTGGCTCTGAGTTTGCGGGTTCGAGGATTTAGCTTTGTGACGAAGAGGATAACAAAACAGGAGCCACTGGCTCCTGTTTTGTTAGAAAGTGACGCAATTAAGATCAGCTCTGCTGTTCTCTCGCACGCTCAACTTCTTTAATGCTCAGTTTAATACGACCACGGGAGTCAATATCCAGCACCACAACGTCGACAGTCTGGCCAACTTTCAAGTAGTCGGTCACATTCTCAACACGCTCATTGGCAATTTGAGAAATGTGCACAAGACCGTCTTTACCGGGCAGAACACTGACGAATGCACCAAAGTCAAGAATACGAGTCACTTCACCGGTATAGATCTTACCAATCTCGGCTTCGGCAGTAATGCCGTAGACCATGTCATAGGCAGCCTTGGCTTTCTCGCTGTTCTCAGCAAAGATCTGTACCATACCGCTGTCGTCGATATCAACGGACGCACCCGTTTTATCGCAGATGCTGCGAATAGTAGAACCCCCTTTACCGATCACGTCACGGATCTTGTCCGGGTCAATTTTCAGCGACATGGTCATAGGCGCGTTCGGGTTCAGTTCCTTACGAGCAGTACTGATGACCTTGTTCATCTCGCCCAGAATGTGCAGGCGGGCCTGCATAGCCTGCTCCAGGGCAATCTCCATGATCTCTTCCGTGATACCGGCAATCTTGATATCCATCTGCAGGGCAGTGATACCTTCAGAAGTACCGGCTACTTTAAAGTCCATGTCACCCAGGTGGTCTTCATCACCCAGAATGTCGGTCAGAACAGCGAACTGATCTCCCTCTTTAACCAGACCCATGGCGATACCAGCTACCGGCGCTTTAAGAGGCACACCTGCATCCATCAGAGCCAGGGAAGAACCGCAAACCGAAGCCATGGAGCTGGAACCGTTGGATTCCGTGATCTCGGAAACAACACGGATGGTGTAAGGGAACTCTTCCTGAGTAGGCAGAACCGCCTGAACACCACGACGAGCCAGACGACCATGACCAATTTCACGACGACCAGGCGCTCCCATACGACCACACTCGCCTACAGAGTAAGAAGGAAAGTTGTAGTGCAGCATGAATGGATCTTTGACTTCACCTTCCAGATTGTCAACGATCTGAGCGTCTCGAGTCGTACCGAGAGTGGCGGTAACGATGGCCTGGGTTTCACCGCGGGTGAACAGGGAAGAACCATGGGTCTTCTGCAGAACGCCAATCTCGACACCAATGTTACGAACTGTCCTGGTATCACGGCCATCTATACGAGGCATACCGCTGATGATGTTGCCACGTACAACATTTTTCTCCAGCTTGCCGAAGGCTTTTTCAACATCAGAAGCGTCGAAAGCACTGTTTTCACCAGCGATTGCTTCCAGCACTTCCTGGCGCAGTGATTTAACGGCAGCAGTACGATCCTGCTTGATGGTGATCTGATAAGCTTCACGCATTTTGCCCTCGAAGGCCGCTACTTTTTCTTTCAGCTCAGTGTTCTCAGCTGGCGCTTCCCACTCCCAGCGCGGCTTGCCAGCTTCTGCAGCCAGCTCTTTAACGGCCTGGATGACAGTCTGGTATTCCTGATGCGCAAATAAAACGGCTCCCAGCATTTCGTCTTCTGTCAGTTCCTGGGCTTCAGACTCAACCATCAGAACGGCGTCGTTGGTACCCGCTACTACCATGTCCAGCTCAGAAGTTTTTAGTTCTTCATAGCTTGGGTTCAGCAGATAACCTTTCTCCTCATTGAAACCAACGCGCGCAGCACCGATCGGGCCATCAAAAGGAATACCAGATACAGCCAGAGCTGCAGAGGTAGCGACCATGGCCAGAATGTCCGGGTCGTTCTTTTTGTCAGTAGACATGACAGTACAGACAACCTGTACTTCATTCATGAAACCTTTTGGGAACAGAGGACGGATAGGACGATCGATCAAACGGGAAGTCAGAGTTTCTTTTTCGCTTGGACGGGATTCGCGCTTCAGGAAGCCACCCGGTATTTTACCAGCAGCGTATGTTTTTTCCTGATAGTGAACAGAAAGCGGAAAGAAATCCTGACCTTCGTTCGCCTGCTTGGCACCCACTACAGTTGCCAGAACAGCAATATCGCCCATTTTGGCCAGGACAGCACCTGAAGCCTGACGAGCAACACGACCGGTCTCCAGAGTGATGGTCTGGTCACCGAACTGAAATGTTTTAATTACCGGATTCAAAACGTTTTCCTATTGAGTGTGAATGAACCAATACAGTACCCGGTCATAGTGGTGTGACAGATGCAATTCCAAACCTTCTGGATAACGTTCAGACCCTGCCTATCCAGGCAGACTTGGAATTGCACCCTCTACTGACGACCAGAGTGCTGACATGTAATACCAATCGAACTTTCTAACTTCCTATTGCGGTGAAGATTTGAACCTTCATTCTGTGCTGGCGATCGTCGCCATAGCTTAGGCTATGACTCCTCAAACCGCCTTATCTTAAGGCTCAAATCTCCATGCTCATGACGGGAGTTAGAAAGCACGATTGGTATAAGTACCTAGCCAGGCACTTGAGAGAGGGTAACCCCGCTCTTTAAAACCGTAAAAGCAATGGCGTCTTTATGGTTTTTTTAACCACAAGAAAAGTCAGAACTTCATTATACACTTATTTGCAATAAAGATTTCACAGCTTATCAGCAATACCTTGCGGCTTTTTACAATAGGCTGATTTTTCTTTTTTCCTGTGACCAACTATTGTCATGACCAACAATGCAAAACACCGCCTGCCTCACAACGGAAGCCGGCGGTGCTTTAACTGCACAGAAATACATTTATCAGACACAAAACTGTTCAATGCATCTCTGTTCAACCCTGAGTTGAACATGACAGCACAACCCAAAGTAGACTCCTGAATCCAGGTCAATAAGGTGACAGGCGCTATCAGCGACGCAGACCCAGACGCTCGATCAGGGAACGGTAACGCTCAACGTCTTTATCCTTCAGGTAGTTCAGCATGCTGCGACGCTGGTTTACCATGCGAATCAGACCACGACGGGAGTGGTGATCCTTGTGATTTGCCTTGAAGTGACCCTGCAGACCTTCGATGTTTGCAGTCAGCAGAGCGACCTGAACTTCAGGGCTACCGCTGTCGCCTTCAGTGCGACCAAATTTCTTGATGATTTCCGCTTTCTTTTTGGCAGTCAAAGCCATTGTTTTATACTCCAGTTAATATGCATTCACAATCAGGCACGACCGTGCATATTTACAGCCAGCCTTGAGACATCAGCAGCATCTGCTGCCAACCGAGTGGCGCATTCTAACACCAACTTCCAACCGGAAGCCAGTCTGTTAAAATCACCACAGAAAAGACAGAAAATCTGTCTCAGTTTCCAGAATTGATTAGCCGCCTGGGAGCGACACGACCGTCTTCATCAATCTCACCAATCCCCAGGAATCGAAGAACTTCCTGCCCTTCAACCTCTTCCTGGCCATAGATACGGACATTCCCGCTGGTTGGCGCCTGAGGCACCTGAACCGGCTGCCCTTGACTGATGTAATAGCTGCTGGTTGCCCCCAGACGAATTTGAGGCCAGTCACTCACGGAAGTATCCAATGGTAATAAGAGCTCATCCAGAGCCCTGTGACCACCCCCATCACGAATCTCTTCAAGCTCTTCCAAAGTGTGAGACTGGTGTTCAGTATATGGGCCCGCTTTGATTCTGTGCAGTTCGGCAACATGCCCTAGACAACCCAGAACCGCACCAACATCCTCAGCCAGTGTACGGATGTAGGTGCCCTTGGAGCAATCCACTTCAAGGATTAACCTATCACCCTCAAAATCCAGCAGTTCAAGACGATAGATGGTGATTCGACGGGACGGACGCTCAACAACAATCCCCTGACGAGCCAGCTTGTAGAGGGGCTCACCATTGTACTTCAACGCTGAATACATGCTGGGGACCTGATCAACCTCACCACGGAAACGATCAAGGACAGCCTCGATATCAGAGCGGGTAATGTTCACAGGACGCCGCTCGACAATCCCACCTTCACGGTCACCAGTTTCCGTCTGGATACCCAGCTTTATTTCCGTTCTGTAGGACTTATCCGACTCCAGCAGATACTGTGAAAACTTGGTCGCTTCACCCAGACAGATCGGCAAAACACCGGTGGCCAGAGGGTCAAGACTCCCGGTATGACCAGCCTTGGCTGCACCATAAAGCTGCTTGACGCGCTGCAGAACGTCGTTGGAACTGGCACCTTTGGGCTTATTCACAACAACAATACCATCCACCCTGCGGCCACGGCTACGTCTGCGTTTAGACATCCATTACTCCTCAGACTCACCCTGATGATCACTGTCACCAGAACGAGCTTTTGCAATCAGCTCACTCATATACGCCCCACGCCTCAGGCTGTTGTCATAACGGAAACGCAACTGGGGAATGGTACGCAACTTGATGGAACGGGCCAGCTGGCTACGCAGGAATCCGGCAGCACTCTGCATCACCTCAAGGCTCTCATCAGCGCTTTTCTGGTTACTGACGCCCTCTCGGTCGTCTACACCCAGGAAAGAAACAAAAACATCGGCAAAGGCCAGGTCGCGGGAAACTTCTACCGCACTGACAGTGACCATACCCAGACGGGGATCTTTCATCTCCAGCTGGATTAGCTGGGCCAATTCTTTCTGAATCTGGTCCGCCACCCGCTGGGTTCGACTGTATTCTTTAGCCATTGGGAATTCAATCCTGCTGATATGAGAAAGCCCGCAGTCACTTCTGCGGGCTTCTTTGACGGGCAACCGAATGAGATCGGCCAGCCTGATTAAAGAGTACGCTTGACCTCAACAGTCTTGTACACTTCGATCTTATCGCCTGGCTTAACGTCGTTGTAGGACTTAACCGCGATACCACACTCCATGCCTTCGCGCACATCCTGCACGTCATCCTTGAAGCGACGCAGGGATTCCAGTTCGCCTTCAAAGATAACCACGTTGTCACGCAGAACACGGATACGGTCGTTGCGGTAAACAGTACCTTCAATAACCATACAGCCAGCCACCGCACCGAACTTCGGAGAACGGAAGACGTCACGCACTTCTGCAGTACCGACGATCTGCTCACGGGTATCGGAGCCCAGCATACCGCCCAGAGCCTTCTTAACATCTTCGATGATGTCATAGATGACGCTGTAGTAGCGGAGATCCAGTTCTTCTGCCTCAATTACCCTGCGGGCAGAGGCATCAGCACGAACATTAAAGCCGACAATAACAGCGTTGGAAGCCAGAGCCAGGTTAGCGTCGGTTTCAGTGATACCGCCTACGCCGCCAGAAATAACCTTAACCTGTACTTCGTCGTTACCCTGCTCTTCCAGAGAAGTCGTAAGAGCTTCCAGAGAACCTCGTACGTCTGCTTTCAGAACGATATTGAGAGTTTTCTTCTCTTCAGAGCCCATGCTGGAGAAGATATTTTCCAGCTTGGAAGCCTGCTGACGAGCCAGTTTGACTTCACGATATTTACCCTGACGGAACAATGCGATTTCACGAGCCTTACGCTCATCCTTAACCATAATCAGTTCATCACCGGCATCAGGCGTGCCATCCAGACCCAGAATTTCAACCGGGATGGAAGGACCTGCATCCTTGATCGCCTTACCGTCTTCATCCAGCATCGCACGAACACGACCGTACTGCTGACCTACCAGAATGTTGTCACCCTGCTGCAGGTTACCAGACTGAACCAGAACCGTAGCGACAGGGCCACGACCTTTATCCAGACGGGACTCAACCACCACGCCTTTAGCCGGACCTTCGTCAGCAGCAGACAGCTCAAGTACTTCAGCCTGAAGAAGCACCGCTTCCAGCAGCTCGTCAATACCCTGACCAGTCAGAGCCGATACATGAATAAACTGGGTATCACCACCCCACTCTTCAGGAATGACTTCCCTCGCAGCCAGTTCGTTCTTCACACGATCAGGATCTGCAGCTTCCTTATCGATCTTGTTCACAGCAACAACCACAGGAACACCAGCAGCCTTGGCGTGCTGGACCGCTTCTTCGGTCTGAGGCATCACACCATCGTCAGCTGCAACCACCAGAATGACGATATCGGTTGCCTTGGCACCACGAGCCCGCATGGCGGTAAAGGCCGCGTGTCCGGGAGTATCCAGAAAGGACACCATACCGCGTGGTGTATCCACATGATACGCACCGATGTGCTGAGTAATACCACCGGCCTCGCCAGCTTGCACACGACTTTTGCGGATGTAGTCCAGCAGAGAGGTCTTACCGTGGTCAACGTGACCCATTACCGTCACAACCGGTGCACGGGGCCTCTCTTCAAACTCGGTTTCGCTACCTTCCTGACTTTCAGTCAGGGAGTCTTCAATGCTGTCAGCCTTAGCGAGCTTGAAGGTGTGACCCATCTCTTCAACCACAATGGATGCTGTATCCTGGTCGATCACCTGGTTGATGGTCACCATGGAGCCCATTTTGAACATTGCCTTGATGACGTCAGCAGCCTTCACAGCCATTTTTTGCGCCAGTTCAGCAACAGTGATGGTCTCGGGAATGGAGACTTCACGTATCACTGGGGCAGTTGGCTTGGTGAAGCCGTGGGCGGCCATGGATTCAGGTGTGATAGTTCGGGTTGCCTTACGGCCGCCACGACGATCATCTTTACGACCGGCGCTACGTCCGCCACGCTTCTCACCACGACGACCGCGCTCTTCACGAGGCTCATCACGACGATCTTTGGCTTTACGGTTACGACCACGCTTATCGCCTTCCGGAGCCGGCATTGGCGCTGCTGCTGGATCAAAGCCAGGGGCAGAAGGACCATCACGACGAGCCGGACGATCACCGTCACGACGAGCCGGACGATCTCCGTCACGACGTGGTGGGCGGTCACCGTCACGACGCTGCTGAGGACGATCACCATCACGGCGCGGTGGGCGATCACCATCACGGCGCGCTGGACGATCACCATCACGGCGCGCTGGACGATCTCCGTCACGACGCTGCTGAGGACGATCGCCGTCACGACGCTGAGAACGATCTCCATCACGACCCTGAGGACGCTCACCATCACGGCGTGAGTCACCACGCCCCCGCTTTTCTTCCGGCTTCTGCTCTTCCGCTTTTTCGTTTTTGACGTAGGTGCGCTTCTTGCGAACTTCTACATTGACAACTTTTTTCTTACCAGCGCCACCACCGCCAGATACTTTCATCTGACTGACAGTTTTGCGCTTGAGGGTGATTTTGGTCGGCTCAGCCGTACCTGTATGATCACCGTGAATGCTTTTCAGGTGAGCCAGCAACTGCTTCTTTTCTGCATCTGACACAGCTTCCGAAGCCTTTGTCTGCTTCAGGCCCGCATCCTGCATCTGCTGCAGCAACCTTTCGACCGGAGCGCCGACCACCTTCGCGAGTTGTTCTACGGTTACTTCTGCCATTAACACTTCTCCTCTCAGTGGCCCGCTCAGTTACCAGCTTCCTCGAACCAGGGAGCACGCGCCGTCATAATCAATTCACCCGCACGCGTCTCGTCCATACCTTCAATTTCGAGAAGGTCGTCAATGGACTGCTCCGCCAGATCTTCCATAGTAATGACACCCAGGCTGGCCAGCTCCAGTGCCAGCTCCTCATCCATACCATCCATAGTCAGAAGGTCTTCAGCTGGCTGTGCGCCATCTAGCTTTTCTTCTCGAGCAATAGCCTGGGTCAGCAGCTTGTCTTTCGCACGAGTGCGAAGCTCTTCCACGATTTCTTCATCCATGCCTTCAATTGCCACCATCTCTTCCAGTGGCACATAGGCAATTTCTTCAACGGTGGTGAATCCTTCGTCGACCAGCAGCTGCGCCAGTTCTTCATCAATGTCGAGCAGATCAATAAAACTCTGTTTAAACTTGTCCGCTTCCTTTTCCTGTTTGGCAGCGGCTTCAGCTTCTGTCATGACGTTCAATTTCCAGCCAGTAAGCTCACTGGCCAGTCGAACATTCTGACCACTGCGACCAATGGCCTGGGCCAGATTATCTTCGCTAACTGCGATATCCATGGTTCCGGAATCTTCGTCAACGATGATCGAGGCAACCTCTGCAGGCTGCATGGCATTAATCACATACTGGACAGGGTTTTCGTCGAACAGAACAATGTCGATACGCTCATTACCCAACTCGCCGGATACTGCCTGCACACGAGCGCCGCGCATACCTACGCAAGCACCTACCGGATCAATGCGGCCGTCATTGGTTTTAACGGCAATCTTTGCCCTTGAGCCCGGATCACGGGCAGCCGCCCTGATCTCCAAAACCTCTTCAGCAATTTCTGGCACTTCAATGCGGAACAATTCAACCAGCATTTCAGGCGCAGTTCGGGACAGCATCAGCTGCGGCCCGCGACCTTCCGTGGAAATTTCATTCAGCAGTGCCCTTACATGACTTCCCATACGAAAGTTCTCGCGCGGCAGGACGTTATCCTTACGCATGACTGCTTCAGCATTGTTGCCAAGATCAACAATAATACTGTCGCGGGTCGTTTTCTTTACGGTTCCATTAATCAGATCGCCCAACTTGTCACGATACTGCTCAACCATTTGAGCACGTTCAGCTTCGCGCACCTTCTGAACAATAACCTGTTTGGCAGTCTGGGCTGCGATCCGTCCAAATGCGACAGACTCAACCTGCTCTTCCCAGACATCACCGATTTCCAGTGACTCGTCCTTTTCCTTACCCTCATCCAGGGTAAAGTGCATGCCCGGAAACTCGAAATCTTCGTCCGCAACCAAAGTCCAACGACGGAAGGTATCGTATTCACCACTGCTGCGGTCAATCGCCACCCGGATATCAACTTCGGTTTCGTAACGCTTTTTAGTCGCGGTCGCCAGAGCAATTTCCATAGCCTCGAAGATCACTTCGGGTGGAACGCCCTTCTCGTTGGAAACGGACTCAACGACCAACAGAATTTCTTTACTCATGCTCTGCCTCGCCTATGCTGAACCAGTCCATGCCTTTGCCAACACTTCCCTGGCCGTTAACCGGGAAGACCCTTGCCTGTAATCAACTTTCTTATTGCAGACAACGGCTAACAACCCGGCCTGAACCTTGTACTCAATCTTTTACCTGGTCATTACCAGTTTTGAGTCTGAAGTTAGTCGAATCTCGGTATCACCTGAGCCTTGTCAATGCTCTCAATGGGAAGAAGCAGTTCGTGATCATCGACAACTAACACCACATCCTGATCTTCAACCCCTTTTACAATACCCCTGTACTTGCGACGCCCTTCAAAAGGCACCCTCAAACGTACATTGACCTCTGCCCCCGCCCAAGCCACATAGTGCTCAAGCGAAAACAGCTGCCTGTCCACTCCGGGCGATGAGACCTCGAGGGTATATTCTTCCGTAATGGGATCTTCCACATCGAGAACCCCACTGACCTGACGACTGACGACCTCACAGTCATCCAGTTGAATTCCCTTTTCTTTATCAAGGGAATCAATATAAATGCGAAGCATTGACTGCTTACCCTGGGATTTGAACTCAACCCCCCAAAGCTGATAGCCGAGGGATTCAACCACGGGTCCAATCAATGCTTCCAGCTGCGACTGCTTGCCTGCCACGTTGGAAACACCTGTCTGCAAAAACAAAAAAAGGGCTTAAAAGCCCTGTCTCTTCTATGCACCCAGTTTTCCAGCTGGACGCAACTAAGGAGCCTGTCAAAATCACGCCATCGAACATGAATTCAACAAACTCCCAGAGCCCTGTCGAGACTGATACCTCAAGCCCTACAAAAGACTCTGACGCACCTAATAAAAAACCCCATAACGGGGTTTAATTATTTGGTAGCGGGGGCCAGATTCGAACTGACGACCTTCGGGTTATGAGCCCGACGAGCTACCAGGCTGCTCCACCCCGCATCAAACCTATTCCAGTATACTGCCAGCTAAGAACCTGCATCACAAGCCATAACTGTAGATACGTCTTTTGATCATTACAACACTATACCAAATTCTTTTCTTCCATTTACTGAAAAAGTTAATGGCAATTTGGTGCCCAGGGCGGGACTTGAACCCGCACGACCGTTAGGCCACCGCCCCCTCAAGACGGCGTGTCTACCAATTCCACCACCTGGGCAAACACCACCACTACATCCTGCTTAAAGCTAGCCCTCACTGGACTGGAGGCAGAGACAGCTCTTTATTCTGCTCGTCGCTTTCGACGGGTTGTGATTCTATCACAGGAGCATCGCTCTCGACACTCTTTTCTGAGCCCATTTCCGAGCTCATTTCTGAAGCTACTCCCGGAGCGATCGGCGCATCACCGGCCGGAACGGACTCTTCAATAACTACAGCTGGCACACCTGCATCACCGATACTGTCTGCCTTTTGTCTGGCCACCATTGCCAGAGCAAAACTGGTCACAAAAAACACCGTTGCCAGAATCGCTGTAGTGCGACTCATAAAGTTGCCAGTACCCTGACTACCAAACACTGTTTGTGACGCACCGGACCCAAAACTGGCACCGGCTTCCGCACCCTTGCCCTGCTGCAACAAAATCAGACCGACTACGGCAGCAGAGGCAAGAACATGAACAATAAGAATTATGGTTTCCATCACTATCCTGCAGCGCGACAGATCGCCTGAAACTCTTCAGCAACCAATGAGGCTCCCCCCACAAGACCACCGTCAACATCCGGCAAAGCGATCAGGTCTGCAGCGTTAGCTGCTTTCATGCTACCACCGTACAGAATACGGGTTCTGTCAGCCATAGCCTGATCATGTTCTGCCAGCAAGCTGCGAATCACAGCATGCACTTCCTGCGCCTGTTCCGGTGTTGCAGTCAGCCCGGTTCCAATAGCCCATACGGGCTCATAAGCGATCACAAAATTTGCCAAACGCTCCGGACCAGCAGTCCGCAGCACAGCTTCGACCTGAGCTGTCACCACCTTCATGGTATTGCCAGCTTCTCGCTCTTGCAGAGTTTCACCCACACACAGGATGGGCACCAAACCCTGATCAGCCAGAGCACAGAATTTCGCAGAAACTTCCTCATCACCCTCTCCAAACAGAGAGCGACGCTCAGAATGACCAATGATCACGTATTCAATACCAAGATCCTTGACCATTAGAGGCGAAACCTCGCCAGTATAAGCGCCAGATGCCTTGTCAGACACATTCTGCAAGCCAACCTTTATAGCACTACCAGCCAATAGTTCGCAAATGCCTTGAGCATAAACCGAAGGAGGACAAACCAATACTTCAGCTTTAGTATCAAGACCGGAGACAAGTTTACCCAGCAATTGACGATTCTCTTCGAGAGAGCCATTCATTTTCCAATTACCGGCAACCAGTGGCTGGCGCATACTGCTCACCTCAACATTCGCGAGGTCGGCATACTAACCCAAGTGTCGTTATTATACAACCGTGCTGACACCTTTCACTGGCAATTTTCCTACACCAGATGAAAATCAATAAAGCCATAACCAATCAAGCACATAGCTGACGATTGAAAGCAAACCCGACCTGCACCTTTTAACTCGCCTGGGAGTGCCTTACCGAGCCTGCTCTTCCTCGCCATTGCATAAATAACAGCACCAGTACGAGTATGATGCCCAAATAGCCAAAACCTGACGGATTAAACAGAAGAACAGGCAGGCTGACGAAGGCCAACCCCCTCTCCAGCAGGCTTAACCCTCTCATCAGATAACCTTCGACAGTAACTGCCATGGCAATAATGATGGCTACAGTCTGGGCAATTGCCATAACCAGCCCGGCAAACTCTCCCCCGGTATTAATTAAGCCGGTATAGGCCATCATAATGGGAATCAAGAACAAGCCTGCTGCCAACTTAAATGCCTCAACGGAAGATTTAATTGGACTGGCATTAGCAACACCCGCTCCCGCAAACGCTGCCAGAGCAATAGGGGGCGTTACATTAGAAGTCTGGGACAACCAGAAAACAATCAGATGAGACGTCAACAAAGGTAATCCAAAATCACCCAACAAAGGCACGGCCATTACCGCCAGTACTATATAGGCAGCAGTGACAGGCAATCCCATTCCAAGCACAAGGGCAACAAGACTGATGAGAATCAGCGCAGTAAACATATACCCGCCGGAAAGCGCCATAACGAACTGCGTAAACTGCAACCCAATACCGGTCTGTCCTACTACGCCAACAATAATTCCTGCCGTTGCACAGGCAACAGAGATAGGCAAGGCCCGCAGCGCCCCCGACTTAAGCCCCTCAATGATCTTTCTGACACCTATACGACTATGACTTCTCAGTGCCGCCGCCACCAGAATAGCTGCACAGCCGGCCACCCCTACCAGGAGAGGTGAGTATCCGATCATCAGCAGAGCAGTAATCAAGGCCAGAGGAAGAAGGAAGTGGGCCCCCTGCTTCATGACACTCCATACCGCTTCAGCCCGACTGACCGTCGGCAGTTCCAGCTTGCAGGCCATGATATGGACGTACAACAGTGTACAAAAGAAGTAGAGCAGTGCAGGCGCAATGGAGGCAATCATGATGTCGCTGTAGGGTACACCGGTAAACTGCGCCATCACAAAAGCACCTGCCCCCATAATAGGTGGCATTATTTGCCCACCGGTTGATGCAGCGGCTTCAATACCTGCAGCCTGTTCGGGCTTATAACCCAGTTTTTTCATCATCGGTATGGTGATAGAGCCAGTGGTCACCGTATTGGCAATGGCAGATCCGGAAATAGAACCCAGACCAGCGGAAGCAATAACGGCAGCCTTGGCAGGCCCTCCCCGGTATTTACCGGCAATCGCAAAAGCAAGATCAATAAAGAATTTGCCCGCTCCCGTTACCTCGAGGAAAGCTCCAAACAGAACAAAGATAAAGACAGTAGTGGCCGCAATACCCAGCGCAGAACCAAACACGCCATTACTGGAAAAGATCTGAAACTGCACCCATTCCTGAACACTGTAACTCTTGGTGGCCAGAGCTCCTGGCAGCATATCCCCAAAACCGCTATAAGCCAGAAACAACAATGCTATAAACACCATCACCCAGCCTACTGCCCGACGACAGGCCTCCATCATCAGCACCACATAAACGACACCGGCAAAAAGGTCATAATCGGAAAGACCATACAGAAGATAGTCAATATCGTTGTAGTCAAAGTTAATGATTCGAAAGCCCGCCACCACTGTAGCTAACGCCAGAATCAAGTCAAACAGCCTGACTGGTACAAAAAAACGACTCTCTTCGTTTTTCAGCAAAGGATAATGAAGAAATATCAGCACCATGACCCAGGCCAGATGAACTGGCCTGAAATAGGTGGCAGAAATCGTCGAGGTAACCCCCTGCCAGACCTGAAATATAGACAGAAGTACTGCACAGACAAGAACCAGATAGCCCAGCGCTTTGATCACGACTTTATTCATTCAGCCACCCGAAAACTCAATTGATGGAATTCAGGTATTTTTCAGCACCCGGATGCAAAGGCACACCGGACAGGCGAGTAGCATTGCCTTTGGTAGTGGCTTCAGCCACTTTTACCACCTTGCGAACATCACCCATGTTTTCAAAAGCTGCTTTAGTCAGGCTGAAGGCCATGTCGTCAGACATATCAGCTCGCACGACCAGGACATTCCAGATACTCAGGGTATCAACCGGCTCGACGCCGTTGTATACATCACTCGGAATGGTATAGCTGCTGTAAGCAGGGTTTTCAGCAATGAATTTCTCACGCTCTTTTTCAGAGACCGGCAGGACACGAATCTGGTGAGTCAGAGCGACCTGGGTTACAGCGCCTACTCCCTGACCACCGACAATAAAGCCCGCATCAACCTGTCCATTAGCCAGAGCATTGGTGGTTTCAGAGTAATTCAGGTAAACAGCACGGATATCTTTTTTGGGATCAATACCCACGCTCTCCAACAGCGCAGCAGAGGTAACAGCGGTCCCGGAACCCGGTGCACCTAAAGAAACCCGTTTGCCTTTAAGGTCAGACAGCTCGGTGATGTCCGAGCTTTGAAGGGTCAGAGCGTGAACCAGATTTGGATAGAGGGCGAACAGCACCTTTACCGGCATCTCACCGGGAAACTTGCCTTCACCCCTGTATGCATCGAGAACAACATTCCCCATGGCAATGCCAGCCAGCATATCGCCTCGAACAACCTTGATAGTATTTTCAACAGAAGCAGCAGTAACTTCTGCTTTTACATTAACCCCATCAACCTTATCAGACCAAACTTTTGCCAACGCACCACCGAGCGGATAATAAATACCACTTTGACCACCGGTACCAATGGAGTAGTTCTGTGCAAAAGAGAGTGCTGGCAAGATCAGCATAAAGAGGGCAGCGACAAAACGCATGATATTTTCCCTGTAAAATATTTTTTATTTTTCTTTCGAGCAACAGCAGTCAAGTCCAGGCACACTGACCCATACAGATTTGACACACCGGTTTTTTATCCTACCCAAGGTAAGCGATTCAGAGAAGCAAGAGATTGCTTAAAACTGTCACAGATCAATAATAAACTTCGAAAGCAATAGACTGACTGAAAATCATCCAGCCAGCCTATAGAAATGAGAATCAGGACATTTCCCGCTCAACCACCATGGCCAGTTTTTCAGTGTGGGCACGAACTTCCTCGGCATTCTCACCCTCTACCATGACACGGATAACAGGCTCAGTACCGGAAGGCCTCAAGAGCACACGACCACGACCTGCCAGTTCATTTTCAGACTGTTGCACAGCGGCAACAATACCCGGTAGTTTATCAGTGTCTTTTTTTTCTTTTACCCGGACATTAATCATGGTCTGCGGGTACTTTCTCATTCCTCCACGCAGCTCAGACAGTTTTTTACCTGAACGAACTACGGCCTTCAAAACTTGCAGCGCAGAGACAATACCATCACCGGTGGTGGACACATCTCTACAGATGATATGACCGGAGGACTCACCACCAATCTGCCAATCATGCTCCAGCAGCAATTCATTGACATAACGATCACCGACTTTGGCTCGGGCGAAAGGAATATTGTTAGCTTCCAGAGCTTTCTCCATTCCCAGGTTTGTCATCAGAGTGCCGACAACCCCTCCCTTCAGCTCACCATGTTGACGACGATCCAGAGCTATAGCGAACAGCAACTCATCACCATCAACAATCTCACCATTGTCATCCACCATGATGACTCGATCACCATCACCATCAAAGGCAATTCCCAGATCAGCTTCACGTTCTTTGACGATTTCAGCCAGATTGTCAGGTTGGGTAGAACCACAACCCTCATTGATATTCAAACCGTTCGGGTTAATTCCGATGGCGTGAACATTGGCACCCAGCTCCCTGAAAACAGCAGGACCCACCTGATAGGTAGCACCATGACCGGCATCAATCACGATGTTCATACCGCGCAGGTCGAGAGGGTAGACAGTACTGGCTTTGCAATATTCGATATAACGACCCGAAGCATCATCCAGTCTGGTCACTTTACCCAGCTCACCAGAGTCAACGACCTCAATACCACCTTCTATCAGAGCTTCAATTTTTGCTTCAACATCGTCTGGCAATTTGCTGCCATTTCCAGTAAAGAACTTGATACCGTTGTCATAGAAAGGATTATGAGAGGCACTGATTACAATTCCGGCCTGTCCATTAAAAGTGCGAGTCAGATAAGCGATAGCAGGTGTCGGCATAGGACCGGTCAAACATACGTCAATACCCGCCGCAGACAGACCGGCCTCCAGAGCAGACTCAAACATGTAGCCGGAGATACGGGTATCCTTACCAATAACGACTTTACCCTCGCCCTCTGCTGCCAGAACCTTACCCGCAGCCCAGCCCAGCTTGAGAACAAAATCCGGAGTAATAGGAAACTCACCCACCTTGCCACGAATACCATCGGTGCCGAAAAATTTGCGACCCATAAACCAACCCTTATGCAATAATCTGGTGCCTGAACCCGCTGTCAGACAGCACTCTCAAATGAAGAGACAAAAAGGAGTGACAGGTGAAAACAGGCGATATCCTGCCTCGCCATGATGGCGTGGCAGAACAAAAAATACTGAAGATATGCTGTGAATTATGACATGACTGTCATACAGACTTAATAGAAATGATTGTCTTACAAATGACAAAATTATCCATACCTGCACTCAGAGCAAACGCTACATAAAAAGGAAGAAATAGAAAAAAGAGTCAGAGCCAATGCCTGCCCACGAGAGCAGGCGATTAAAAACACCTCAGGCGTTCCTGACTGCATCCACCATGCGAACAGCATCAACGGTTTCAGCGACATCATGAACTCGAATAATTTGAGCCCCTGCCATGGCAGCCAGAGTGGCAACGGCCAGACTTGCGCTTAACCTCTGTTCTGCAGGCTTATTCAACACAGCACCAATGAATGACTTTCTGGACATTCCTGCCAACACCGGGAAGTCAAGAGCAAGCACACGATCCAGATGTTTGAGTAACTGCAAGTCATAAGCAGGTGTTTTACCGAACATACCGCCCCCGAACCCCGGATCAAGAATCAGTCGATCTCTGGCAATGCCTGCTGCTTCGCAAACCCTGACACGCTCAAGCAGATATTGATTCACTTCACCAGCCACATCGTCGTAATGAGGCTCAAAACCTGGTTCAGGCTGTTCAACCAGTGAGTGCATCAACACCACAGGAAGATCAGTGGCAGCTGTTGCCTCCAGGGCTCCCGGTCTCATCAGAGCACGTACATCATTAATCATCCCGGCACCGGTTTTGCTGGCTTCAGTGATAACCAGAGCTGAACTGGTGTCCACAGAGATCACCTGATCAAAGTTCTTTTTCAAAACTTCCACAACCGGGACAACTCTTTCCAGCTCCTCCTCACAGGTGACGGCTCCGCTTGCCCCCGGCCTTGTAGACTCACCACCCACATCCAGAATATCCACACCACCCTGAACCATTTGCTCAGCATTACTCAGCACCTGATCCAGACTCTGATAACGACTGCTTTCATAAAAGGAGTCCGGGGTAATATTCAATACTCCCATGACCAGCGTTCGGTCAAAAGTCAGAGACTTTCCGGCACAATTTAACGTCTTCATTTTTTCATATACCTAATCTACGAATACCAGTGACAACCCCCCGCCTTGTCGAGGCTGTCGCAAAAGCCTCGATTGGGCGAAGGTTTACGGCAATTTTGCTAAAAATCATCCAGACTCAGCTACTGCCTGATTTCACAGGCCAATTGTTGAGACTCTCTTTCATTCTGGCCCTCAACCTGGCTATACAGCGCCCGTCCGGAAACCCTCAAACACCTGAGAATAGAAGCTTATAGCCGAAGCGAAGATTTTCCACAACAGACCGTTTCCGCAATCATACGTAAGGCCATTACTCCACAATACAGCCTGGCGAAGTTAGTATCTCCGCCACTGCATCCAGTCTCAGACCGAGGTTGACGCATAGATGCGGTATTCACCTTAACCGGAGCGGCCCTCTGCACACTGGGCAGCTTCTCACTCCGTTTTTAATCATCGCCTCGACGCATTCCGTATGGACTCTGTGGGAGCAGGGCAGTATCTGGCAGCCGCCGAAGGAGTCTTCCAGACAGATGCAGCATTCATCGTGCCCTGAATCGGGTCGGCATATGTGATCGCCTTTCAACTTTTTATTCAGGCAGATGTTGCAAACATCACAGTGATAGTTTTTCTCCTCATATACTCGACAAATGCCGCATTTATCACAATGGTACGGGTTTAGTTCTGCACTGATGAAGTGTTTGCACTTTGCACAGAAAAAGTCCGACATCCGCTCGTTGCATCCCGGACATGTCTGGGAGCCATCCGTAATTTCACCTTCATATTCACAGACTGTACATTGAAGGTGTGTTGCGTCAGAAGCCTTGCAATTTTCAGCTTGACAGCGGGGGCTTGCGTTATGACATCTATGGCAGGGGAAATAAAGGCCACAGCACTTGAATTTCACAAGGCAGCGCCTGTGGTAATGTTCGCACACTGGCTTTATGGTTTCTTGTTGAGATAGCGGCAACACCTCAACCGACCGGTTTGCCTTCACATCAGCTAGGCTCGACTGCTGGCAAGAAGCAGAACTCTTCGGGTCACTGGCTGACACCGCCGGGCTGGCCGCTGCCACCTGTTGGAGGGCTTGCTGGATCATTAAGTCTATTAATTCTTGTTGTTTCCCGAGTTCAGCCTCCAACTTTTCGATATTTTCCCTCAGGCTTTGGTTTTCAGTGTCTGAATGAGTCACCCATTCCCAGAGCCTTTGAGCATCTGTAGTCAGGTTTTGATTCCTTAGAGCCAACTCCTGATTCTCTGCTCTTACCCCTTGAAGCTCCTGAGTTAATTCTTGATTTTCTATTGTTAACCTTTGAATCTCTATAGTTAACTTTTCAGTCTGCTGTCTTTCTCTCTGTTGTCTTTTTTGTTCTTCTTTTTCCTTAGCGATTCTTTTCAGATCAATTTCTTTTCTAAGCCTGAGGTAATTACCTACAACATTTTCTAACTTTTTCAAATCACGTTTCAAATTTTCAGACCGATGATCGTTGGAGCTATTGTCAGCATTCACTGCATTTCGCGGAGTAATCGTCGGGAGGTCTGAAGGTTGTCCAAGGCTGGCTCTCTTTTGGGAAGAGTCATGTTGCTGATCAGCAAACCCTGGCTGTTTTGGCCTTGCTCCCTGCTGTAAGTATCTATCAGCTGTTAGATTAGAGGAACTGCCCACAGAGCCAGAGGTACTCTGGCAGCTATCAACCTGCTGGATGGGATCTGTGAATGTATTTGCATTGCTGGCAATTATTTCGTTGGCAATATTATCACTGTTACTGATCACAGGCTCTTGTGCTGAAGAGCAAGATTGCAACTGCATGTACAGTTTCTCTGAGAAGCTTATTAATTCATGGGATGACGGGTGCTGATCAAATCGTATAAGGGTATCCAGAAAAGAGGCGGAAAATGTAAATGATTGTGCATAAATCATAATATCGTAACTTGTGGCGATATCTGATATTTTCCCTAACAGATTACGAATGAGTTCAATGGGGTTTGAATAGAGCAGAAACAACTGAACGAAGTACTCAGTAAAGCAACATTTTTCAAACTGTCCTATAGGTAGCTGTTGATCAGGCTGATTGACCCTATGGATGATATCCTGAACAATCTTATGCAAAATCATCAGGTTGTTTTCACCGGCTTCGAGCAGTGTTTCGTCAAGTGGAATGATCGGTTGTAGTGAAGACAGAACGCCAAGGCCATTCAAAGTCTGTTTCATATCGCTCGTGGCTTCTATCAGCTGCTCAATAAAACGGTTGCGCGATGAATTCTCTTTGCAAGAACGCCGCAATTCCAGTACCGCCTCGAGAGGAGTGACAGTATTCCCCCCGATGCTCGTACCCTTTGTTTCCAAAACCTGCAAACGTTGAGGCCTATCCAGCTCATCCAATATTTGCCTTAGCTTAAAAACTGCATTGCGATCGCTGCTTTCAACGATAGCTATAAGCTGGTTCGCCAGTCCCTGAAGGTCTTGAGATGTCGCACTTTTTTCACTCTCCTCACCATCATCGTCTTTTCTGTTATTTTCATTTCCGCTGCCATCACTACCTTCTTCCGGTGATTGGCTCTCCTGATCTCCAGGTTCTTCTCTTTCCTCCTCTTGATGGTCGTTATTTTCGTTCTTAGGTCCTGCACCGGGTGCGCTATAAGAGGGTTGTCCATCTCCATTACCTGCCTTCAGGCCACCGGTATGATTTGTCTTCAAGACAGTACGCTCAAGAAATAGTTTGAAACAGCCAAGCTGCCACTGAAGACTTTCGCTGGCAGGGCAGTTATTGGCGGCACGCTGGAGAAGGCTATTCCAGAAATCAACATCGATCAGTTGTTGACTATCGAGAAAGTTAAGCCAGCCAACGAGTATAGCGGCTTCGCTGTTAGAGCCATCGGCATTAACGCGTGTGATTTTCAGGCGCGCCGGGGATGGCTGCTCGTCAAACGAGATAGAATCCTTGCCAATGGACATTAACCATGTGATGACGGGTTTCAGGATAAGCAGGTCTATTTCGAATAATCCCGACGGTCTGCCACCGCCCCAGGGCGGAGGTGGCTGCGAATAGAAAAAGCCACCCCCCCCGTCACTGGGAAAATCAGCAATGCCAGCGAGTTTGCTGCCTGTCAATATCAGTGTGTCATTCAGGGTTTGCCGCGTTTCCGGCCCACTGTCAGTTATGTTGTCGGAATAGGCCAAAAGGATAAGTGAGGTAGCGTGGGGTCTGTCATTCAGAAGCGGATCGGTGTTTACAGAAGTAAGCTCAGGTCTGTCTGCCGTCGAGGATTTTAAACGAACAAGTGTGCCATTTTCTGAGACACCTTGTAATACATGCTGGAAGATGGGTATTTGCCCCTCTGTCAGTACCAATAGCTGATAGCAATAGTTGCTCAAGTCGTTAGTAACTAATATTGCAATACTGTTCGAATCTGCTGGCGCCACTGGTGCCTTAAAGCAAAGAATGCTGTTTCGGTCATTGAAACCTTCCGGAAGCAGCAAAATCAATTGCCACTGAATCTCATCCTGCGGATCTGCATCATCATTGATTTCAATCCGAACCTTGTACCCATCAGGATTATGCCGATCAATAACAGTTGAGGAATAGCATAACTGCGCAACTACCGTTGTTATTAATGAAAGAAAAAACGCTATTAAAGCCATCAATGAGCGGTAAAAATGCACTAAAGTCTCTCTGTACAACTTGGTCAATAATACCAACTCCGCCCTCTTTGTCTGATAGAAAACCAAGTCAATCTCTGTTGACTTTATGCTCTGGAAAACTAAAGGAACGTCATTGGCCAATTTCATTATTCGAAGTACAGAGAGAGAATAGCCAAGAATTTCTGAATCGCTATATGGGCCTGATTGCCATGTGCCACAGAGCTTTCCGCAGGATCAACCTCTTCACCAGAAAAATACTCATCCATTGTGCCGGTGATGTATTTGCAGGAGTCTGAGTCCAATAGGGTCAGGCGTTTTTCGTTAATCAGGCAAGTCTGGAGTCCGTATCAAGCAGTCTGGATTTCCTGGAACACATTCCCGAAAAACCACTGTCTTTTTGGACAAGACTGAGATGGAACTAACAGACCTTTAGCTTCCTTTTTCAGTTTTACGCAGTTTACTGTGGGTGTTATTGACCGAAGGGCGAGCTGATTAATGGTCCCGGAGTGGCTGATAGCCGCCATCTCCTTATTCGATCAGGAAAACATTGACCTACCAACATAAACGATGAAGCCCTGATCAATTACACCGAACAGTGATACGGATAACCATGCCCTAAGTGGGAGCTTTTCAAATCATACAATCAGGTAGGGTGAGGCTCACAGCTCCTGCATTTCCTGCCCCCTAACAACAAGGGGCGAGAACGCTCGTTTTCACTTCTTCCGGGTTAAACAGCTTTTGTTCACTGAACCAGCTGTTCTGCATGGCCGGATATGCCAGCGCACTGACAGCATTTACCACGATGGCATCCTGACGGGTTTGCCCGCTTCGCTGGGCAAACAAAAAAGGCAGGATAATAATCCTGCCTTTTTTGTTTCATAAGAAGGGATCAATGTTCGCCAGCCGGCCCACCAATAGGTCCTTTCTTATCATCGTTGTCGCTGTTGGCATTATTATCACCGTCAGCACCTTTTGACTTGGATGCTTCAGGAGCCTCTTCTGCCTTGATACCCGCACCACCATCACCGTTGGATGAAGAGCCGGAAGATTCCTTGGGTGGTCGAGGCTTCTTGCCTTCCATAATGTCATCAATCTGATCAGTATCAATGGTTTCGTACTGCATCAACGCATCAGACATCAGATCCAGCTTGTCGCGGTTTTCCTTAAGAAGTCTCTCAGCCGTGTCGTAGCACTCATCGATGATACTGCGCACTTCTTCGTCGATCATCCTGGCGGTTTCGCCAGACACATTCATGCGTCCGCCACCACTGCCGTAGTTCTTGCCTAGGAACACTTCACCTTCTTCATCATCATACTGAAGAGGACCCAGCTTCTCGGACAGACCCCACTTGGTCACCATATTTCTGGCAATCTGGGTTGCACGCTGAATGTCATTGGAAGCACCCGTGGTGACACCCGCTTTACCCAGCGTCATTTCTTCAGCGATACGACCACCGAACAGTGAACAAATCTGGCTCATCAGAGCCTCTTTGCTCTGACTGTAACGATCTTCCTCGGGCAGAAACATGGTGACACCCAATGCGCGACCACGAGGAATAATACTGACCTTGTATACCGGATCATGGTCAGGCACCAGACGACCAACAATGGCGTGACCGGCTTCGTGATAGGCCGTATTTCGTTTCTCTTTCTCACTCATCACCATGGATTTGCGCTCTGCACCCATCATGATTTTATCTTTGGCGAGATCGAACTCGTGCATACCTACCGTGCGCTTGTTGGCGCGGGCAGAGAAAAGTGCCGCTTCATTTACCAGGTTGGAAAGATCCGCACCGGAGAAGCCGGGAGTACCACGGGCAATCACAGCCGGCTCAACGTCATCGCCAATAGGCACCTTGCGCATATGGACTTTTAGAATCTGTTCACGACCACGAATGTCTGGCAGACCTACCACAACCTGACGGTCAAAACGGCCAGGACGCAGCAGCGCCGGGTCCAGAACGTCGGGACGGTTCGTTGCCGCAATTACGATGATACCGTCGTTTGCTTCAAAGCCATCCATTTCTACCAGCAACTGGTTAAGCGTTTGCTCACGCTCATCATGACCACCACCCATACCAGCACCACGGTGACGACCTACAGCATCAATCTCGTCGATGAAGATAATGCAGGGTGCCTGCTTTTTAGCTTGCTCGAACATGTCACGGACACGGGAAGCACCCACACCCACGAACATTTCAACAAAATCAGAACCGGAGATGGTAAAGAACGGAACCTTGGCTTCACCTGCGATAGCCTTGGCCAGCAGAGTTTTACCGGTACCCGGAGGACCTACCATCAGGACACCACGGGGAATGCGGCCACCCAGACGCTGGAACTTGCCCGGATCTTTCAGGAAATCCACCAGTTCCTGTACGTCTTCCTTGGCCTCTTCTACACCCGCTACATCAGCAAAAGTGGTCTTGATCTGATCTTCCGACAGCAACCTGGCCTTGCTCTTGCCAAAGCTCATTGGGCCACCACGGCCACCGCCGCCACCCTGCATCTGTCGCATAAAGAACATGAAGACAGCAAGAATCACCAGAATCGGGAAACTGGCAACCAGCAACTGTGTCCAGATACTCTGCTTTTCAATTGGCTTGGATTCGATTTGAACATTGCCGCGCAATAGCTCATCCATCAGCTGATTATCGGGCACTGCCGGAGGCAGGTTGGTCTCAAAACGCTCACTGCTGTTCATGAGTCCAGTAATGGTAAACCCGTCAATCACTACCTTGCTGACCTGACGGTTTTCTACTGCACTGATGAAGTCAGAATAGCTGATCTTCTGAGTAGAAGACTGCATGCCATCGAAGTTTTTGAATACGGTCAACAGCACCAGGGCAATGATGACCCATAAAATCAAGTTTTTTGCCATATCATTCAAAGGGCTACCCTCACTTGAGCGTACTGAAGCCTGTGGCGAACGGTTTTTAAGGGCATAATTACCGGCTCTGCTTTCTCTTATGGTTAATTCGCACCTTCTACCATACACGAATGGTAGTGAGGGTGACAGTCATCAGCTGGCTATTGGGCAGATAGAAAGAATCTATGATGCCGACTGGTCTGCTTGAAACTGCACTGCGACAAGGTTTTTCTCGTTTACCTGACGGGTTGTGAGGTTTCTGTCAAGATTCGATAGCGCTTAACCATCACCCTTGAACAAACAAAACATTGCAACGTCCAGGTTAAAGCAATGTTCTCAGGATACAAAATTTCTGGCCAGCAGAAACACCTCTCTGGATCGTGCTCTTGAGGAGCCGGGTTTTCGGGTAATCACTTTATGGAATGAGGTTTTCATATCCTTGTGATACTCCTGATACCCTTCACCCTGAAATGTTTTGGTCAGGAAAGAGCCATTTTTCTTCAGCACCTGTCTGGCCAAATCCAGAGCCAGCTCAGCCAAGTACATAGCTCTGGGCTGATCAACCGCCAGTGTACCACTCATATTGGGGGCCATATCTGAAATTACAAGGTCTACTTTATCACTTCCGATCGTCTTGAGTATTTTTTCCAGTACAGCGTCCTCGGTAAAATCGCCCTGAATAAAATCAACTCCGGCGATGGGGTTCATGGGAAGAATATCTGAAGCCACCACACGACCCTTATCCCCTACCATTTCGATAGCTACCTGAGACCAGCCGCCAGGAGCCGCCCCCAGATCGACCACTTTCATCCCCGGCCTGATCAGCTTGTCCTTCTCCTGGATTTCGATCAGCTTATAGCTGGCCCGGGATCGATAGCCGTCTTCCTGTGAACGCTTTACGTATTCGTCTTCAAAGTGCTCCTGCAGCCAGCGGGCACTGCTTTTGGATCTGGCCATTTCTACCTTACACTACCTACCTTAAAAAGCATTATTCATGACTACTGGACTTGTGAGCCATAGAGAATAAAGTACAATGATGAACTTTTGATCAACAGTTTCCAACCCGGTTTTTCCCTATCTTACAAAAACCGGGCAGCGAGCCGCCGATTCAGGTCTGTAAAATACAACCTTGTTTATCGCGCATCAGGAACCTGTTGCCCGGTTGCCATGGCTGTAGGCAATCGGCTTACTGGATATTCAGCCTCAGGATTCTGAAATCATGAGCATTAGTTCTGAAAAAAAGAGACACTTCCGTTCCCTCGGCCACAAACTGAAACCTGTCGTAATGGTAGCGGGCAACGGTCTGAGTGATGGCGTTATTGAAGAGACACTGCGCGCCCTGCACGATCACGAGCTGATCAAGGTGAAGTTTGCAGTGGGTGACCGTGAAGTCAAGAAAGAAGCTATTGCCGAGCTGTGCAACCAGACTCAGGCAGAACTGATTCAGACCATTGGTAACATTGCTCTTATCTTCAAAGAGAACAAAGACGCCAAGCCCAACCTGTCTAATGTCAAAAGCTTCTGACGTTTGAGGGTGCCTGGGTTTGAGGCACCCTGACCAGTTCTTTTTCTATAAAAAGTTCAGCGCATTCAATACTTGGTTTTGCCTTGAAGCAGCAATCCGGCGTCGACCGAAAAGTTAAGCTCAAACTGTCTGACGTGCTCGGACCCCGAATGCTTTTAGTGCTTAAGCTGTTGGTAGCGAATGAAGTGGTTGATCCAATAAAAATACGACGGTTTATTTTTATAGCTATAGCGTTTCACTCTCAGGGGTTGCGTACTTCAGTCGTAAATAGGAGATGGCATGGTAAACTCAACAACTGTTACTTTGCACAATATCCATAAAGACAATGCCAGCAACGCGGTCCTATGCGGAGCAGATCATAACTTCCGGCTGATCCTTCAGGTTCAACCAGCCAAGGGAGAGGTTCCCTTGGTTGACTCGACTGGGTGCTGGAGATTAGAGACCTCCGGCTGCCCGATTTATGTTGATTTTGACTATTAGTCAGATTACTTCTGATAACTTTCAAAATGAGCTTTAGCTTTTAGATATTCCATACCTCCCGGGAAGCCTTTATTTTTGTCTGGGGGTAATAGTAAAAGCTCTCGTAAAACTTCATTGTTTTTTCTTTTCCATTTAATTTCATACCTTGGCAATATAAGTGACAAGAAGTCCCCCGACTCCTTTGTAAAGCCAAACCAACGGCCTGTAGCCCAACACAAATCATCACTCAAGCCCGCAAATAGCGAACATCTTAAACATTCATGTTTTATTCTATTGAATATAGGGAAGGGACCAAAGAATCCGGTCAAATAAAGATTTTCAGGCAAATCAAAACTAAAAAAGATGCAATCTCCTCCGTATGCAGAATTTATTTCTGAAACAAAATCAATATCCATATAGCGATCTTCAAAAAAGTCGGTAGATAATTCTTCAGGCAATTGCTGTATATGATGAAGATCTATTCTGCTTCCTTGATGATCTTCCAGATAAATTTTATTCTCAGATTTATTACCTTGTTGTATGATTTCTTGCCTTGTCGTTTCGCTTAGCTTTAAAATCAGATAACCTTTTTCACATTGGTCAGGAGAAGCCTTAACTGCGCTGACTACTGCAAGAAATAATAAAAAGAAAAAGTAATACATTTTTGATACCTTCCTCAACCAACATAACGAGCCTGTAGAAAAAAGACTTCCAAGACTAGTCTCTCCAAGAGACTCACTTTAATATTAATTTAATCCTGCTTCAGTCATTCAGTTATATCAGAGCGGCTTTGTCAGATTAAGCACTTGCAATACTCTCTCTCAAAAGACCGAAAGCCCATCGAGAGGATCTCAAAGCACTGGAAAGCAGAAGGCGGTGTGAGGGGAAACAGAGCTTCCTGACTTCTGATAGAGAGTGTTTCAAATGCACAATCCGGTTCAGCAGCTCCTGGAGATAACAGCTTTTGTGGTGGCTTTTCTACGAAATCGTTAATACGTGTTTTGACAAAATTTAAGGCACTCTCTCCATTATGCTGAAGCACTAAATCCATCAGGCAACAAGAAAGCTGTAGATTGTGGTTATGAACCGGATAAGGTTGAGTAATTTATTGAAAGAGATAGCGAAGGTAGAACAGTGTCAGGTGCAATCAAGTACTGGCAGACTTATCAGCTCATTGCAATAAAATGCATTTAAAAATCAACTATGGCATCAACAGCTGATTATTCAGCAATCCCGGGGTTCTAGTGTACGCGGTCTTTGACCATAGCATTTACGATAGTACAACACTGCTTACGCAGACGACAGGTGCACTTTTATCTTTGAAGGTAATGTGCAAAAGCAAGACAGAGAAGATTATGTGTCACATGACTGGTGATTACAGCGATTGAACCATGATGGTTATATATATATGAATAGTAAAAACCTGACACTGTAGCACTAACAACTTGGACAGGTGACCTGACTGGGTTTAATAAATGACAAAGTCCGAAAAAAATATTTGTAAAACATAAAGAGAGATCACTGCCAATACAACGTTGGTTGACAAATAAAATACCAATTGATGATAGGGGACGGCATAATCTTCGGCATAAAACATAATTCAGCATTGGCTGCAAATAAAAGCGAAAAAAGACTTCTTCCATGGTCGACCCAACAACAAGGCCTAAACCCCTGATAAAAACAGGCTGACTTGTTATACACTCGCATTCTCTTTCATCTATTGGAAGAAATATAGAAGCTATCGGGACTAGAATGCAAGTGGAAAAAGTAAATTCAATGGTACCACCGATCACACCTATCATTATCTGTCTGCTTATGATACTTACTGAAGACTCTGGTTCCTCTTCATAGACAGAGCTTGCGATTAATGGGCACAGCAACAGTGTAATAAGGAAAAAAGTTTTCATTAGCAGCTATTGGAGGAGATAAATTTTCACTTGCAAACACTATAGCTGAAATTCTGAACGCACCCGCGGTAAATGAAAGAAGAGCATCCATTGTAACGGGTGAGTCAGGTTTACTATCTTGTATACCCTAGCTTTCACGAATATCAAAATTAATCATACAAGTTGATTGTGACCCGGTTCTTTTAAAATTCATTGAAAAAATATTAGAAAAATTGACCTCTTTAACTTCACACAATCCAGAATATCATGATGAGTTAATCAACTTATCTTTGGAGTCTTTAAAGAATCAGGATGTATAGAAGACGCAGATGAAACAAAAATTTCAGAGTCAGCGGCAATGTATAAAGAAGCAATGGGCGAGCTACATTGCCTTTCATCTCAAAGTCGATTAGAGGAATTTAAATCTGCTTTAAGTGAATGCCGCATACAAGCCGTAGAGGCAAACTATTTCTCAAGAGAAGTCATGGATAATCTGATTAAAATACTGGTAGAGGAAGATCTCGAAGTCGCTTACTCCAACATTTCTAACGTATTTGAATATACTGTTGACTTCTATTTAATGAATCCGTTCAACGGTTTAGTTCAAGGCATGGAAAGCACTAGCAGCCTGTCGGACTTAAGCGTCCGTAGCGAGGATTGCAAGAAATTGAGGATAAAAATCTCTGTTTCTGAGGAGAATAGCGAGCTATTTGACGAAGAAACAGGGATTTTTAGACCAATTTATTGCAACCGCAGTAGGACAGTCTTAAGTCCGACAGGCTGCTAGATACATTAGAGGCATTCCACTGGCTGAAGATGCAATTTGTGCTTATTCATCTCTCTTATCAGAGAAAGACCACACTGGCACTTGTAAAAGAAACGAATTATTTGAGCATTTATATCAACTAAATCAATCCAAAAATTTAATTGAAATTGGATTTTTTTCTCGTAGATCTAAATCAGACATAAAAGATACAACTCCATCTTGTGAAGATTTAGCCAAAGTTAGTTTTCTTGAGCCAGAGTCAGCTATCAATATTTTAAGATTAATTTTGGCACACATTACTGAGGAAGAATCTGTAATTCTAGCTTCTCGATCTAATGATATTGATCACAGCTTGAGTGAAAACACTTTTTATAATGATCAAGATAGAAAAAAATTATGGATATAATCAGAGCCGCAGAGAGTTAATAGGGCTGAATATCGAGTCAATGACACTTAATCTTAAATGACCGGTCTCCAGTAGAACACGAGATGACAACTTAGCTCGTGAGCCT
The DNA here is from genome assembly GCF_032883915.1 of Endozoicomonas sp. 8E. NCBI lineage: Bacteria > Pseudomonadati > Pseudomonadota > Gammaproteobacteria > Oceanospirillales > Endozoicomonadaceae > Endozoicomonas > Endozoicomonas sp. 8E. Next base: position 1,329,680 of record NZ_CP120717.1, on the reverse strand, counting down.
ACATCGATTTTATCGGGAGAAAATCATTACATTTTAGGAAACCAGCGATTTAAAGGTTTATGCTTCAAAGCTCATCATTAACGAGAACAGCCCCCATAGATGATAACTCATCAGGTGTAAATCGATGAAAGACGTCAGGTGTTAAACTTTTTGTCAATTCCTTAAGCAAAACAGGGTAACCAAGCGTTTCTCTTAAATCGTTGAGCATTAATTGCTGGTCACTAAATTCACTCCCAGGTTGACCCTGTTCAATAGTATTTGCCTGCCAACCATGATCTTTTAATATTGCTCCACTGTGAAAAAATTTCTTCGCACCTGAGAAAAACAATGTAACACCCCCAGAAAAAACGTGACTGTCTTTTCCTATGTATGTGTTTAAAGAGAAATAACGTACAAGTAAAGCTGACTCGAACACATAAACCGCGTCGTTAGTACCGGGTATAATATCCAAATGTAGTTGTTCGATATCAGGAAAATGACGTCGTAATAAAGCAATAACATGAGGCGTATTCTTATGCAAAATTCCAGAAAGCGACGCTTCTTTTTTAGAAGCGTCAATCATTACTTTAATTCTCGATATATACTTTGAAAACCCATCTTTTATAAAAATTTGATCCATAGGAATGCCAAGATCTGAAACGACTTCTGGAAAAGCCATTGTCAAATGCTTATTCTTTAATTTATCTATAGTTTTATTAATATATGAAATTGAAAATCCTGAATCTTCCATTACATGCTTAACATCGCGAGTATTCGGGAACACGACCATCCCATCATTAAAGAGTACGAGTGAATACTCAGTTATATCCTTTGAAAACGTTCTATTTTGATCGCGTACAACTAAAAATAACCTTTCTGTAGATTTGCCATTACTTAGCCTATTGGTCAAAGATCTAATCTCTAAGTAAGCTGATTTTATAGAAGCGTTTATTTTCTTCTCTTTCAATGGACGTTTTTCGATATTAGCCAGAATTTTTTTAGCTTTTTCTTCGATAGACAGAGGTTCTTCAGTGCAGATGGCCTCTGACCTGTAGCCTTTGTAATTATCACTTACAAGACACGGGTATGAATAACGTGAGAACGCCAGAGAAAGAATTAATAATAAGTAAGCTTTATTTTTCATAGGTTAGCATCCTTTCAATTTCTTTGATCATACATCCTTTGACCAGAACTTTTGTAAAAAGTTCCCTTCTTTAATATATCAATAAGCTAATAGAATCGTAGTGAACCACATCAAGATACATGCCACCTGACAATGAATCCGGCATTACCTGTCCCCATAAACCGATTTAATGGGTTAACTGCTTGAATTGACTGCGCATTCGTATGTTATTTTCACACTATTTGAAGGTGTCGTATCATCCACAACTGTCAGGGTAAGTGCATTATTTTCGATAATAAATGTTATTGAGTAAGTAATTTGATTGTTTACTTTAATAGTCGAACGGTAGGTCCTATCCGGAACTATTGTTATAAACCCCGCTTCGCAAGCTGGGTTACTGCATCTACAAATAGCGTTCCTACCTTGTATCGAAACTTTATACATTTCAAAAACACCTGCACTCATTTCAGAACCAGTTAAATAAAGCAACCCTTTGTCCGATTCAATTTCATTCCTTAAGAAAACTTTGACCATTCGGCCAGCATCAGACTGCCAGCCATCTTTGTTTGCAATATAAAATGTGCGTCCCTCACTGGTTTGAACTTTTTCTCCATCTTCATAATCAAGAAAATCAATCCATTCCGGAATATTGAATTCAAGCCAACCAGATTTATAAACAAGCTTAGGGTTTATAAACCGTTCATTTGAAAGTGCAACATGACAAAAACATAGAGCAAAAAAAAAGAAGTAATATTTTTTCATATTCGATACTCTACTAATTGAAAAATCATCAGTTTAGCAGCTTTACCGATTTTCATGAGCGTTTTCCCTAGTGCTCTATACCCGTTAAAAGTTGCATAAGCATTGGCGTTGCCATTAAGGCGTGAACTACTCGCCCCTAAAGGAGCGAGCTTCCAATACTGTAGATGCCGTTCCTTTCTTTTCCAGCGTTAGCTGGCACTAAAATATACTTGCGTTAATTTGCAAACTTTCTTATTTTTTCTGAGTCAATGAGGCCTGGATATACAGTTTTAGGAATATTTTCTCCAAAATATATCAGTTTAGAGTTGTTATTTCTCCAAAACGCCTCTGCCTGTTTTAGCTGAACATATAAAGGTGTAATGAGCCTTTCATTGGCTATTGCCTCTTGCAGCGTAGCATTGGCACGAGCTTCACCACTAACTTGTATTACATAGGCTTCAGCTTCACCCTTTTGCCTGAGTATAAACGCCTCTGCTTCAGCGTCTTCACGTAATTGATGGATTCTAACAGCCACTCGAATCTTCTCTAATTCCATTTTATTTTTTTCTTCAGCAAGTTTTTTTTCATTTTCTATTTCAGCTACCATTTTATCTGTATGAGCTTTTTTTGATCGTTCCAACTGTTCGGTTTCAGCTTCCTTTAACTTCCTGGCTTGAATTTGTGAAACAGCCACAAGCTTGCTTTTCTCTTCCACAATAACTTCGTAGTTTTTTCTTATGTTTCCTGGAAGAACCGGCTTAGAAACAACCACTTTATTTATTTTTAATTTAGAATTACTTTTCTCTTGCTCTTCAACCAAGTGTTGTAACAAAAAATCGTTTATAGTAGGAAACTTATCAATGTATATTTCCTGGGCTGTCATCGTCGTACACAGCTCTGTTACAGCCTGAATTGTAGGTTCTGTTATTAAGTAATGATCATAATCTTCTCCAAAATTTGAGACAACATTTAATACCTGGTCTTTATGGAGTTGATTATAAACGGCAATTCTAGGAAATTTGATTGTGAGACCATCCATAGTACCACATGCTATATCCTCAATAATATCTATCTGTGGCCTTACATTTATTCGCATTCCTTTGGTAACAGGCCATGTGAATAATCTGTGTATTCCCGGCTCATAAACTTCCTTATAAAATCCACCTCTGAAAAAAATACCAACACTTCCTTCTGGTACTGTATAGGTAAAAGGCATCCAACTGTATAGCCAGTGAACTGAAATCTCATCAGAAAGGGTAGATTCAACAAAAAGTAACGAAAATATCAAGGCAGCTATTTTTTTCATAAGCCAAGTTCCTAAAAGTTTTGAATTTTCAGCTACAAGATAGCAAAGCTGACATGAGGTATCGGATTATTTTAAAAATAAAAAGTACGCTTCTAACTGTCTTCATTTTACAAACACACCCAATCCAAAGCTAACAGTATAGGCATAACACTGCCTTCTGATTATTTATCGGAAGTCGAGAAGGGAATATTGCAATAACAGTTAAAGGGAAAGCCTGATTTTTTTGATGTTGTTCTTGTTAGCAGGAGTGTCCTGAAGATGCTTTGAGCTAATGAAGTAATAAAGGCTTTTAAGTCTGCTGAACGATAGGTTTCCACAAGGATCATTGAGAGAAAATGAGCGAAGAATTGTCAGTCAAATATCGGATACTCTTACGGTTCTGAAGCTAAAGGATTTGAAGGTGTGAGTAGCTGATCATCTCACACCTTCGAGTTCCGGGAGCCAATTAGAGCAAGCAGGCCAGAAGTGTGATGCCGACAACGGCAAGCACAATACCTAAAACAATCTTCAGTTTACGAGCTTTTTTAGCGGACTTTTGCGCTGAATCGAGAGAATCCCCGGCACCTTTGACATTCTCACTGCTTCGAGTGATATTATCTTCAATCCGGCTCACCTCCTCACCCTGTTTATAAACCAGACCTTGCAGGGTTTTCATCATCCCACACACATCAGCAACCTCTTTTTCTATTTGGATTATCTGCTGATGTTGATCGCGTAACTGGCTCAATTCATCAAATTTAATATCTAGCAGCACCTTCTGTAGACTGTCGGCAGCCTCGTGGACATGGTTATCAGCTTCAGATGAAGCATCAAGCAGATGAGCCGCAGTATTTAGTTTTTGAAGAATTTTATCCGCCTCAGGATTATCCTGAAGCTTTATTCTGGCATCGTTTAGCAGGTCTGCGGTTTTCTGTTTCATCGCCAAGAGATCCTGCCCGGTATGTGCCCGAGAGCAGTCACTTTTGAGACTCTCAAGTCTGGCTGCCAGATCGTTGCCATTACTCCCCGGCTGGGCAGGTTTTGAAGCCGGCCTGACAACACCTCTTTCTGAAGGCGGTCTGGCAATAGCACGCTCTGAAAACTGTCTGGTACTGTCTGAGCTTGAGCTTTGCTCAGGGTAGTGAGTGTGAGAAAAGTCGCCGGTTTTCATATAGCCATAAGCTCTTTTGAGCTTACCGACCGTGTGGCGCCCGAGTTTTGTGGCAGCACTTCCAATTTGCTCCAATTTATCGGCAATAGTTTTCTTACTAAATGGCACTGAGCCTGTCCGCAGTAAATCCATCATAACACTCCCTCCATGAATCCTTGTTGTGTTTTTTTTCTGAACACAAGAATGCAATCAATGGCTGGAAAGGTCACTAACAGGCTTGTCAGTTATGCTGACATAGCTATGAAAACCCATTGGCCAGGTACTTATACACAGAGGATGAGAGCTTCAGGGAGCGCAGAGGGCGGGAAACCAGCTTCTCTGCACAGGCCATCGACCCATGCAGAGAATCGTGATCATCAGATGTGCTTAACCTCATCGATCTCATATTCAACATTGCCGGAAGGTGTATTTACAACCACCACATCACCTTCTTCCTTACCTACCAGGGCACGGGCAATCGGTGAATTAACAGAGATCTTGTTATCCTTGATGTCTGCTTCATCATCCCCCACGATCTTGTACTCGACTTCATCGTCCGTATCCAGATTAACCAGTACAACTGTGGTACCAAAGATAACCTTACCGGTTTTCTTGATCGTAGTAATATCGATAACCTGAGCGTTGGATAACTTGCCCTCAATATCGTTGATACGACCCTCAGTAAAGCTCTGCTGTTCACGAGCTGCGTGATATTCAGCGTTTTCTTTCAAGTCCCCCAATTCCCGGGCCTCGGCAATCGCCTGGGAAATGCGTGGTCTTTCCACGGTTTTCAGTTGCGCCAACTCTTCACGGAGGGCTTTTTCGCCCTCCACTGTCATTGGATATCGATTCATCCAGTCTTACCTTCGTGTAAATCCTGAAGTCTTCTGACTGTTTTCTCCGAACCAAAGGCGATGGCCCGGGCAATGGCTTCCGCACCTGCCATGGTGGTGGTGTAGAGAACCTTTTTGGTCAGGGAAGATCGGCGGATTTTATAGGAATCTGCAATGGCCTGACGACCTTCGGTAGTGTTGACGACAAAGGCTATATCACCATTGACGATGCTGTCCACCATATTTGGTCGACCTTCCATCACCTTTTTGACCCGGGTCACGGGCAGACCGGCATCTTCGATCACCTGGGCAGTGCCGCTGGTAGCCACCAGCTCAAAACCGGTATCCATTAACAGACGGGCGATACCAGGCACCATGGGCTTATCCTGATCACGGACACTGATGATGACACGCCCACCTTCCGGCAGTGCCATATTTTCAGCCAGCTGAGCCTTGTAATAGGCTTCCGGGAAAGAAGCACCAACACCCATCACTTCACCGGTAGACTTCATTTCAGGGCCAAGAATCGGGTCCACACCCGGGAACTTATTGAACGGGAAGATGGCTTCTTTCACGCAGAAGTATGGAGGTACGATCTCTTTGGTAAACTCCAGCTCTTCCAGAGTTTTGCCCATCATGACACGAGCGGCAATCTTGGCCAAAGAGTGACCAATGCACTTGGACACAAAAGGCACTGTTCGGGATGCACGAGGGTTAACCTCGATCACGTAGAGTTCACCGTCCTGCAACGCCATCTGAACATTCATCAGACCGACTACACCCAGTTCCATAGCCATGGCTTTCACCTGCTCACGGATCTTGTTCTGGATGCGGGGACTCAGACTGTAGGGAGGCAGAGAGCAACCGGAATCACCAGAGTGAATGCCTGCCTGCTCAATGTGTTGCATAATGGCACCAATGACCACGCGCTCGCCGTCGCAAACTGCATCGACATCCACCTCTACGGCACGGTTCAGGAACAGATCCAGCAGCACCGGACTGTCATTGGAAACCTGAACAGCTTCCTTCATGTACTTCTGAAGCTCATCTTCGCCGGCCACGATTTCCATGGCACGACCACCCAGAACATAAGACGGACGCACAACCAGCGGATAGCCAATTTCCTTGGCTTTAGTTACAGCTTCTTCAGCACTGCGCACGGTGGCGTTTGCAGGCTGCAGCAGATCAAGCTTCTGGATCATGCCCTGGAAACGTTCACGATCTTCGGCACGGTCAATTGCATCCGGACTGGTACCGATAATAGGCACACCTTCAGCCTCCAGAGCACGAGCCAGCTTTAGAGGTGTCTGACCACCGTAGTGAACGATCACACCCTTGGGCTTTTCAGCATCAATAATGGCGAGAACATCTTCCAGAGTAACTGGTTCAAAGTACAGTCGGTCAGAAGTGTCATAATCAGTAGAAACCGTTTCGGGGTTACAGTTAACCATGATGGTTTCGTAACCATCTTCACGGGCAGCCATGGCGGCATGCACACAGCAGTAATCGAACTCGATACCCTGACCGATACGGTTTGGACCACCACCGATAACCATGATCTTTTCATTATCGGTTGGCACAGCTTCACACTCTTCCTCGTAGGTGGAGTACATGTAAGCTGTCGTGGAGGCAAATTCGGCCGCACAGGTGTCCACACGCTTGAAGACCGGCTTGATGTTCAGCTGGCGACGATGGTTACGCACTTCTGTTTCAGAGATGGTCATCACCTCTGCCAGACGTGCATCACTGAACCCCTTACGCTTGAGTCTGAACAGAGTGTCGGCATCCAGCGCAGACAGATCTTTGCCAACCAGGCTTTGCTCTTCTTTTACAATGTCTTCGATCTGGACGAGGAACCAATGATCGATCATGCAGCTGTTAAAGACTTCCTCACGCGTCATACCGGCACGAAAAGCGTCTGCCACGTAGTAAGGACGATCCGCTTTTGGAACAACCAGCTCTGCCTTGATCTTGTCGATAGCACCTTCATCAGAAACATCCAGCATTGGATTGAAACCGGTAGCTCCGGTTTCCAGACCACGAAGGGCTTTTTGCATGGACTCCTGGAAAGTACGACCAATGGCCATGACCTCACCCACCGATTTCATCTGGGTAGTGAGGCGGTCGTCAGCCTGAGGAAATTTCTCAAAGGCAAAACGGGGAATCTTGGTAACGACGTAATCGATGGTAGGCTCGAAAGAAGCCGGGACCACACCGCCGGTAATTTCGTTTCGCAGTTCATCCAGGGTGTACCCTACGGCCAACTTGGCTGCCACTTTGGCAATCGGGAAGCCAGTCGCTTTTGAAGCCAGAGCGGAAGAACGGGATACCCGGGGGTTCATTTCGATCACGACCATACGGCCGGTGTCCGGGCAAATACCGAACTGAACATTGGAACCACCGGTTTCAACACCAATCTCTCGCAGAACAGCAACAGAGGCATTACGCATGATCTGATATTCTTTATCAGTGAGCGTCTGGGAAGGTGCGACCGTGATCGAGTCACCGGTGTGAACGCCCATCGGATCAAAGTTCTCGATAGAGCAGACAATGATGCAGTTGTCATTGCGGTCACGGACCACTTCCATCTCATACTCTTTCCAGCCAATCAGGGATTCATCGATCAGTAGCTCACTGGTGGGTGACAGGTCCAGACCACGTTTACAGATCTCTTCAAATTCATCCTTGTTATAGGCAATACCACCACCGGACCCTCCCATGGTGAAAGAAGGACGAATGATACAGGGGAAGCCCACCTGATCCAGCACAACCTGAGCTTCTTCCATAGTGTGGGCAATGCCGGAGCGAGGTGTTTCCAGACCAATGTTCTTCATTGCCGTGTCGAACATCTCACGATCTTCAGCCTTGTCGATGGCATCACGGCTGGCGCCGATCATCTGGACATTATATTTTTCCAGAACTCCCTTATGGAACAGATCCAGAGCGCAGTTCAGAGCCGTCTGACCACCCATGGTAGGCAGCACCGCATCCGGACGTTCTTTCTCGATGATCTTGGCGACGGTTTCCCAGCGAATGGGCTCAATGTAAGTCGCGTCTGCCATACTGGGGTCGGTCATGATGGTGGCCGGGTTAGAGTTCACCAGAATGACACGATACCCTTCTTCTTTAAGGGCTTTACAGGCCTGGGCTCCGGAATAGTCAAATTCACAGGCCTGACCGATGATGATAGGACCCGCACCCAGGATCAGGATGCTTTCAATATCTGTACGTTTCGGCATCGTTGCTCTCGTAACTTGTCTCAGGCTTGCGGAGCTTTCCGCTCACGAAAGCCTGTTGAGTCTGTACTGTGTGTCTCTCTTTCAAGCGACCTGATCAGGATTTGGAAGCGGCTGTGTGCTCTTCCAGCATAGTGATAAACCGGTCAAACAGCACTGCTACATCGTGCGGCCCAGGGCTGGCTTCAGGGTGTCCCTGGAAACTGAAGGCGGGCCGATCTGTCAGCTCAATACCCTGAAGACTGCCATCAAACAGGGATTTGTGAGTAACCCGGATATTTTCAGGCAGATTCTCTTCAGCCACGGCAAAACCGTGATTCTGACTGGTAATCATTACGACACCGGAATCCAGATCCTGGACCGGATGGTTGGCCCCGTGGTGACCAAACTTCATCTTCATGGTGGCAGCACCACTGGCCAAACCCAGCAGCTGATGACCCAGACAAATACCAAAGACCGGGATACGGGTTTCCAGAATATCCTGAATGGCCTTGATGGCATAATCACAGGGCTCCGGATCACCGGGACCGTTGGACAGGAAAACACCGTCCGGACTCATGGCCAAAACCTCTTCCGCAGGAGTCTCTGCGGGTACAACCGTCAAACGACAACCACGCTGGGCCAGCATTCTGAGTATGTTGCGCTTTACACCAAAGTCATAAGCCACAACATGGAAAGGCTGCTCATCAACAGACTGGTGATCATCGGACTCCAGAGACCAGACACCTTCTTTCCATTCATAGGACTCCGAAACTGTCACTTCTCTGGCAAGGTCCATACCTTTCAGGCCGGGGAATGCCCGAGCCTTTTCCAGGGCTGTCGCTTCATCAATATGACCGTTTTCATCGGCCACCAGAATACAACCATTCTGGGCACCCTTTTCTCGCAGGATACGGGTCAGGCGACGGGTATCAATATCAGCAATGGCTACGATGTGATTAGTACGAAGGTACTCATCAAGAGGCATCCTGTTCCGCCAGTTGCTGGCGAGAAGGGGAAGATCTCGGATAACAAGGCCGGCAGCATGAATTTCAGTAGACTCTTCGTCTATGGGAGTAATGCCAGTATTACCAATATGGGGGTAGGTGAGAGTCACAATTTGACGGGAATAAGAAGGATCGGTGAGTATTTCCTGATAGCCAGTCATGGCTGTATTGAAAACGACCTCACCACTGGTTTCTCCATCGGATCCAATGGCAATGCCCCGAAAAAGACTTCCGTCTTCCAGAGCCAGTACGGCTGACTTAGTCAATGATTCCTCCCACATTCACCTCATGAAAATCATCTCATTCATGGGCAAAATGATTTTCTACGCTTAAGGCTGTTCGACCTGTTCCCAATCAGGTCAGCAAGGGTAAAACCTGATGGGCGAAGCTCTCAAGACAGTAACGTTATAACCCTGTTTCCTTAGAGAGCACGCTCAAAAAAAGCGAGAGGTAATTTGAATCACCGTCTCGCTTTTTTTATCCGACTTTTATCAGGAGTCTCAGGGGCACGCCAACTGCCTCAACAAATCTAATGCAAATTTTTCGCATTCAAACACAGTATTAATAAAAAGACAATATTTTTCTTCCGAAAAACAACTGAATTCAGAGCACTTATGAACGGGTTTTCTTATGGGAGCTCACGAGCCAATGAATCGAAGAGAAAAGCAGTTATGAATCAGGATCAGTCAAAGATCAGAATGATGTAGCAGAAAAACAATGTCAGATGAGTCACCCCCTGGAAAAGGTTACTTTTACCTGAGGAAAAGTTCACGATGGAAACCAGCAGCGTCAGAACCAGCAATAATGCATCGACATTATTCAAACCCAAAACAATGGTTTTGGAAGTCAGAACCCCGATCAGTAACACGGCAGGTATGGTCATACCAATGGTGGCCAGAGCCGACCCGAGACAGATATTGATAGAGCGCTGAAGATTATTGGCTCTTGCTGCTTTGATCGCCGCCATTCCTTCCGGAGAAAGCACCAGAATAGCCACAATCATTCCGCCCAGGTCTGAAGGCGCTCCCAGTTCAGAAATTCCATAATCCACAATCACTGCCAGCTTTTTCGACAGCAAAACAATGGGAACCATATAGCAGAGCAAAAGCAGGGTATGCGACGAGACAGACAACCTCTTTTCATCACTGTGATCAGAGGCTTCATTATCACCCACAAAATAGTGCCGGTGCCTCATAGCCTGCATTCCCAGAAAAGCCAGATAGAGGACAACATTCATAACAACAAGAAAGACTATTTGCTCAAGGGAGAAAGTACCTATGGAGGTTGACTCTGTAAAATTCGGCAGAATCAAACCCAACACAGAGAGAGGAACAAGAATCCCCAGAAAGGAGTTGGCACCCTGCAAATTAAACGTCTGCTCAACATGCCTGACCCCTCCCAGGAGCAGCGACAGTCCGACCAACCCATTCAGTACAATCATCAGGACAGAAAACATCACATCCCGACCCAGCGTTGGATTATGACTTCCGGTGAGCATCACGGCTGAAATCACAATGACTTCAATACTGATCACTGACAGGGTCAGTATCAGAGTGCCGTAAGGCTCACCCAACTGTTCAGCCAGACCATCAGCATGGCGAACCACGCCAAAGGAAGACCAGAGCATGACAACGAACAAAATCAAAAACAGACCCGCACTGACCCAGTTGGGAGATCCTGTCGTCAAAAAGCAGTTGCACAACGAATAGAACAATATTGATGCAGCAATACCTGAATAAAGGCCAGGCTCGGATTTTAACGCCAAAGGTAGTTTTCTCACTGCTCAAGCTACCCGAAAAAAATGTTTTTTGAATGTTATTAACACAAAAAAAGCAGTCACTTAGCCGCACATGGAGAATAGATGAGTTGTAAAAATCTCCCCAATCTTTCCGGCTTATTTTCCTGTAACTCTTTTATATTTCCCTGGGGAAGCTACTGGCTCTCCCAAAACTCCATTCTCCGGCGGATTATTAAACCTGACAGGAAAGGAGCATGCCCTTGAACATTTCAAACTGCATTCGAACAAGGACTACCGACAGAACAACTGCCCAGATACAAAGAGCCTATGTCATCGTTTCCAAAGCAGCATGCTTTTTCTCGTCTTCGCATTCTTTGAGATCTTTCTGAAGCCATTCACAAGAAGCTTCTTCTCCGGGTTCTGGTAACAACTCGCCGCCTTCCATCACCCAGGATGCTGGCACTTCAAACAGGGATACTGATACCCCGGAAGCATCGATCCCAAAAAAATGGGCAATATTGTTCTGCATTTCCAGGCTAAGTCGGTCGTTGATGTCTGATGTCCTGCCTTTGCGGACGTTAGCCTGCAAGTGAATAACAATACCTTTTTTCAATGGAATATTTTGATTAAAGAGCACATTTACAAGACTCTCAGGTGCACTGGTTAAACAACAGTGGGTATCCATAATGAGTTTTGACAAGGGTTGTCTTTTTGACATCTCTACCGCACCCGGGGTTGAAACATTGTACAGGGGCATGGTTGTTCTCCTGCAGGCTAAGGTTTAAAAGTTAATGGACGTGGAAAAGTGTCGTGAAAAGATTTTCGACTTTGCCAATCGGCCGATCATCTGAAGTGTGGCCAGTGGCCTTCTCGAGGAACGGATTCGGGTCTGAGTCAGCTTCAATAAATCTTGTTGTGCCTGAAAATCCATCGCCGTCAGCATGATCTCGTTTTTATTGCACCCGGTATACTTCATCCAAAGTTCACTGAATTCACTCATAAATGCATGACGAATGTCGTTGGGAAGATCGTTTTCCACGCCAATGGAAATGGTGGTCGCATTGCTCGGCCGGGCGGCTAAAAAAGCCTGTGAACGAGGCACTTCCACCCAGATCGGAAAGAGCTTGTAGTGTTTGCCGAAGTGATTCTGGTAGAGCCTGGTACAATCCTTTTCAAGCGTCTTCCTGAGTGTTGTGGCAATAGATCCATTCAATACCAGAATTGCCATTAAGACTCGTTGTTGAGACATAATTTTCTCCGGTTAACTTCTTCCTGCCCTCGAACCCGTTTGATTTTTCGCCAGCGTTGCTAAAAACGGTATAGCACACCTGCTGCGGAAATGGTGCCCCAAAGGAAGATCAAAGTATGATAACGAGCAGCACATAAAAAGGAATCCAAGCCTTGACTCCAAGACTGATGAAATACTGACAGAAGCCTATGGAATAGCCAAAAAGGGCTGGCTTGAATGGAGACTGAAGAGAGCAGGCGAATGGTCAGGCCCCCCACTCCGAATAAAGCGGCCACCCCACGTAGCATTCCGGGCAGAGCCTGCTGCTTGTAATCTCACCCGGCCTCTTTACCCGTAATTCTCCTATATTTCTCTCCCGGTGGAACTAATCACTCTCCCGAGACTCTAAAGTAATATTGGCACTTGAACCCGAGAGTAAAGGATTACGTTAATGAACATTACAAGCCATGCCATCAAGCTGATATTTGCATTACTCATAACGATGAGTTTTTGTGTCAACGCTGATATTACAGAACAAGAAGAACATTGCCTGAACGACGCACTGGCCGGTTATGATATTGAGCGCCTCACAGAGGTAGGAACCACGGCAGAAGAAGTCTTTCTTTTTTCTCAAAAAGCCCCAATGATCAATCCTGATGAGAATCACAGCTTTACCCAGCTCAACATTACCCCTGAAGTCGTTGCATCGTTTCATCCTGAAGCGGCTGATGACCCTATTTTTATAGATAAGATTCTACAGGCAGGGTTAAGCCCCCAAACGGCGAATGGAATCGTCTATTTCTGGCTAATTGGGCAGTTATCAACACGACAGAGCGAAATACAGCTATTAACGCTTTCTCAGCCAGTAACGGGAAATTGGTTCGGAGGTACATTATGATTAATAGTCATTTTCCAGTTCAACCCAGACTTACCAGTGAACTGCTAACACAAGAAAAAACAATTAAAGTAGAAGAAGGTGACCAGACTACTACTGATACCTTTGCCAGTCAGGAAAGCCATAATATAAGCAGAACCTTTAAGAATGATATTTGTGCAACTTCTGTCATAAACCAAGTACACAAACCGGAAAATACCCCGGAGAAATCTTTTCCTGAGCCCCCGACTAAACTAGAGCATTATTATGTTTCAACTAATGAAGGAATTACATGGCATGATCAAAAAAGAACAGCTTATGAAAGTTCGTCCGCAGAGGTACTTCCAAAAAAGGTAAAAAACAGTAAAGAGTCTTCTATTATCGAAAGTAGTGCTCTCCAGCAAGTTGGTTGTTTGATACCAAAGGACAAGCAATGGATATCTTTTCTTCAGGATTTTTCAGGCAGATACCGATTCATGCATCATCTATGAATAGAATCACCTCTTTACAAAGTAAAGCTGGAAAAGTTAAAGAAATCGTTTTTCTGGTAGAAAGTGGCCTAAGTACTCAGGGTTATGGAAATTTAAACCTGTATATAGAATTCTTAAGAAATTTTGTCAGACTTTCTCCTGGCACTTTACATCTAGTTCGCTTTTCTGGCTATGAACCTACTCTTAGCAATAAATTACCAAATCTTCTTTCTGGTTTACCTGCGCGTGACATTGATGAATCTATCATTCATGGGGATCACAAATTATCGTCACCAAAAATAAGACCGGATAAGATATTTGGTATTCCATACATCATAGAAGAGAGAATACCAACCCATCTTTTATCAAAAAACACACTACAAATTTACACCGTTTGGGACTCGTTTAAAACATCAACAAAAGCTCCATTATTTCAAATAACTAACTACAGATGGTTCAATGCAGCTACAAGGGAAATGCCCCTGGAAAACCAAGAAAATCATCTGCCCATTTATCCGTACGAGGTCAATAAAGATGCGTCAACACCAGAGTTAATGAAAAGGGATATAGCTAACAGCTTACAAAACCCAGTAATACAAGGTTATGATACTGATAAACTAGCTCAATTTTTTACCGAATTATTGCAATCGGCCAAAGAAAATAAAATATATTTAGCCCTTTCTTATCATGCCTGGGGAATGTCAAAACATGAGTATTACAATTACACAAATGCCGCTAAAGCGTGTTTTGGCGATAAGCCTATCATTATTATTGCACCACACAGCGAGAATATCAGCCTGCCTGAAAAAGAAAAAAAAGAACTCAGTGATACTGGCAATATACAGTTTTCAACTAATTATTCTCTGGATTTTACCACTGAGAAATCACTTATAGATAAGGTCACCGTATTTGAATTTACTTTTTTACCAAAGCGACTGTTTGAGTTGGTTTGTTATTTTTCCAACATCCCCATTTATGCACCGGGAGCCAGCACCGCTAATATTGCACAATGCTTAAATAAACCCTACCTTGGACTGGGCAGATGTGGTCATCAAATACCAACAACAGGCAACCCGAAACTCTTAGGCCGCTGGAAAGTAGCTAATGGTGCATTTCATTTGAATCCATTCCTTATGCAAGAGGTTAAATCGGCTCTGTTAACAATGAGCAAAGAGCAAATAGAATTATGTGACAGAAAAACTAAACATAATTTCTGGTATGACCCTGAGAATACCCATTTGGAACTCGATAAGATATGCGGAGCAGTCACCGACCATATCCTGAGATATACTGGGCTAATCCCAACGTTAATTCCGCATTTTTTTAATGGAACGGATACCTCAAAAATCCATGAATATACTGATCTCTCGGCTGATGATCGGCGAAGTTACTTTACCCGGTTATTAGACGAAGGTAGATTACCCGAGTTTTGCCAGTACGTCTGTGATAAATCAAGTGAAATAATGCTTGATTATATGTCTCAAACAACTAAGCCAGGAGATAGTTTTTATGAACTGGCCAAAGAATTACAACAAAAGGCATTGCATCCTGATAACAACATGATGTTGGAAGTATTAGAAAGAAATCTTCCGGACAACTGAAATCCGGCTCAGGCAAAAATACCCTGTTCGGGGGCTTTGAATAAATCTCCCCTTCACACAACTTCCAGCATCTGTGCCTGAGCAATGGCTTCGAAAATAGATGAGCTGCGCCCCCCCCCAATCTTTACCGCCTTCCTTACCTGTAACGCTTCTATATTTCCCTTCCTGGGGAACTAATCTCTCTCCCGAGACTCTAATAGTAATAGTGTTCTCTAACTCCCGTGATGAGCATGAATATTTGAGCCTTAGAACAAGGCGACGATCGCCAATGCAGGATTAAGGCTCAAATCTTCAGCACAATAGGGAGTTAGAAAGTTCGATTGGTCTAAATGGACTATTGAACCCGGCAGTAAAGGAGTACGCCAATGTACATTACAAATGCCATCAAGCTGATGGCTGCATTACTCATAACGACAAGCTCATGCGTCAACGCTGATATTACAGAACAAAAAAAAGAACATTGCCTGAAAGACATGCTGGACGGTTATGATATTGAGCGCCTTGTAAAGGTGGGAACTACGGCAGAAGAAGTCTTTCTTTTTTCTCAAAAAGCCCCAATGGTCAGCCCGTATGACATTCACAGTTTTACCCAGCGCAACATTACTCCGGAAGTCGTTGCATCATTTCATCCTGAAGTGGCTGGTGAACCGGCTTTTATAAATGAAATTCTACGGGCAGGGTTAAGCCCCCAAACGGCAAATAGATACCTCGAAGTCGGCGTTAATCAGGCCTTCTTTATCAAAGGGTACGCCAAAAATGGAATATCCCCTGATCTTGCAAATGCTTTATACGAAAACCTCTTTTTCGCAATCACGAGCACTGACCTGTTCCCTCTTCAAGATGAATTTAAACAGTGGATAACGGCAAAAAACCTGTCTCAATACAGTGGGCTCACCGTATCAATCGATGAATTACAAGTTCTCTACTTTTCCAAAGTGCCCCCAGATTTTCTTCATAAAGCTAAAAGTAAGGGTATAAAGCTGTACGATGCAATGTCTCTTTACTTTCGCAACATTGACCTGGACACCTACCCGACTTTAATCTCTGACCAAAATACCTGCACTGTATATCCCACTTCTCATCTTGAATTTGAACACCTGGGTAATCTTGTTGACTACCAGAGTAAAAAAGAGCCTATTCCTCTACCAAAAGCTTTATTTTCCCATCTTAACTCCATGTATACTCATCAAAACATGCCCCACTTTTCAACAGACGATCAAGCAGAAATTTTCAAGTACGTTGAAGAGGCGGCCAAAGATGTAAAACAACCCACGATCTATAGCTTGCTCTACCTGACCGCACAAATTGTTTCAGACAAAATTCACTACGAATTAGTGGATTATGGTGAGCTGAGTCTTACCTTCCCGAAAGGCTGTTCAATCGCTGAGTATTGGCGGAGGGGCATAGGCGACTGCGATAAATATATGGCGTTGGGGATGGTTGTTTTTGCTCAACTGAAACAATTGTTTCCTGACGTACTGGCAAATGTTTACCTAACCCGAGAACTGTTTGCAAAATACAACAGACATTCTTGGAATACCGTCTTCATTGCAGAAGAGGATCGCCTGATTATTACGTATATTGACATAACAAGTTACGACCCCGGTAATGCCTATATTCTACATCTTATTCACCTGTTTCTTATACAACTGCTTGACGCCACTCATTATCTGCTTGAGGCAGTTGGCGACCCCCCGGATCCATTCAGAAACAAAAACGAAGGACTGGGAGCAATGTACCCAGAGAACTTCAACAGGCAATACTTTCTTAGCAAATACAAAGAATACTTTTGTACGCCGCAATGGAATTAGGCTGGACATGATACCAGGAGCCTGCTAGCAGCCTGTCGGACTTAAGCGTCCGTAGCGAGGATTGCAAGAAATTGAGGATAAAAATGTCTGTTTCTGAGGAGAATAGCGAGCTATTTGACGAAGAAACAGGGATTTTTAGACCAATTTATTGCAACCGCAGTAGGACAGTCTTAAGTCCGACAGGCTGCTAGGTCGGCTTTACCTGTAAATCATCTATATCCCCCTCTGGGGGGAACTTCTCGCTCTCCAGAAACTCTAATACTTAGAGGACCATTAACTCTGTCATTAAAGGAGTACACCTATGAACATTGCAAACCGTGCCATAATACTGATCACTGCGCTGCTGATAATGACAAGCTTCTGCGCCAGAGCTGATATTACAGAACAAAAAAAACAGGCTTTCTTGAACGCGGGGCTAGTCGAATATGATATTGAGAACCTCATAGAGGCAGAAACCACACCAGAAGAAGTCCACCTTTTTGCTCAAGATGCTCTAACAAGCAGTTTGAATATGATTGACTACTATACCTATCTCAACATTACTCCGGACACTGCTGCCACGTTTCATCCCTCAGTCATTTCCAAACCATTTTTTATAGCAGATATTCTCGAGGCAGGAATAACACCCCAAACGGCTAATAGCTATATCGATGCAGGAGTTGATTCTTCCAGCTCAATCATTTCTTACATTAAACATGGAATACCTCCCAATCTTGCAGAGCCCTTAAACAAGAACGGCCTGTATATCGCCTCGGACTCTGATCGGAGCTATCTTCATGAAACATTCGAAAAAGGGTTGACGACAAAAGATCTGCCTGGATACAAAGGAATCACCCGCTCACCATTTGAATTAAAAAAACTCTACTCTTCAAAAGTGCCTACAGATTTTCTTCATGAAGCCATGAGCAAAAACATAACGATGACTGATGCAACTTCTCTCTACTTCCGTGGCATTGAACTGAGCACCTACCCGACCCTAATCTCAGACCAGCCAACCTGCAGTGTATACCCCTCAAATCATCTTGAATTTGAGTACATCGGTAATCTGACGGGTTACCACAGTAAAAAAGATCCTGTCCCTCTACCAAAAGCTTTATTTTTCCGGCTTAACTCCTTATTGCTGCATAGCCGTATGAGTTTTTTTTCAATGGACGACCAGGTGGAAATTTTCAAGTACGTTGAAAACATAGCCAAATATGTAAAAAAACCAACTATCTATAATTTGCTCTATCTGACAGCTCATATTGTTTCACAAAAGCTTCACTACGAGAATGTCGATGAAGGCGAGCTGGAGATGACTTTCCCAAAAGGGTGCTCACTGGCTGAATATTGGCGAAGGGAGATTGGCGACTGTGATAAATATACGGCATTGGGAATGGTTGTTTTTGCTCAACTAAAACAACTGTTTCCTGACGTACTGACAAATGTCTACCTGACCAACAGATTGTTTTCAACACACAAAACACATGCCTGGAATACTGTCGTCATTGCAGAAGAAGATCGCCTGATTTTCTCCTATATTGACATAACAAACTTTGACGATGATACCGATACTCCGAACCCTGATTACTGGGATCTTCTGGAACAGAAAGAACTGGCTTACAAAAACCCGTTCAGAGACAGAAACGAAGCGCTGGGAGCCATGACCACAGAGTACTTCAATCATCAATACTTTCTTAGCGAGTACGAGAAATATTTCTGTAAGCCTGCGCAATAATTGAACAACGCTGGACATAAAAAAAGTGGCATTGAAGCCACTTTTTTTATTTTCCATTCTGACTGACCGATCACTTGCCCATATCGTCGAAGAACTTTTTGACCCCTTCAAAGAAAGAGGTTTTCTTAGGAGACTGACGATGCTCCCCTTCGGCAGCAAACGTTTCCTTCAACTCTTCCATCAGCTCTTTCTGGCGCTCAGTCAGATGCACCGGCGTTTCTACCACAACACGACACATCAGGTCTCCACGACTACCGCCACGCACCGGTGTGACGCCTTTATCGCGCAGACGGAACAACTTGCCAGTCTGGGTTTCTTTTGGAATCTTGAGTTTTACCCGACCGTCGAGGGTCGGAACTTCCAGTTCGCCACCGAGGGCTGCATCAACAAAGGTAATAGGCACTTCACAGTAGAGGTGCTTGCCATCACGCTGAAAGATCGGATGATCTGCGACACTGACCTGAACGTAGAGATCACCGGCTGGACCACCATTGAAGCCCGCTTCACCTTCACCAGCCAGACGAATACGATCACCCGTATCGACTCCAGCAGGAATTTTTACAGACAGTGTCTTATATTCCTGAACACGACCTTCACCATGACACTCGAGACAAGGGTCTTTAATCATCTTGCCGGTGCCGTGACAGTCCGGACAGGTCTGCTGAACAGAGAAGAAGCCCTGCTGCATGCGCACCTGGCCCACACCACCACAGGTGCTACAGGTAACAGGAGAAGTCCCTTTTTTGGCACCAGTACCATCACAGGAATTACAGATAACCAGGGAAGGAATCTTGATTTTTTTGGTAGTCCCCTTAACCGCCTCTTCCAGACTCAGCTCTAGCTGGTAGCGAAGATCAGCACCGCGCTGGACAGAACTGCGGGAATGGCCACCACCAAAGATGTCTCCAAAAACATCACCGAAGACGTCACCAAAACCGCCAGCTCCACCAAAGCCGCCAGCTCCACCCATGCCACCCATATTAGGATCGACACCGGCATGACCGTACTGGTCGTAGGCGGCACGCTTTTGATCATCAGAGAGGATTTCGAAAGCCTCGTTGACTTCCTTGAAATTCCCTTCTGCCTCTTTGTCATCAGGGTTACGGTCAGGGTGAAACTTCATAGCCATACGGCGATAGGCCTTCTTGATCTCCTTGTCAGAGGCTCCCTTTTCTACGCCCAGTACTTCGTAAAAATCACGTTTTGCCATCAGTAACACCCTGTGGTCAGGTTCCGTCAGATCACCTGACCGAAATAATCCAAATCGCTTTCATACATCGGGATCGATCCCGATTTATTGAACCAGAGACTGTTTGGAAAATCAGCGAAACTTTTCAGACAGTCTCTTAAACACAACAGCGCGGGAGAAAGCTCCCGCGCCGCCAAATCAACTCATACCGCAGCGCGGAATGGGCTTACTTCTTGTCTTCTTTCACTTCTTCGAACTCAGCATCTACAGCGTCGTCCGCAGCGGAAGAAGATTCAGCTTCCTGAGCACCTTCAGCACCAGGCTGCTGTGCTTCAGCGTACATCTTCTGAACCAGACCGGAAGAAGCTTCAGACAGTGCCTTGGACTTCTCTTCAATCAGATCCTTGTCGTCACCCTTCAGCGCCTCTTCCAGAGCAGTCAGAGCTTCGTTGATCGCACTCTTCTCTTCTTCAGTGGCCTTATCACCGGCTTCTTCCAGAGTCTTGCGGGTAGCGTGTACCAGACCATCGCCGGTATTACGAACAGCCGCCAGCTCTTCGAACTTCTTGTCTTCAGCCGCGTTCGCTTCAGCGTCCTGAACCATTTGATCGATTTCATCGTCAGACAGGCCGGAAGAAGCCTTAATCACGATGGATTGCTCTTTACCAGTGGCCTTGTCTTTGGCAGAAACGTTCAGGATGCCGTTAGCGTCCAGGTCAAAGCTGACTTCAATCTGAGGCATGCCACGTGGGGCCGGTGGAATGTCAGACAGGTCAAAACGTCCCAGAGACTTGTTGGCAGAAGCCTGCTTACGCTCACCCTGACAAACATGAATGGTTACAGCACTCTGGTTGTCATCAGCGGTAGAGAACACCTGAGACTTTTTGGTCGGAATCGTGGTGTTCTTTTCGATCAGGGCTGTCATAACACCACCCATTGTTTCGATACCCAGAGTCAGTGGAGTGACATCCAGCAGCAGCACGTCTTTAACGTCACCTGCCAATACCGCACCCTGGATGGAAGCACCCATGGCTACCGCTTCGTCAGGGTTCACATCTTTACGAGGCTCCTTGCCGAAGAATTCAGCTACCTTTTCCTGAACCATTGGCATACGGGTTTGTCCGCCTACCAGAATGACTTCGTCGATGTCAGACAGATCCAGGTCAGAGTCCTTAACAGCCAGACGGCACGGCTCCAGAGAACGCTGAACCAGGTCTTCTACCAGAGATTCCAGTTTAGAGCGGGTTACTTTAACGTTCAGGTGCTTAGGACCGGTTGCATCAGCAGTGATGTATGGAAGATTAACATCAGTCTGCTGAGCAGAAGACAGCTCGATCTTGGCTTTCTCAGCGGCTTCTTTCAGACGCTGCATGGCCAGAGGATCACCTTTAAGGTCTATACCCTGGTCTTTTTTGAACTCTTCAGCCAGGTAGTCGATCATACGCATATCGAAATCTTCACCACCCAGGAAGGTGTCCCCGTTGGTAGCCAGTACTTCGAACTGGTGCTCGCCATCAACATCGGCAATCTCGATAATTGAGATATCAAAAGTACCACCACCCAGGTCGTATACAGCGATGGTCTGATCACCCTGCTTCTTGTCCATGCCGTAGGCAAGGGCAGCAGCAGTAGGCTCGTTAATGATACGCTTAACGTCCAGACCGGCAATACGGCCAGCATCTTTGGTTGCCTGACGCTGAGCATCATTAAAGTAAGCGGGTACGGTGACCACCGCTTCAGTAACAGACTCGCCCAGATAGTCTTCAGCGGTCTTCTTCATTTTCTTCAGGATTTCAGCAGAAATCTGAGGTGGCGCTTTTTTGTCTCCTTTAACTTCAACCCAGGCGTCGCCATTGTCAGCTTCAACAATCTTGTAAGGAACCATCTGGATATCTTTCTGAACCACATCGTCTTTAAAACGACGGCCAATCAGACGCTTGATGGCAAACAAAGTATTGTCAGGGTTGGTAACGGCCTGACGCTTGGCTGGCTGACCTACCAGAGTCTCACCATCGTCAGTGAACGCGATAATAGAAGGGGTTGTACGACCGCCTTCAGCGTTTTCCAGAACCTTGGCTTTTTCACCATCCAGAATAGATACACAAGAGTTGGTGGTACCCAGATCAATACCGATTATTTTACCCATTGTTCAATCTCTCCATTGCTCTGCTTGCAGAGCGAAATTCTTAAGTTCAATTCTTAAATTAAATTCTTCAGCTGAGGACCGCCTGCCAGTGAGTGGTGAGCGGCTGTTTTTGGCCTTTGAAACCAATATGGGATCAATCGATTTGATTTCAAGGCTGTTAAAACATTCTTTTTTGAATATTTCTCAGCAAAATCACTTATTTGGAAACGACAACCATAGCAGGACGAATCAGACGGCCATTCAGTTTGTATCCTTTCTGGAAGACATCAATCACGGTGTTGGCTTCAACATCGGGATTCGGAACCATCGACATGGCCTGATGGAAGTTCGGATCAAAAGGCTGACCACTGGGGTCTTCCTGCACCACCGCGAAGCGCCCCAATGCATCGAGGAACTGTTTCAGAGTCAGCTTCATGCCTTCTACCAGAGCTTCGTGAGACCCTTGTGCCTGTTCGGCACTTTCTATGCCTTTTTCGAGGCTATCAACCACTGGAATCAGCGCATCAACAAATTTTTCCAGAGCAAACTTGTGAGCCTTTTCAACATCCTGCTCAGCACGACGCTTAATGTTCTGCATTTCGGCAGCAGCACGCAGAGTCTGATCTTTAGCCCTGGCAAGCTCTTCGTTGAGTGCTTCCAGCTGACTCTCAAGACCGTCGGTCAGATTACCTTCACTGTCGAGTTCAACACCGCCCTCTTCGTTCAGCAAGCTTTCTTCTGCCTGCTGTTCTGTGGCTTCTTCCGTTACCTGCTCATCAGGTTTGCTGCTTTCTACTGTCATTCCAGAATCTCCGACCGGGAGGCAATCGTTTAGATGAAACGTATATTGGGTCGCGAATTCCGGATTCAAGACCTGAAAAACAGTTTTTTTTAACACAAACGATCATTTCGCAAAACACCGGGCCGCAAAACAAAATCAAAGCAGCCTCCCATCTCATTCGGGTCGGGATCTGTGGATTTTTTGCAGCTCTTACTTTACGAATCGCACACTTCGGGTTACTGTACATATAAACAGTAAAGCTACAATAGCGGGTATTCATCATGCTGACCCAACTGTCCATCAGCAACTTTGCCATCGTTGACCAGCTGGATCTGGACATCCATTGTGGAATGACTGTCATCACCGGCGAGACCGGTGCCGGTAAGTCCATCATGCTGGATGCTCTTGGCCTGGCCACGGGTGACAGAACCGACAGTCACTGTGTTCGTCAGGGCACGGACAAAGCTGAGATTCACGCTTCTTTTGACATCAGTCAGTGCATTGCCGCAAAAGCATGGCTGCAGGAAAAAGATCTGGCCAGTGATGATGAGTGTATTCTCCGCAGAGTCATTACCAAAGAAGGACGGTCCCGAGCTTATATCAATGGAACACTATCTCCCCTTGCGGATCTTCGGGCCATTGGTGAGCGGTTAATTGATATCCATGGCCAACATGAAAGCCAGTCATTACTGAAAAAAAGCAACCATCGACTGCTACTGGATGATTATGCCGGCACACAAAAACTGGCCTCCGAAGTGGCTCGCACAGCCCATCAGTTCAACCAGACACATAATGAACTGAACACTCTCACCCATAATCGCAGCGAGCAGCATGAACGAGTGCAACTGCTCAGCTATCAGCTTCAGGAACTCGAACAGCTATCGCTTCAGGAAGGAGAGCTGGAACAGCTTGAGCAGGAACTCAAACAGTTATCCCATGCTGAAGGCACTCTTTCCGTGTGTCACGAGATCAACGCTATCTGCTCGGACAATGAGGCAGGTAACATTCTCCAGAAACTCTCCATCTGCCTTCAGCGTCTGAGCGATCTGCAAATAGATCACCCAGCCATCAACAACACATTAGAGATGATGTCCTCTGCCCAGATTCAGGTCGAGGAAGCGGTGGGAGAAATCAATCACTTTATCGATCATTTTGATGCCGATCCCGCCAGAATGCAGGATGTGGATGAACGCCTCAGTGCTATTTACGACCTTGCGAGAAAGCACAGGGTACAGCCCGAAGCCTTATTGGAAAAA
Organism: Endozoicomonas sp. 8E; assembly: GCF_032883915.1. Lineage (NCBI taxonomy): Bacteria > Pseudomonadati > Pseudomonadota > Gammaproteobacteria > Oceanospirillales > Endozoicomonadaceae > Endozoicomonas > Endozoicomonas sp. 8E. The sequence continues at coordinate 1,305,557 of NZ_CP120717.1, read as the reverse complement.
CAAAACACGCTTGGCTCTGAGCTGGAGAGCATCCAGTTCAGCGATGAACGAGTTGAAGCATTACAACAAAAGCTGATCGAACTAAAATCCGAGTTTCAGAACCAATGCGAAAAACTCTCCAGAAAACGTCAGTCTGCAGCCAGACAACTTGAGAAAAAAATCACTAAACGCATGGCTTTGCTGGGCCTGCCCCATGGAGAGTTTATCATTGCCCTGACACCGACAGAGGGCAGCACACTCTCAGCCAATGGCGCTGAAGAGGTCGAATTCCTGGTGACGACTAACCCGGGTCAACCACCCAGAGCACTCGCTAAAGTGGCCTCTGGTGGTGAACTTTCCAGAATCAGTCTGGCCATTCAGGTGATAACCGCTCAAACCTCTCACATTCCCAGCATGATCTTTGACGAAGTGGATGTAGGCATTGGCGGTGGCACCGCAGAAATTGTCGGAGCCATGCTCAGGGAGCTGGGAGAAAGAAGTCAGGTACTGTGTGTCACCCACCAGCCTCAGGTAGCATCCCAGGGGCATCAGCATTTGCATGTCAGCAAGAAGGTTTGCAATGCCAAAACCTCCACCGAAATTGTCGGCCTGAAAGGCGATCGTCGTGTTAAAGAGGTGGCTCGAATGTTGGGCGGTGTAGAAATGACCGAGTCCACACTCAACCACGCGAAAGAAATGCTTAGTCTTTGTGTTTCAAGGTCTGCAGCCTGAAATTACCTTTGCAGTTCCTTAATCAGTAACCCCATTCCTTTAGCCAGTTCCTTCACGGCTTTGGGTGCATACTCTATTTCAACCCAACGTTCATCCTTATCGGGATATAAAATCCAGCAACGCTGCTCAACACTGGAACAGTCTGACTCCAAAGTGTGGCCAACGCCGTACACTGTCAGGGTGTTATTGTTTCGGACCAGTCCCCGCTCCAGTTGCTGATGGCGAGTGACCACCAACTCCCCTTCCCGGTTGGCTCTTACAGAATACTCTATGGATGAGTTTCTGGTTACACCTTTGATTGCGTTTGCCTTGAGCAGGCTGTTCAAATAAGACTCCAGCACGAGATCAGCCACAGCCGGATCAAAATTCTGCTGCATCTGCTCAACAAATGATTGGTTTTTTTCGGCAGGCTTCAGTTCCATTACCTTCTGTGCCTGTACCACAAAGGGTAATAGCAGCAAACCTGAAAGGATGAGTATTTTCATTATTATCTGACTGTTCCACTGTCACTTCACATATTAATATCGAATAGTCGTTGGGAGACTGCAACTATTTCTTTTAAAAGCTGAGAGCCGATCAGTGCTGCTGGTCCGGTGTCACCCTCATCACTTCTTCAATGGTTGTTAATCCTGTTGCTACTTTCTGAGCTCCGGAAAGGCGAAGACTGTACATACCTTCTTTAATTGATTGACGACGAAGGTTTTCTATATCAGCAGTCTCTGCCAGCATATCCTTAAGGGGTTGCGACATAGGCATTAACTCATATACACCCGCTCTCCCCCTATATCCGGTATCCCTGCATTCCAGACACCCCACAGGTTGAAAGATCTGCGAAGGCGCGGGAGCCGTCCAGGGACGAGTAAGGGATTTCCAACCAGATTTATCGAGTTCCACCGGCTGTTTGCAGGAGGGACACAGTGTTCTGACCAGCCTCTGTGCCATAACCCCCAGAACCGTTGCTTTGATCAGATAGTGGGGGACACCAAGTTCCAGCAGACGGGTTATGGCAGACGGCGCGTCGTTGGTGTGTAGAGTGGAAAGCACCAAATGACCGGTCAGCGCCGCCTGAATCGCCATTTCAGCAGTTTCCAAATCCCGAATCTCACCCACCATAATGATATCCGGATCCTGACGAAGCAGTGCACGCAGGCCACTGGCAAATGTCAGATCAATATTATGCTGAACTTGCATCTGGTTGAAGCTGGACTCCACCATTTCAATAGGATCTTCAATAGTACAGACATTCACCTGATCAGAAGCCAGACTTTTCAGCGTCGAATAGAGTGTAGTGGTTTTACCTGAACCGGTAGGGCCCGTGACCAGAACAATTCCGTTGGGCTGCGAGGTCATATGAGTCCAACGACGTTCGTCTTCTCTGGAAAAACCCAGCTCGCCAAACCCCTTGACCAGAACATCCGGATCAAAAATCCGCATCACCAGCTTTTCCCCAAAGGCGGTCGGCAGGGTTGATAGTCGCAGTTCAACTTCATTGCCATCCGGGTTGCGGGTTTTAAGTCGGCCATCCTGTGGCTTTCTTTTCTCTGCCACATTCATACGACCCAGAATCTTCAAGCGACTGGTTACGGCAGCCGCCACCTTGGCAGGCATCTGGTAGATCAGGTGTAGCACCCCATCAATACGAAAACGCAGCTGAGTCTGCTCTCGTCTGGGCTCAACATGAATATCACTGGCCCGTTGTTCAAAGGCATACTGGAGCAGCCAGTCGACAATATTAACTATGTGCTGGTCATTGGCGTCCGGAGCCTTCATATTGCCCAGCTCAAGCATCTGCTCAAAGCTGTTCAACTGAGTGGACTGGACGCCATTATGTTCATTAGCACCCAGGACAGACTGTGCCAGTCGATAAAATTCCGAAGTGTATCTTCGGATATCGGTTGGATTGGCAACCACCCGCCGGATTTCCTTGCGGTTAATATGCCTGAGATTATCCTCCCAACCACTGTGCCAGGGCTGTGCTGAAGCAATGACGAGCTCGTCAGCCGAGACTTCTACTGCCAGAATCTGGTGACGTATGGCATAAGCGTGAGACATGACGGGAGTAATGGCTGTGGCATCGATTTTCAGAGGGTCAATGTGAAAATACTCCTGGCCTGAAAGATCCGCCAGCCAGTGCATCAGAGTATCGAGATCGAGAGAAGCGCCACTGCGGGCGTCCTTCTGATCCTGTGAGGCAATGTACTCCAGAGGATGAAGCTTAAGTTGATCAGCATTGCGATGACGAGCCAGTACTTCATTGGCTTCCAATTGCCTGAGCCGACCCGTCTGAACCAGATCAGAGACCACTGTCTGCAGATCCAGAAGGAGTTCTCTGTTTTTGAGTGAGGCCCTGAATTTATTGGCGTTTGACTTCAGCTCACGGACACTGGACACTGTCGTTTCCTTTTTACCTTGAAAAAGCTTTCCATCTTGCTATTGTCCACTAAACTCTCGGCTTATGCCTACAAGAGAATTCGGGCATTCAAGCACTGGTTGGATTAAGCAACAGTTCAATTAAGCAATACTTCAATTATGTATATCGCCAGAATAAACCGCGACTGATGTCTGGTAAAAACGGCTTTCTGGGTACGAGTTGACCCGATCCCCTCTATACTGCCTCTTATTCAACACTATTCTCTCAAGACACTCCACAGTGGCCCCATCAATAGTTAACAGCTTTCTGTTCATCCTTTCACTGACAGTCCTCATATTGATACTGATCGGCCGTTTCAGGTTTTCGCCATTCATCGTTCTGCTGCTCAGCGCCTATGCCGCAGGTTTTTTTTCAGGCCTGCCGATCTCTGAACTGACTCCCCTCATATCCCGTGATATGGGGAAGACGTTCGGCGACGTCGCTCTGCTCATCATTTTTGGTGTATTACTGGGAAATATTCTGGAGAAGTCGGGCGGAGCCGTCCTTCTCGCAGAGAAGCTGATTCTCTCTATTGCCAGGCGTTTTCCTGCGTTAGCTATGGGTATAGCCGGATACATCATTTCTATTCCCGTTTACTGTGACTCTGGATTTATCCTGCTCAACAGTATCAGGCAGTCTATTGCCCGGAGAGTGCAGTGCAACCCGATCTCTCTCAGTGTTGCTCTGGGTGGAGGCCTGTTTGCAACCCATTCTCTGGTCCCCCCCACACCCGGGCCCGCAGCGGCAACCCTGATTTTAGGAATATCTCCGAGCCTGGCACTTCCCTGGGCGCTGGGAGTGGCTCTCCTGGTCACTTTTGTAGCTATTCTGTGGGGTAAATGGGTCACCCGTTGGCTGAATGAAGAGCGCCAAATGGTCAGCGATCCTCCTCAATCCCCCCCTGCTTATCAAAAGAATGTCTGGGCAGCGATTATTCCCATCCTTCTGCCTTTGTTACTGATGTCCATGGCTAACTTTCAAACAGACAATAAAGAGCAAAGCTGGACTACTTTCCTTTCACAACCTGCCAATGCTCTGTTTCTGGGTTTGCTGGCCAGCCTGCCATTGATTCGACACTGTAAGACCGGACTGACTGAGATGTTCAGTGAGAGTATTCACTCATGCGCGATGATTATCTTAATCATTACAGCCGGTGGGGCGCTAGCGGGAATGTTGGCTCAGACCGGACATATAGCCAGAATTGCTCAAGGGCTGCCAGAGAGCCTTGGACTGATTCTGCCTTTTCTCGTAGCCGCTCTCTTCAAAACCGCCCAGGGTTCTAGCACCGTGGCCTTAATCAGTGCCGCTTCGATGGTAGACCCCTTGCTGCCTGGCTTAGGTCTGGACTCCCAAAATGGTCGATTGTTGACCTTTTTGTCGGCGGGATGCGGCTCCATGTTTGTTACCCATGCCAATGACAGCTATTTCTGGGTGGTCACCCAGTTTTCCGGAATTAGCCCGACCACAGGCTTTAAGTCGTTCACCCTGGCCACCCTGCTTCAGGCTTTTACCGGGCTGGCAACCGTTCTGGTGCTGGCTGGGTTCTTGGGTATCTGAGCGAGAGAGCCTCAGCCTCGCTGAAGCAGTTCAAACCCTCTCTCGGCCTTGCTCTTGTCTGCGGGCTTCAAATCAATGGTTTTTGCCAGTTGATCGGCAATCATTTGCAGTGCATTTTCATCACCTTCCACCAGCTCCAGCTCCAGCTCACAGATGACACTGCTCTCATCTCCTGAGCGGACAAGCCCGTAATCCAGAGCAACTTCAACCCTGGCGTCTGGCTCAGACCACTCCACCAGCCAGCAGGTACGATCAAAATCGGTCGAGAAAAGCGGTATCAGGGACTCTTTAGGAAAAGCTCCCAATGATTCTGGCCAGACTTTTTTTAACCCTTCAATATCCAGTTCCGGTCGCTCTATTGACCACTCCCATTCCCCCCGGCGAGTCAGTCCGTTAAGACTCTCACCTTTGGTTTTAAGAGTTTGAAAAAGCTGACCATTTTTCTCTCTGATACGCAACGCAACCCGAGCCTGACTCAGTGTCAGAGAGGCTGTATCAAAGTAAGTATTGCCCAAATGAACCGTTTCAGGTGACGGGCTGGCGAACTTTTTCCAGAAAGTAAGTGTCTTAAGGAGAGGTATCTGCTCTTTTGGCAGCGACAACTTTAACTCTGTTTCAGTATTCACGGGTTATCTGACCGACGGCATAAAAGGGTCATTTTACCTGTAACAATAAGGGTTTGTTATGAAAAATGAGCGTCAGAATGGCCACATTATTTCCGGTACAGGTGGCGTTTCAATGCACAATTTTCAGACAGCTCCTATAATTTTCGGTCAGCCACCCTCTTCCAGGGAACGGGATGCAAAGTTAGTTCTGTAAGTCGTTCGCCGCAAACGACGAGGAGTCTGACCCCCAGAAATTTAATCCGACAGGTCTGCAACTATGCCAACCAGCAATCTACTATCGAGTGTATTTGGCCGATCTCCTATTGGCCCGATACAAAAACACATAGCCAAGGCACACGAATGCGCCATACAGCTGGAACCATTTTTCAAAGCAGCATTTGATGGTGACTGGCTGGAAGTTGAAAGTATTCAGCAAACCATCGTAGAGCTGGAGCACGAGGCTGATCTCATCAAAAAGAACGTTCGACTCTCCCTTCCCAAAAGCTTGTTTCTGCCAGTGCCCAGAAATGACCTTCTGGAGATCGTGACGGTGCAAGATAAAGTAGCAAACAGGACCAAGGATATTGCCGGCATTGTACTGGGCAGACAAATGATGATCCCTCAGGAGATGAGAGAGGCTTTTATGGACTACCTGAAACGCTCCATTGCCACTTCTGCGCAAGCGGTCAGAGCCATGGATGAACTGGATGAACTTCTGGAAACAGGCTTCAGGGGAAGAGAAGTCAATCTGGTGGAAGAGCTCATTGAAGAGCTGGACCAGATAGAAAGCGATACCGACAAACACCAGATTGAAGTCAGAAAAATTCTCTTCAAACTGGAAAAGGACCTCCCCCCTGTGGAAGTCATTTTTCTCTACAAAATTATCGACTGGGTCGGTGATCTGGCAGATCGCGCCTCAAGAGTTGGCAGTTATCTTCAATTGCTGCTTGCCCGTTAACTCTAATGATTGGAATAACATCCATGAGCATTATCGCTGAGTATGGAACGATACTGCTGATTCTCGCCTGCCTGTTTGGCTTTTTCATGGCCTGGGGCGTGGGAGCAAACGATGTCGCCAACGCCATGGGAACCTCGGTCGGCTCCAAGGCTCTGACCATCAGGCAGGCCATTATCATTGCTGTCTGTCTGGAGTTTATGGGTGCCTACCTGGCCGGTGGATCGGTTACCGATACGATCAGAAAAGGGATTATCGATCCCGACATGCCAGTACTGCTGGAGCATCCACAGCTGCTGGTTTACGGCATGATGGCAGCCCTGCTGGCTGCGGGCACCTGGCTGTTGGTTGCCACCCACTATGGCTGGCCTGTGTCGACGACACACTCTATTGTCGGAGCAATTGTCGGTTTTGCAGTTGTCAACATCTCAGCAGATGCCGTGAACTGGGGGAAGGTCAGCTCAATCGTAGCCAGCTGGATCGTCTCCCCCATCATGTCCGGCCTTATTTCCTTCATGATTTTCATGAGCGTCCAAAAACTGATACTGGATACCGACAACCCTTTTCGAAATGCCAAACGTTACGTGCCCATTTATATGTTTCTGGTTGGCTTCATGATGGCTATGGTAACCCTGACTAAGGGGCTCAAACATATTGGCCTGCCACTGGATTATCAGGAAAGCAGCCTGATCTCACTACTGATTGGCCTGCTGGTCATGCTGGCCGGAAAATTAGCGCTTTCCAAAATCAAGGAAGATGCACAAGCCGACAAAGCTTTCCACTTCTCCAGTGTCGAGCGAGTCTTTGGCGTGATGATGATCTTCACCGCCTGCTCGATGGCTTTTGCCCACGGTTCCAACGATGTTGCTAATGCAGTAGGCCCCCTGGCTGCGGTGGCAAGTATTGTTCTCAGTGGCGGAGAAATCGCAGGCAAAGCTGCCATGCCGAGTTGGGTGTTGCTTCTGGGAGCTGGAGGCATAGTGGTGGGCCTGGCCACCTATGGATATAGAGTCATGGCGACCATAGGTACAGCAATCACTGAGCTAACCCCCAGCAGAGGTTTTGCAGCAGAACTGGCAGCAGCGACCACCGTAGTTCTGGCCTCAGGCACCGGGCTTCCTATTTCCACCACACATACTCTGGTGGGTGCCGTGTTAGGGGTAGGCCTTGCCAGAGGAATTGGTGCACTTAACTTGAGAGTAATCGGCACTATTTTCATGTCCTGGTTAATCACACTGCCCGCCGGTGCCTTGCTTGCTATCGTCTTCTTCCATATTTTGAGGCTTATTTTTGGTTAACGAGAGGGCTCTTCTGCGGACCCTCTTCCAGCATGTTCGTTTCAGGCCAAGTCTCTCGTACCTATCCCGAGGCAGGGCTGTTATCATGCTGAAAAAGGCTGTTGATTTAGGCACCAGGAGCCTGACCGAGAATAGTCTGCCCTACGCGGCAACTGCTCCTGCGTTGCTCTAGCTCCTGCATCCATGCAGTCGTGCGGCGGCAGCAAATTGATCTGGCAGATTTGATTTATGCCTATCCAATTTTCCAACTATTAAAACCAGGGGCCTGATAATGTCTGGAATCCAGCAACCTGATCTGAAAGCAGTCCTGTCGCGGTTGATAGAGATTCCCTCTGTCAGTTCCACACAGCCTGAGCTGGATATGGGCAATATGCCGGTGATTCATGAACTGGCAGGCTGGCTTGAGACCATGGGCTTTTGCTGTGAGATCATACCCATTCCGGAAGCACCGCTGAAAGCCAACCTGATTGCCACTCTGGGCTCAGGTCCCGGTGGATTAGTTCTGGCAGGGCATACCGATACCGTGCCATACAATGAAAGTCTCTGGCAATTCGATCCTTTCTCACTGAATGAATCCGATAACCGGTTTTACGGTCTGGGCATCTGCGATATGAAGGGATTCTTTGGTCTCGTCATGGAAGCAGTAAAAGATTATCTGAAAGCGCCTCTGAAGGCACCCTTGATTATTCTGGCAACAGCGGACGAAGAATCCTCCATGAGCGGTGCCCGGGCCCTGGCTGCTGCAGGTAAACCCAGGGGGCGTTATGCGGTAGTGGGTGAGCCTACCGGTATGCAACCTGTCTACATGCACAAAGGTATCATGATGGAACGCATTCGGATTCTCGGACAGTCCGGTCATTCGAGCAACCCGGCCCTTGGCAGGAATGCCATGGAAACAGCCCATAAAGTGATCACTGAAATCATGTCGTTCCGGGAAGAACTGGCCCGTAAATACAATAATCCCGGATTTGCTGTGCCTACCCCAACCATCAACCTCGGTTGCATTCATGGTGGCGACAACCCTAACAGAATCTGTGGCCACTGTGATCTGGACTTCGATGTGCGCCTCCTGCCTGGTATGGACAGCCGAGAGCTGAGAGAAAGCCTGAAGCAACGCCTTCTCCCCATCGCCAGAGCCGATAATGTAAAACTTTCTCTGAACGCTATTCACGAGAGTATTGATCCATTTTCAGGCTCTGCCGACTCTCCCCTGGTGAAGACCTGTGAAAATCTAACCGGCTATTCAGCGAAATCCGTTGCTTTCACAACGGAAGCGCCCTTCTTCAGCCGGATGGGGATGGATACAGTCGTACTGGGTCCGGGTGATATCGATCAGGCTCATCAACCTGATGAATACCTTTCCATGGACAGAATTCACCCAACCATTGAGCTATTGAGATCTCTGATACGGCAATTCTGCCTCTGATTAACAGCGGGATGAAGATAACTAAACAGCCATGAACTTGAACAAGAACTACGTAAAATTTTTCCGACAAAGTTCGCCCTACATTCATGCCCACCATGGCAAAACGTTTGTCATTACTCTGGGCGGTGAAGCGCTGGCAAGCCCTAATCTGAACAATATCATCAACGATATTGCCCTGCTCAACAGCCTGGGCGTCCGACTGGTTCTTGTCCACGGAGCCCGGCCTCAGATCGAGGAGCGCCTCAGAGCCAGAGGCCTTGAGTCAAGATTTCACAACGAAATACGGATTACGGATCGTCAGTGCCTTGAATGCGTAATGGATGCTGTGGGTAATCTTCGTGCACGAATTGAATCCAAGCTTTCACTCGGTCTGGTTAACTCTCCCATGCACGGGGCCAGCATTCGGGTCATTAGTGGCAATTTCGTCACTGCAAAACCCCTGGGTGTGATCGATGGACAGAATTTTCTCCACGCCGGCGCTATCCGCAAAATAGATAAAGAAGCAATCCAGCAGCAGCTCGACAGTGGCTACATAGTACTACTCTCCTGCCTCGGTCATTCACCGACTGGCGAGCTTTTCAATATGGAGGTGGAAGAAGTCGCTACCCACACAGCCATTCACCTTGAAGCCGAAAAATTACTTTTGTACTCAAGGTTTGAAGGTGTACAGGATCGGCAGGGGCAACAGATCAGCCGTCTTTCCCCCCAGGAAGCAGAAAAATTACTTAAGAACCTTCATGGTGAGGACAGAAGACTGCTTTCCTCAGCCATTACTGCCTGTCACGGTGGTGTGGAACGCTCACAGCTGATCAGCTATCAGCAGGACGGTTCTCTGCTACTGGAGCTCTTTACCCGTGATGGCTCTGGCACAATGGTTTCCCGTGATCGCTATGAAGAAATTCGTGCGGCCAGCATTGAGGATGTGGGGGGAATCCTGGAGCTTATCAGGCCTCTGGAACAAAAAGGCATTCTCAGAAGGCGTTCAAGAAAAGAGCTGGAGCGCGAAATTCGGCTGTTCCGGGTCATTTCCCTGGACGGCATGATTATTGGCTGTGCAGCTATCCATTTGTTTTCGGGTGAAAAGGTCGCGGAGCTGGCCTGTCTCGTCGTACACCCTGATTACCGGGAGAAAAACCGTGGCGACCTTCTTCTCAGTGCTATAGAAGAACAGGCGACCCAGCAGGGAATGGATACGCTGTTTGTATTAACGACCCAGACCAGCCATTGGTTTCTGGAAAGAGGTTTTTCTGAATCCACCCAGAAGTCTTTGCCCAAGGAGAAGCGCAGTCAGTACAATGAGGAGAGACAATCCAGAGTTCTGATCAAGAAACTCTGAAACATAAGAAAGTTTAGTGCCCTCAAATAGAGGTCTGTGGGGGAATAATATGGCTCATTTTCTGATCCCAGTAAGCGGTTTTGGTCATAACGCTCTCATAGTATTTACCAATAGCTCCCATCATCATTTCAGAAATGATTTGATGATGATATTGGCGTCGGAGAATTAACACAGCCGCCTCCCGATCATCCATATGATCAAACATGGGAGAGCCAGGGTTAACCTGGCTCAACTGCTGTTGAAGCCTGACTTCTTTCATAATGTCTTTATGGGAGTCATGCAGTTTCAGCATACGATCAACAAAGTCTTCCAACTGATCTTTAGCCAACCTCCTCATGGTACTCATTTCTTCACGTCCGGTTCTTTTTCTCTGACCCTGCCAATCCCAGACCATACTTTTGCCTGTCTTCTTTCCGGTAATACGTTCAAATCGCTCTTTATTCACTGCCTCGTTGTAACGATCAACAAAAAGATCTGCCAGAAAGAAAAAACCAAAGATAATTAATCCATCTACGCTAGGCTTGGGCACGTATGGTGAGATTTCCAATGCTGGCCTCCTTTCGGAAGCGTGCCAGACCACTTTAAAACCATGAAGCATGGTTGATTTAATGGCTCCCTTAAACCAGATATTCAAATAACTTCTGACGCCATTCTCAGCCAGTATCAGGGCATTGGCCACCCTGTCGGCATGAGTGTTAAAGCGACTCCTTTCTTCTTCGCTCAGCTCTATATCGGGCATTTCTTCTTCCAGTATCCGCTCCAGCTCTTCCACAGCCTCTTTGGAAGCAACAGAGCCGTCACTGGTTAAATCATCAGTCATTTTCGGGAACACTTTTTGCAGCCATCCCGTCTGCTTAGTCTTGAAGTGGTATGACTTGCCGATCACTCGAGGATCATTGGCCGCATCACTGAACAAGCGTTCTCTTTTCTCCGGATCCATGTTTTTGAATTTACCGTTCCACAGCTGATCCAGAACCGGCTCCCATTCTTGATCCATTCTCTCAACGTCGCTGACGGCTGCTGTGTAGAAACGCTTGTAGAGTTTAAAAGCATCCTGCAGGTTGCGTCTGCGATACAGGTATCGAGCTTTGCCTTCCTCCAGACGTATCACGGCTTCAAGATTGCTCTCATCTTTCTCTCTTTCCATCTCTAATCTCATCTGAGCGTCTTTTTCCAGCGCAGAATAGGCAGTGAAGATGCGGGTTAAGGTTTCATGACTGCAGATGTATCTCAGGCTTTTCAGGAAGACCCGAAATTTCTTGTCATCCATCTCTGACAGGACACCCAGATCATTTACCTCCAGTTTGTAATCAGCGGATGCTTCTGCCCTCTGTAAAGCCCTGATCGCTTTGGTCATCCGAACCAGCTCAGTACCCCCACTCCACACACCGTACCAAGCAATATAACTGAATAGAGCCGCTGCAGCGGCAATCCCCCCTGACACCAGACCTATCAGCACGGTACTGACCACTATGGCAGCAGAGTTAAGACTAAAGTACCTTTTATTTCTTAGAAAATGGCGTTTGATCCTGTCACGGGTATCCGTATTCTTTAGCTTGATACCCCCCCCTTTATCCACAACATTCTGAATATGGGTCCTGTCGACTTTATCCAGGTGGTAACCTGTCGCTTTGGGTCTTTCAAGTCCGGGAGGGGTTGCTGCAGGATTAGAAGGGTCAAACCTGCTGATGGGATCTTTTCCTCTTCTGCCCGGTACCTGTTTGACAGGTACATGAGTTTCTGGCGCAAACCGCCAGCGCAATGCATTCTTGATTTCAAGAATGCGTTCAAAGGTGATATCCGTATCGTTGAGAAGACCTGTATGCTGTGCCAGTTTGACGATCGTACCTTCCGCTGTGACAGCATCCACATTGAAGTTTCTCACGGAGCTCTGAATTAAGTCCGGTAACAAAGCCCTTTTCAAAAAGCCAACGGGCAGAGTTCGATCTTCTGCAAGATATTTATAAGTCAACTCAACGGCAGAGCAGGAAACGGTTTTTCTGACTTCAGTGAGAACCTGTTCACTGATTTTTTCACTGCCTCCTGACAGCACCAGTTTCATTGCTTCGCCTTTTTTCTCTTCATCCAGCACACAAATACGGTGATAGGCCATGGCACAGGCAATATGGTAGTCACGCAGACTGCGCTGGATAGGGGAAGAGAACTTCTGGTGGGCAGCATGACAGAAAGAGTCGTAAACCCTGAGTGCTTTTGCTGCTGAAGGACCTCGACCAAAAAGACGCTTGATAAAACCGCCGATGCGCGAGAAAACAACACGGCCCTGCCACCGGCCGTAATCAATCTGACCCAGACTGGAATCTTCTGACGTTTTAGCGGTCTCTTTTCGCTCTATAGCAGAGAGAGGAGAACCTCTTTGGGTCCGAATCTCTGGCGGCATGCCTCTCAATCCCTGAGAAATAGATGTTAAACCGAAAGGTTTATTTTCATTAAATAAGACGATTAAAAACTAAATTTAAATATTTGATTCGAATAACAAATTCAAAAGCAACAATACTTAAACTATAGCCGCCTCAGGGGCTGCTGTGGTTTTGTTTTACGCTCGTGCTAACTAAAAACAGCTGTAAAAAAAGCCAACTTGATTTAGCTGGCTTAATACAGTGGGGAAACCAGGACCTCAGACGGACTTGCGATCGAGCACCTGATAACTGAACTCCAGAGCCTGCTCATCTTCAGAGACCTGATCTTCCCTGGCGGTAACATCCCATTCACTGTCATCGATTTCCGGAAAAAATGCGTCACCATCAAACGATTTGAAGACTTTGGTCAGATAAAGCCGATCGGCTCTGTCCAAGGCCTGGCGATAAATCTGCTCACCTCCAATCACCATGATTTCCTCATTGCCATTGATCATGGCTACGTCTTCCGCCAAAGAAATGGCATCCTCAAGACTGTGCACCACTCTAACCCCTTCATGATGCCAGTCTTTGTCACGGGTAATGACAATATTGGTTCGACCCGGCAGAGGCTTACGCAGTGAATCAAACGTCTTTCGTCCCATAATAATGGGCTTGCCCATGGTGACAGCCTTGAAATAGCGGAGATCTCCGGGCAAGTACCAGGGCATTTTATTATTGATGCCGATGGCATGGTTTGTGGCAACGGCGGCAATCATGGCAATTTTCATCATCTTATCGGTTACTTTTTCCCTGGGTTGTAAACGCCGACATTCTCATGCCCTTCGTCGCGTAGGTGCATGGCGTGCAACTGACTCATCACCCCTTTTTCGCAGTAGAGCAGGTAGTGCTTATCTTTATCCAGTTCAGCAAATTTTGTCCTGAGCTGATAGAAAGGAATCGTTAGCACTTCTCGGTCAGCAAGATCAAAGGGCTTGATCTCTTCTTCATCCGGATGGCGGATATCAACAACAATGTCGTTTTGTTCCGCGGTCTCAAACACCTCAACTTCTTCACGAGTCAGGTCATCCGCAATGATATCAGAAACGGAAACCTTACGACGATCGACAACCGCTGCATCCAGAATGGAGAAATCAAAACGGGCTTCTTCTGCTGCAATTTTTTCCGGCTTGGCTCTGGTAGTCGGATTTTTCGAGATCACCGCACAGTACTCGGGTATATTTTTTACCAATTCCTCCGAACCGATCCTGACTGAGATATCAATGATGTCCTGCTTGTCCATGGCAATAAGCGGACGCAAAACCAGATGATCGGTAGCCGAATCAATAACCGCCAAGTTGGTGAGTGTCTGGCTGGAAACCTGAGCAACGGCTTCTCCGGTGACCAGGGCTTCAACATACATCTCTTTTGCCACCCGGGCTGCAGCTCTCAACATCATCCGCTTGAGAACAACGCCCATCTGGGAGTTATCCACCTTGGTCAGAATCTCTTCGACAACCCCTTCAAAAGGAACCGTAACAAAGTTGACATTATGAGAAGAGCCAAAGCGGCTCCAGAGATAATAAGCCACCTCTTTCACTGCCAGCTCATGGGCATGACCACCCAGATTGAAGAAACAGAAGTGGGTTCTGATGCCCCGTTTCATGGTCAGGAAACTGGAAACCGTCGAGTCAAAACCGCCAGAGATCAGAGATAATACGGGCTCCATAGAACCCAATGGGTAGCCACCCAGCCCGTTACCACGGTTCGTTACCAGAAAATAACGATCGCCCTTGATTTCAATTTTTACAACAACGTCAGGATTTTTGAGCTTAACACCCGCCGCTTCAGTTCGGGTATTCAGGCCACCACCCACGTATCGCTCCACATCAATAGACTGAAAGTCATGTTTACCTGAGCGTTGACAGGTAACCCGGAAGGTTTTCCCGGCCAACAACTCACGATTGACTGCCAGAGCATTATGTAGAATGTCATCCAGATCTGTCAGCGTATACTCAACCACCTGTTGCCAGTATGCGATGCCGGGAATATGGCTCAACAGATCAGAGACCTGAGCTACCAACTGAGGATCATCATGACAAGTGGCCAGCTCGATAAAATCCCAGGTACCAGCCACCTCAACGTCTTCATCAACCCGTTTGAGAATGGTACGAATATTCTTGCGCAGCTGCTTGATAAAACGTTTTCTCACCGGAGGCGTTTTAATGGTAATTTCAGGAAACAGCTTGATGATGAACTTCATAGAATTGTATGTCCGGTGCCCTCCCATCAGAAAAATGTCACCACAGAAAAGTGCCACTGCAAGTCAGGAAAAGAACCCGGTCCAGATGCCAGTTAGGAAAATTAAGAAACGAATCCATACAATTATACAGAAGACTCCCGGACACCGGTAACCCCGGCTGGCAGCAGACAATTCGCCCAAACAGTCCGTAAAGACCACATGGCTGTTAGTAGTCTCTGCAGATTCACGCTACACTGGGCTCCGCTTGGGAATGGTTTTGAGGATATGTAACGGGCAGGCGCACCAAACCGAAACACTCTCAAAGTTTGGCGCACTATTTTTGTGCATCCATTCGATTTAATGAGATTCTTTTCGGTGCAACCACCTGCAATCGGCTTATACTCAGGCATGGTCACGTTATAGAACTCAGCAAAATCAACCGGTTTTAGATACTGGCACAGAAATTGCTGAGACGGTGTCGGCACAGCCGCCAATGCGGCACAATACGACTGAATGTTGGTAAACCGCCATACCGATTGACAAGTCTCTGGCTTCACAATCGACCTGCGGTGCTCAACGAGAGCTATAAGTCCTCTGGAGGAATAATAAATGTCCAAGACCCTGAATTTGATCAAGGATCACGATGTAAAATGGGTTGACCTTCGTTTTACCGATACCCGTGGTAAAGAACAGCACGTCTCCCTGCCGGTCGGCGAAGTCGATGCCGAGTTCTTCGAGCTGGGTAAAATGTTCGACGGTTCCTCCATTGCTGGCTGGAAAGGCATCAACGAATCCGACATGATCCTGATGCCCGATGACAACAGCTCCGTCATCGATCCTTTTACTGACGAAACTACTCTGAACATTCGTTGCGACATCATCGAGCCTTCAACCATGCAGGGCTACGAGCGTGACCCACGCTCTGTTGCCAAGCGTGCTGAAGAATACCTGAAGTCTACCGGTATTGCTGACACAGCTTTCTTTGGTCCGGAGCCGGAATTCTTCGTATTTGACGATGTTAAGTGGAACGTTGACATTTCCGGTGCTTCGTACCAAATCAACTCTGAAGAAGCGGCCTGGTCTTCCAGCAAGTCTTTCGAAGGTGGCAATATCGGCCACCGGCCAAAGGTTAAAGGCGGTTACTTCCCGGTTCCTCCCGTCGACTCCCTGCACGATATTCGTGCCGCCATGTGCACAGCGATGGAAGCTCAGGGCCTGGGCGTTGAAGTACATCACCACGAAGTAGGCACCGCGGGCCAGTGTGAAATCGGTGTTAAATTCAACACCATGGTAGCCAAGGCTGACGAAGTTCAGATCCTGAAATACGCCGTGCACAATGTTGCTCACGCTTACGGTAAAACTGCGACCTTCATGCCCAAGCCTCTGGTAGGCGATAACGGCAGTGGTATGCATGTTCACATGTCCCTGAGCAAAGATGGCGAAAACCTGTTTGCCGGCGATGGCTATGCCGGTCTGAGCGAAAACGCTTTGTACTACATTGGTGGTGTCATTAAGCATGCTAAAGCGATTAACGCTTTTGCCAATGCTTCCACTAACTCTTACAAGCGTCTGATCCCGGGCTTTGAAGCACCTGTTATGCTGGCTTACTCTGCCCGTAACCGTTCTGCTTCCATCCGCATTCCTTACGTAAACAGCCCTAAAGCCCGTCGTGTAGAAGTTCGCTTCCCTGACCCAACGGCTAACCCATACCTGGCGTTTGCTGCTCTGTTGATGGCTGGCCTGGATGGCATCAAGAACAAGATCCACCCCGGTGACGCTGCTGACAAAGACCTTTACGACCTGCCTGCAGAAGAAGCGGCGGAAATCCCGACCGTTGCAGAAAGCTTCGAAGAAGCTCTGGCCGCCCTGGATGCCGACCGTGAATTCCTGACTACCGGCGGTGTATTCACTAACGACATGATCGACGCTTACATTGAGCTGAAGAAAGAAGAGTGTGTTCAGGTGAGCCAGACCACTCACCCAGCTGAGTTCGACCTTTACTACAGCGTGTAAACAAATAGGACAGGCACTGCTCCTGTCATATAAGCTCCAAAAGTCCGAATGCCGGAGTGTCTATCGCCACGGATAGCACTCCGGCTGTTATTCAAGTCACTCTATTTCATATCCCGAATACTCGCTTTAAACGCCTTTCATCGCCCTTTCTTGACCACACTGATGCAAACAAGTGCGCTCTACAGTACTCTAGGAGAATCCGGAATCAGCCTTAGATCAACATGAAAAGAATAATATTTATTTTATTGCTGGCCCTCCCCCTGCCTGGACAGGCCTCTGAAATTTATAAAACGGTCGACAAGAATGGCAATGTCATATTCACTGACAGCCCTGGCACCCATAAAAAGGCCGAGCCGGTAGAACTCACTCCCATTACCAGCATACCTTCTACCCAGACAACAGGTCGCTCGTCCATCAAACCGCTGGATGACCACAAAGAAGACATTTATCCAGTCTTCACGATTACCGAACCTGCCAATGATTCAACCGTCAGAGATAATGGCAACTTCACCGTTAAGGTCAGCCTGAAACCAAGACTGGTAACAGGTCACACTTTGTCCTTGTCAGTCGATGGCGTTCAGCAGGGAAAACCCCAGAGAAACACTCAATTCAGGCTGAAAAATGTCGATCGAGGTACTCACCAGTTATCAGTGACCATTCTTGACCGTAAAGGCAAAACCTTAAAAACCGTCAAAAGCACTGTGCATGTGCAGAGAATGGTTTTCAGACCTCCCACACCGGTTCCAACACCAGCCCTCTGAGCCTATTGATCGCACTGTGTTGGTGCATTTTGATAAACTGACTTACAATTTCGAGTCTCGCGACTCTTTTCAGTAGAGCGATCTGATGCAAAAAGGTCACACACTGAAAGAGATTGGCAACAGTTGGTTCAATTCTTGCGTTATGTTTTATCAGACAATGAAATAACAACCACCACTTATCCAGGTGTCAGTCGGTGATCAATGAATTTGTACTGGAAAATCTAAACACGGCCATTATTGCTCTGGATCAAGAGCTTCGTGTCTCTTTCATCAACCATGCTGCTGAAGCACTCCTGGACATCAGCGAAAAGAGCGGTCTGCAATTGCCCCCGCCACAGTCGCTTGACCATGGCTCCATGATGAAAGATCTGCAGCGTGCCCTGGAGCAGAACCAGCAATTTACCCGCAGAGAGTCAGAAATAGTGATTCATGGAACCCCGGTACTGGTTGATTACACCATCACTCCCGTGGAAAACCAGCACGCCTGCCTGCTGATAGAGATTCACCCAAGAGACAGGTTGCAACGAATCACTCGTGAAGAATCTCTGATTGCCAAGCAGGAAACCTCACGTATTCTTGCCCGTGGACTCGCCCATGAAATCAAGAATCCTCTGGGAGGTATAAGAGGCGCAGCCCAGCTGTTGGATAAACAACTGGATGACAAAGAGCTCAGTGAGTTCACACAGATCATCATTGAGGAGGCGGACAGACTCAGAGACCTGGTTGACCAGATGCTCGGCCCCATCAAGCCCCCGAGCATGAACAGTCTGAATATACATGAGGTGCTGGAAAGGGTTATCCAGCTGATACACGCAGAAACCGGTGGTCAGCTGTCTATTGTGAAAGATTATGACCCCAGTATTCCCGATCTTCCTGCAGACAGGGAGCGGCTGATTCAAGCCATCCTCAACCTGGTGCGTAACGCCATGCAGGCCATAGAACAGCACATGCCTTTGAGTGATGGTCAAATACACATACAAAGTCGCATATCCAGACAGTTCACCATTGGCAATCAACGACGGAAGCTCGTTTGTCGTCTATCCATTATTGACAATGGTCCCGGTATTCCTGAGCACCTTAAGGAAAATATTTTTTACCCCATGATTAGTGGTCGAGCAGAAGGAACCGGCCTCGGGCTACCCATGGCCCAGTACATTATCAGCCAGCATCAGGGGTTAATTGAATGTGACAGCAAACCAGGGCAGACCTGCTTTCACGTCTATCTCCCGCTAACGATTAATCAGCCTTCATCCCAACCGTCTTACATCAGGCAGTCTTCAGCGGATAAACAACAGGAGTAATTAATGGGTATGGACTCTAAAGTCTGGATTATTGATGATGATCGCTCTATCCGCTGGGTGCTCGAAAAGGCACTGGCCGGAGAGCAGATCGAGGCCGATGTCTTTGACTCTGCCGACAAGGCTCTGCGGGAACTGCAATACTCTCAGCCTGAAGCCATTATCAGCGATGTCAGAATGCCCGGCACCAATGGACTGGAATTTCTCAAGGAAGTCCACGAAACCTACCCGGATCTGCCTGTCATCATTATGACCGCCCACTCAGATCTTGAAAGCGCTGTCTCTTCCTATCAGGGTGGCGCTTTTGAATACCTTCCCAAACCCTTTGATATAGACGATGCCGTTTCACTGGCCAAACGTGCCATTGAACATAGCTGCCAGAAAAAGACAGAACAGGTGATTGAGGCGGTTGATAATGGCACAGAGATTATCGGTGAAGCACCTGCCATGCAGGAAGTCTTCCGTGCCATTGGCAGGCTATCGCAGTCCAATATTACTGTACTCATCAATGGTGAATCTGGCACAGGTAAAGAACTGGTTGCCCAGGCACTGCACAAGCACAGCCCCAGAGCCAATAATCCTTTTATTGCCCTGAATATGGCAGCCATACCCAGGGACCTGATTGAATCAGAACTCTTTGGCCATGAAAAAGGGGCATTCACCGGTGCCGGTGCCATGCGCAAGGGGCGCTTTGAACAGTCTCAGAACGGCACACTGTTTCTTGATGAAATAGGAGATATGCCCGCAGAAACACAAACCCGTCTACTTCGGGTGCTTGCAGACGGTGAGTTCTATCGGGTGGGTGGTCATACTCCGGTAAAAGTCGATGTCCGCATTATTGCAGCCACTCACCAGAATCTCGAAAAGCTGGTTGAGGAAGGCTCATTTCGTGAAGACTTATTCCATCGACTCAATGTGATTCGTGTTCACCTGCCAAGACTCAGAGAGCGATCAGAAGATATCCCCGTTCTGGCGAGACATTTCCTGGACAGGGCCGCCAAAGAACTGAACGTTGAACCCAAAGTGCTCACTCAGGAAACGGCGAAATTTATTGCCAGTCTGGAATGGCCCGGTAATGTCAGGCAGCTGGAGAATACCTGTCGCTGGCTGACGGTGATGGCTTCAGGACGCGAAGTGCTGATCTCTGACCTTCCACCTGAACTCTTGAGCCAGCCCGACAGTGGCCCGGTCACTCACCCGTCAGGCAACTGGGAGCAACAGCTTCGTCTCTGGGTAGACAGAGAGCTTGCAGCAGGTCACAGCAGCATTCTGGACAAAGCTATCCCGGCTTTTGAAAAGATCATGATTGAATCAGCCCTGCAACACACAGGAGGCCGAAAAAGAGATGCGTCCGAGCTACTAGGCTGGGGCAGAAATACCCTCACCCGCAAAATGAAAGAGCTGAAAATGTCCGACAAAGCTTTGACAGAATAACGTTTATGGAATCGGGGGGGAGCCGTTTCTCTGACGGTATCCCTCCTTTAGACACATCAACATGCCCGAATATCTTGCACTACCACCCGATAAACTGTCCTGCCAAACAAGTCTCTGAGAATTTCTATACTCCACTTAAGTAACACCAGACAGGAAGTAGGTGTAATATGAAACTCTCAGCAATGGTCTGCAGAGGCTTGGTCGCCTCGTTAGTTATTCTCATCACGTCTTCGAGTTATTCTGCGCAGCAGGGCAGTATTGGGAAAACCTCCACAGGTTCTTTCGGTATTCGTCTGGTTATAAAGCCTAACTTACAAGCCTCCATAGCAACTCCGTCCACATCACAAGCGGATGACACGAACCCAAACGCTGCCAACCTTAATGACGCAACTTCAACCGTTGCCAAATTCAATGAGGTGGAGCCTATTTGCATCAGGGGTACGGGAATTAATCAGTACTCTGTTGTCACAGAAGGTTCAGGAACAGGTGGCTCCTATGCGCTCACAAATGATCAAAGTTCCTATAACTATGAAGTCGACCTCTGGTCTTCTAAACGCGAAGCCCAGGCCCTTAACAGTGGACAGAACAGTAACCCGATCAATGCACTGCCACGCAGCTCAGACTGTAATAACAGTGAAACGGGTTTTATGGTGAAACTACCTCAAGACGTGGCTCAGCAGCCTCTTGAAGGTGAGCTAAACTTGATCATCAATGCCGAATAGGACGCTTTATCAAAGGCTGTTTACCACAGGCGATAGTACCCGTAGAATGAAGGCCGAGGACTATTGCCTGATATTCAAACTCTGGTTCCCGTACTTTTAGACCCTGTGGGTCAGAGCCGGGAACCCGTCGTGATGAAAAAGAGATCACTCCAGTGACTGGATCAGATTACAGAAACACAAGGGCTCAACAGATGCGGTCATGGCTTAAGCTTTGTCGCCTGTCGCTATTATTGGCTTTGGCACCTCTGGCTATAACCATCAATGCCTACGGCGCAATGTCTCTGGATAAAATGATTGTTTATTTCGAGCCGAACAAATCCCCTCGTCAGGACATAGTCGTTACCAATCCGGATAAGGAAAACCTTTATCTACAGACTGAGGTCTACAAAGTCGTTAATCCCGGTACCAAACAGGAAGAAAGGGTTCGTATCACCGACCCTTCCGAGCTGAAATTACTCAGCACGCCACAGAAAACCATCGTCGCTCCCAACAGCCGAAAAACCGTTCGACTGGTCAGCCTTGAGACACCGAAAACAGTAGAGTCAGTCTATAGAGTAACCTTCAAACCCGTCGTCGGTGATCTGGAAGCCACCCAGAATGCTATTAAACTGCTGATTGCATACCAGGCTCTGGTCTTTGTTCGCCCGGAAAATCCGCAATACAAAGTGACATCCAGACGAGAGAAAGACTCAATCACTTTCACCAACAGTGGCAACGTTAATGTGGTATTGCGCAATGGACAATTTTGCTCAGCACAGAAAGGCAAACGTCAGTGTTCTGATATTGATGAGGTTAAACGACTGTATGCTGGTCAGAGCTGGACACTGAAAATTCCCAGCAGCAAAACCGAAGTGGAATACGGTTTGTTCAATGGCAGCACAGAGGAAAGGAAAAAGTTCTAACTTATAGAACGGTTACCGTCACCGTTACCGTGTCTTCATAGATGCCGGGCTCAAGTCCGGATACTTCTGACGGAGGTACGGTAACCTCAAACTTCATATTGGAGCCACCACCACAATACTGCTGAGTAGAACCCTTCCAGGGCTGCCCGTCCACTCCCGGCGTCAGGGTTTCCAGAGAGCCCCCCTGCCCTACTCTTAACTGATAACCCACCCGACCTGATAATAGAAAAGTACTACTGAGTCCCGTCGCCCTGACCTTGAAGTCAGATCCACTTTGAGTGTAAACACAAAAATCCATATTACCCTTAAGACTCTTGTCACTGAGTGCCATGTCTTTCAGGCCACTGATCTGGATGCGATCAGGAATATTCAGATCAAAGATAAGGTCACTATTATCTCTGTAAGGGATTAAACCACCACTTTCCATACCTTTGAGCTTTAATGTCGCCTTATAACTTCCGGGTTGACGCCCTTCTAAATCAATAGCATTCACCTTAACAGATACTTTCCCTCCTACCCGTCGCCAAGTCCTTGGAGTCAGGAATGTCGAACTCGTATCTGGAATATTACTGCCATCTTTTAGCAACAATGAATTTATCCCCTGCTCAAAGACCACCCGTGACATTTCTATAGAAGGAGCGCTCCCTGAAGAGATGAAATCAAAATCGGTAGCTTCAATGGTGTAATCTTCAGCTCGCCGATACCAGCCACAACCAGGAAAGCGCGACCCAAGACCAACACCATGGCAAGACTGCAACTGCAAAGGTAGGTCGATATCAACATCTCCACCGGTCCAGGTAATAGGCAGCGCAACATATTGCGGCTGACCAAAAACGAAATAGCCTGAAGCTGTGTTAGCTAATGTCAGTGCAATTAGCGCAAGTATTCCTCTGAGAAACATCATAAGAAAACAACATCTGTTCTTATCTTGACTGGACCTTAACTCTAACCATCATAATATCTCCGTATGACCAAGTATTACTGATGCTCAGCCGCTGTCCCGTTCACCATTGGTCAACTGGCCTGACAGCTTGGGAACGCAATCATACCCGGAAAGATCCACGGTTCCCATTCTGAGTATGTATTGCTTATCATCCGGTTCAACGGGCACAGTGCATTGCCAACCATTCTCCAGTTCAACCCTCAACTCATGAATATCTGAACGGGCTTCTATCTGGAACATGCCAATATCGTCAGTGCTGGACGGATAAAGTCCTCCGATAATCCGGGCTCTGTCCAGAGGCTCACCCTTCATTAACAAACGACCAAAGAGCAGTTTCAGGGGGATAGCCTTATAGTCCAGTGTCACGACATTTCCGGGATACAGGGTGATTCGGCGCTCACGCTCATCAAAGCTGTACAGGGTGTCTCCTGAAGGCGACAGGGTAACGGTATATTGCTCAAATGGCGCCAGCGGGATCACCGAAGGTCTGTCCGCCACGGCATAACCTCTTTTATGACCATCAATGGTTACATCAAACACGTCGCCTTCACGACCTTCCAGATTGACTACCAGGGCACTTTCTGCCAACTGCTCCCCACCCATGGCCACAACATTGCCATCGGTCAGGAAGCTGGTACTGAAACTGCCGTTATAATTAGTAATCTGGTTATCCTCTGTTGAGCTATGGTTAACTGTCAATGCGGCTTTGCCAAACCGGTTACCGTATTGCAAGACACCATCGAGTCTTCGTTCGCCACTGCCCGCTTCTGCAGAGACAGTAGAAGTCAGCTGACCATCATAAAGATCACCGTCATCCCAGGAAACTGACAGTCTCAATTTTTCTGTTCTGTCTTCTATGCCGTCAGTCTTCTGAACCTCAGCCCTGGGGTTAACCCGGAAAGTCCACCGATCCTCACGATATCTCCACTCCACACTCAACAACGCCACAGAGTTACCTTCTGACTCACTCACACTGAAAGTAACGTTTGTATCGTAATCCAGCGTTCTGAAAACTGTCGCGGTGTAACTCAATCCGTGGGTTTCCGTTCTGGCAGCGTTATTATTTCTATTGCTGCTGAACCGATAATTGGCACTACCTCTCCAGAGAGGTGCAGAAACAGAAAAATTGCTTTGCTCAAAAGCATCACCGATCAGTGCCGGGCGATCAGGATTTTCTACTTCGCTATCGTCTCTCCAGAGTCGACGATAACTGCCGAAGAGAGAGACGTTGCCCAACCACACCTGGCCTGTCAGGGCCGTACCATAACTACCATTATCCGCCAGCATCACCGAAGGCGATAACTGATAACGATAACCCAACTTAAACAGACCCAGTTCAAGCAATGAAGTGTCTAAAGTCGCGGCGGCAGAGAGAGTCCCCGCCAGAGTATCAAAAATTCTTCGACTGACACCGGCCCGTGTCAACCACTGCTGGGTGCTATCAGGCAGAACCCCATCAAAAACCGATGTCATCACACGCCCCGTCTCAGCAAAAAGCAGCCATTCACCTTCAGGGGGTAGTTGAAACTGCTTGGCAAAAAAACGGGTTTCCTCAGACAGCAGGCTACCCTGCTCATCCAGAATCCGGATGTCTATATCATAGGCCCCCGTGGGAAAAGTGGTGGTATTCAGAGCCTGAAGACCGGCTTCCAGGAAATAAGAGGCAATCAGTCGTCCATCTTTTCTGACTTCAACCCTGCCCCTGAGCGGCATAAAGATATCAATCGGCATACCGCCACTGAAATCGGTGTCGTCTCTGGTGTTATCAGAACTCCGAAATCGAGCTCCAACAAGAGGCTGATCGGACGTAAAATTCAGGCCAAACCCCTGACTTGAAAGTAAGCCAAGATCGTATTCAAAGCCTTCAAAATCCCTCTGACCGTAGAGCTGATTGACCGAGAAGTCTTGAGACTCTGAATAGTCCCAACTCCAGAGCACACTGTTTTCACGATAAGACAACAGCGTCAGACCATACAAAGTGTAGTCACTGCTATTAGCGTCATCAGATGTACCGGTGGCGACTGCCGCAAAGTTCTGCATCATGGCAAAGCCCGAGTCAGAGGGAGGTAGGTATTTCCTGACATCGGCAGCTCGGGTTAACAGGAAACGGGGATTAACAAACACATCAACCCGGAAGCGGGATTCATCAAAAATCACACCGGCAACAGGAGGATTAAGAACACCGCAATCCCTGGTGACATTGGGCGGACAGATTGCCTCAGTATGGGTATTGAGCTCGCCCGATAAAGCCGAAGCCAAAAAAGCAGGATCATTCACCGAACCGATCAGGCGGACCACATCATTAACATTAGAAAGGCTAATTTTACCGGGTTGGAAGGTGGCCAGCTGGGAAGTTAAGTAGCGTTTACCGTAATAGATATCGACCACTGACTTCTGTGGCTCACTCAGCGTCTCAAAACCCGCTGGGACTTTATTCTGGGCAAGAAAAAACGTCTGACTGGCCATAGCTTTCGAGCAGATAAAAACCATGGGCAATGCAATACATAAAATGTCAATGCATTTCCACCTTATCATAGCCCGGGGCAATCCTTTTTGTTACCGCTCTGATGCTTAAACAAAAGACAGTGGTAATTTGTAGCGCAGACTGGCTCAGAACTGTTAACCATAGCTACTTTAGTATTTTTCAGGAAGCCAGCGAATATGCGGGGGACAAATTAGCTGGTTATCTGGGAATAGACAGTTAAAAATTACTTAGATGAAACCACCACTGTAACTGTGTCTGAGTACGAACCTGTAGCCTTGCCGGTGTAATCCGCTTCTTTAATATCTACAGTAATTTTAGAGTCAAGAGCAGGGCTGCAAGTCTTACCGCCAATGGGGCCATCTATTGAAAAATCTCCCGCTGCAACACCTGGCCCCAGATGGCCAGACCCCCAAGCCCCCCAAACTAGATCTGTTAAACCTTTCTGAGAATAGGTCAGAGTATAAGGGATCCCGTCCGCTGCTGGAGCTGATCCTGCAGCCAATTTGAACTCATTGGCGGTGTCCAGGCTGACTTCATACCGTTCAACATTTGAATCAACACAAGAGGGAGTAGAACCTTTAAGATCACCCGTTGCAGCAGTGTTGAAAGTTATGTCCTCCAGAGCAAAGAGCTGCATTAAGACATTCCTTACAAGAAGAACCTGAAATTTACCGGTAGATGAGTCTATAGTAGGGCTCGGTGGGTTCTCAGCCGCCTGAAGCCCGAAAAAGGCCAGCCCCGCGGATAGCGCAAAAGCTATAGCTACTTCTTTAACTCCATCACTTACCCCTCTATAGCACCACTTCGCGACCTGTTTCTCCTGTGAGTATCAGGCTCTTCAGGACACTCTGATCTCTAAGTCTGTTTACAGGTCCCACTCAGGGCAGTATGGCATATAAACAGAAAAACGCAGGCTCAATTCATGAATTAAACTTTGTCGTTTACCTAAATTATTAAAAAATAAGTTATTACGGAATGGACAATTCTGCACGGGACAGAATGAAAAAAGTCAGTGTTATTATAATTGATGAGATTAAACGACTCTATGCCGGGTAGAATAAGGCATTGAACATCCCCGGCAGCAAAACCGAAGTCGAATACAATTTGTTCAAACGCAGCTCGGAAGAGAGAAGTTATAACTTATAGAACCGACACCGTCACCGTTACCGTATCTTTATAGACGCCGGGCTGAAGTCCGGATATTTCCGATGAAGGTACTGTAACTTCAAGATCCATATTGGAGCCGCCGCCACAATACTGCTGAGTAGAACCGTTCCACGGCTGCCCATCCACTCCCGGCACCAGAGTTTCCATAGAGCCTCCTTGCCCTACTCTTAACTGATAACCTACCTGACCGGATAAAAGAAAATCATTATTCAGCCCGGTTGCTCTGACAGTGAAATCAGATCCGCTTTGAGTGTAAACACAAAAATCTATATCACCCTGAAGACTCTGATCAGTCAGTGCCACGTC
This sequence comes from Endozoicomonas sp. 8E, assembly GCF_032883915.1. Lineage (NCBI taxonomy): Bacteria > Pseudomonadati > Pseudomonadota > Gammaproteobacteria > Oceanospirillales > Endozoicomonadaceae > Endozoicomonas > Endozoicomonas sp. 8E. The sequence goes on along the minus strand of NZ_CP120717.1, from coordinate 1,278,632 downwards.
TTCCAAGCCACTGATCTGGATGCGATCAGGAATGTTCAGATCAAAGATGAGATCGCTGTTATCGGTATAAGGTATAAAGCCACCACTCTCCATGCCTTTAAGCTTTATTACCGCCTGATAATTACCGGGTTGACGCCCCTGTAACTCGATAGCATTCACCGTGACCGATACGTTCCCATCCACCTGCCTCCAAGTCCCTGGATCTAAAAATGTCGAACCCGTATCGGGAACATTGCTGCCATCTTTTAGCAACAGTGAATTGCTCCCCTGCTCAAAGATCACCCGCGACATTTCTATAGAAGGGGCACTCCCTGAAGCGATGAAATCAAAATCAGTCGCTTCAATAGTGTAATCTTCAGCTTGTCGAAACCAGCCACATCGTAAAAAGCCTGATCCAACACCGATACCATTACACGACCGCAACTGCAAAGGCAGATCGATATCGACATCGCCACCGGTCCAGATAACAGGCGGTGCAGTATATTGCTGCTGGCCAAAAACGAAAAAGCCTGCAGCCGTATTAGCTAATGTCAGCGCAGTTAGTGCAAGTATCCCTCTGACATATATCATCAGAAAACAATATCCCTGTTTATTTTTATTGGGCCCTTACTGTAACCGTCATGGTATCGCTGTAAACACCTGAGTCAATATTATCAAGATCCTCTGCTTTGATCCTGACCCTCAACGTCATGTTATCCTGGCCTTCACAATCCTGCTCAGTACTGGCAGTCCAGACTCTATTAGGTCGTTGCCCCTGCCTGCGATAAGTGAGCCAGCTTTCATCGGGGGTTCTGACCCTCATACGATAATTAACGCAATCCGATGCGTTTACACATTGTCCCTGTTTACTCAGCATAAAGTTATTGCCCGGATCACTGCTGCCATCAAAGTCTATAGAGACACCACCGGTGTTACTGAATATACAGACACCAAATTGAGCATCCAGATTATTACCCGACAGGTCATCAGCATCCAAGGCAACATCTTCCAGACCTGATATTTGCACGAACTCAGGTACCACAATCGGAATAGTCACCAGAATGCTGTCCAGATGGCGTGTGTTGTACATATCTTCTCCGGCTACATAGAAGCTGAAGTCGTATGTGCCAGCCTCAAGCTGTTTCAGCCGATTCTGATTAAAGGTAAACGTAAACGAGCCCGTCACTGTGCCATTGGTAGTGGTCTCGAAAAATGAGGAAGAGCTTTCAGAGTGTGTCCATTCTCCGGGTATCAGACTCCCCTGATTTCCACCCTGACTGTATTGGACACTGACCAAAAACTCTGTCAACTCATCCGCCTGATAGCTGTCAGGAACATTGCTCGAAGGGCTCTGGCTGCCAGGATCAGAATCAGAAAGAGCCAACCGATAGTCCTGACCTATACAGCCCGAACTACAATATGCTCTGAATGAGACCGTAAAAGTATAGGTGGGGTTTACATTTCCTGAGGAGACGTTAAGCGGATCAGCGACATAACCAGAGAAATCAAAGAAAGCTTGCGCCCCTGACGAAAAGAGTATCAGTACCGCAAAAAACACCTTGGTAAAATACTTCAATATCAACAATCCCGGGCCTATAAACCACAAGCCTTCTTATTATCAATGACCCTGAACACGGCAAAATTCCACCATCATTTATCTATTTTTTCCTGAAGATCCCGCTCAGGAATCGTCCCGTTTGCCAATGGCCAGCTGACCTTCCAGCTCGGGAACACAATCAGACTCGGAAAGATCCAGGGTGCCCATTCTCAGTATGTATTGCTCATCATCCGGTTCAACAGGTACGGAGCATTGCCAACCATTCTCCAGCTCAATCCTCAATTCGTTAATATCTGAGCGGGCCTCTATCTGGAACATGCCAATATCGTCTGAGCTGGAAGGATACAGCCCTCCGGTTATCCGGGCTCTGTCCAGAGGTTCACCATTCATTAACAGGCGACCAAAGAGCAGTTGCAGGGGAATAGCTTCATAGTCCAATGTCACCACGTTTCCAGGATACAGGGTAAAACGGCGCTCCCGCTCATCAAAACTGTATAGGGTATCTCCTGAAGGCGACAGGGTGACGGTATATTGTTCAAAAGGCGACAGTGTAATCACCGACGGCCTGCCCGCTACGGCATAACCTCGTCTCTGGCCATCAATTCTTACATCAAAAACGTCGCCTTCACGACCTTCCAGATTGACCACCAGAGCACTTTCTGCTCTTTGCTCTCCCCCCATGGCCACGACACTGCCATCGGTCAGGAAGCTGGTACTGAAACTGCCGTTATAGTTAGTAATCCGGTTAGCGTCTGTTGAACTGTGGTTTACCGACAATGCCGCTCTGCCGAAACGGTTACCATACTGCAAAGTGCCATCGAGTCTGCGTTCGCCGCTGCCCGCTTCTGCGGTGACACTGGAAGTCAATTGACCATCAAAAAGATCACCATCGTCCCAGGAGGCTGACAGCCTCATTTTTTCTGTTCTGTCTTTAACGCCGTTATTGTCTTGAACCTCAGCCCTTGGGTTAACCCGGAAATTCCAACGGTCCTGACGGAATCGCCACTCAAAACTGAACAGCGCTACAGTGTTACCTTCTGATTCGCTCAAACTGAACGTCGCGCTGGTGTCGTAATCCAGTGTTCTGAAAACGGTAGCGGTGTAGCTCACCCCGTGGGTTTCTGTTCTGCCATCGCTATTGTTTCTATTGCTGCTGAAACGGTAATTGGCGCTGCCTCTCCAGACAGGCGCGGAAACAGAAAAACTGCTTTGCTCAAAAGCATCACCGATCAGTGATGGGCGATCTGTGTTTTCTTCTTCACTGTCATCTCTCCAGAGTCGACGATAACTGCCATTCAGGGAGACGTCGCCCAGCCAGGTTCTGCCTGTCAGAGTCATACCATAGCTGCCGTTATCCGCTACCATCACCGACGGTGATAACTCATAACGATACCCCAGGTTAAATAGACCCAGTTCAAGCAATGCAGTGTCTAAAGTAGCGGCGGCAGAGAGAGTACCTGCCATAGTATCAAAAATTCTCCGACTCACACCCGCCCGGGTCAGCCACTGCTCGGTGCTTTGAGGCAGTGCCCCATCAAAAACCGATGTCATCACACGCCCCGTTTCGGCAAAAAGCTGCCATTCACCTTCAGGGGGTATTTGATACTGCTTGGAAAAGAAACGGGTTTCCTGAGACTGCAGGTTACCCTGCTCATCCAGAATACTGATTTCTATATCGTAGGCGCCACTGGGAAAATTAGTGGTATTCAGAGCCTGAAGACCGGCTTCGTGGAAATAAGAGGCAATCAGTCGTCCATCTTTTCTGATTTCGACCCTGCCTCTGAGCGGCATAAAGATTTCAACCGGCATACCACCACTGAAATCGGTGTCGTTTCGGGTGTTATTCGAACTCTGAAAGCGGGCTCCCACAAGGGGCTGGTCGGACGTAAAGTTCAGGCCAAACCCCTGACTTGAGAGCAAGCCAAGATTGTATTCAAAGCCTTCATACTCCCTCTGGCCATAAAGCTGATTGACCGAGAACTGCTGTGACTTTGAATAGTCCCAGCTCCACAGCACGCTGTTTTCATAATAAGACAACAGTGTCAGACCATTCAGAGTGTAGTCATTGCCATTAGCGTCTTCAGTATTACCGGTGGCCGCTGCCGAAAAGTTCTGCATCATGGCAAAGCCTGCATCGGATGGCGGCAGGTATTTTCTGACGTCGGCAGCCCGGGTTAACAGGAAACGGGGATTAACAAACACATCGACCCGGAAGCGGGATTCATCAAAAATCACACCGGCAACGGGAGGATTGAGAACACCACAATCCTTCGTGACGTTAGGCGGACAGATAATCTCGGCATGTGTATTCAGTTCGCCCGATAAAGCTGTCGTCAAAAAAGCAGGATCATTCACCGAACCAATCAGGCGAACCACTTCATTAACATTGGAAAGGGTAATTTTACCGGGTTGGAAGGTGGCCAGCTGGGAAGTTAGATAGCGGTTGCCATAGTAGATATCCATCAGCGACTGCTGGGGCTCGCTGAGCGTCTCAAAACCTTCAGGAACTTTATTCTGGGCAAGAAAAAGCGGCTGACTGGCCATAGCTTTCGAGAAAATAAAAACCATGGGCAATGCAATACATAGAATGTCAATGCATTTCCACCTAGTCATGACCCGGGAAAATCCTTTTTGTTACTGCTCTGATTCTTTTACCGTGGGTTGGCTCAGGGCTATTACTCACGGCTGTTTTTTATTTTTTTGGAGAGCCAGCGAAGATACCGGAGTCAACTTCGCTGGCCATGTGGGATTAAATAGCTGAAACCACCACTGTAACCGTATCTGAATAAACACCTACATCTTTACCGGTGTAATCCGATTCCAGTATGTCCACGGTAATTTTAGAGTCCAGAGCAACACTGCACGTGTCACCACCTATTGTGCCATCTCTTGCAAAATCACCCGCTGCATCACCCGAGCTCAGGTTGCTATCACCCCAGATCTGGTCTGTCGCCAAGTTCTGTGAATAGGTCAGCAAATATGGGATATCACCTGATGCAGGGCCCGATCCAGCTATCAATTTGAAATCATTGCTGCTCACCAGGCTGACTTCATATCGTTCAACGTTTGAATCAACACAAGAAGGAGTAGAACCTGAGAGATCACCGGTAGTGCCAGAGTCGGTATCGAAAGTTACGTCGTCCAGGCCGAACAGTTTTACTTGAACATCATTTCTAAGGACAATATCAAAATTGCCAGTAGATGAGTTTGCAGTCGGCCCCGTTGGGTTATCAGCCGCCTGAAGCCCGGAAGAGGCCAGCCCTGCAGACAGTGCTAAAGCCACAGCTACTTTTTTAAATTCCATCACTTTCTCCAATATCTAGAACTAGTCCATTGTCTATTTTTCTTCTAAGCTTCAGGTGCTTTCCGACACCTGTCATAGAAGCCACTTCTCAGGCTTCTTTTGGAACAGCAAGGCAGACATGGAGAATGACAAAAAGAACTAAACAACTACTGTCTTTTTATTATTCTTATGACTGACTTTCCCTGAAACCGATACTTCTTATTTTCTACACGCTTTAGTAAGCAAAAGGCCTACTAATGTACGTATTTTCCGATAAGGTTAACATAAACAATTGCTCACAAAAACACCTATTGGAGATATATTGATCCATGTCAATACCTCATATTCGAAGATTTTGAAAACGGGTATTCCCGCATAAATGTAAGCGGATTCATCAATATAAATTTATATATCAAACTTTTGAGTAGACTTTTTTAGATAAACATTTGTTTTCGGTCGTCAGCGAAATCGCAACTACCCGACATCAGGGCTCCCGTTTAATTCATCAAGCAAACGATCCATATTAAAGTCTTTTACAATCGGGCTGTTGCGACCGGCTTCTATTTTGTCCCGCAGAGCCTGTAAGCTGGCTTCGTGTTCTTGCTTTTCTTTTTCAAAGACTCTGAGTGCTGCCCTAACCGCCTCACCAACAGACTGAAAACGACCCTTTTCTATGAGGTCATTGATGAAGTCTTCGTCATGCTGGCCTAATGTTACCGATGTTGTTCTAGCCATAGCTCCGCACCATTTGTGTTATTAATTAACACACATTACTGCATTCTGGCGATTCTGCTTTCTTTTCTTTCGTTGAGTGGAACGCATAAAACGCCAAACGAGCTTACGGCGATCTGATTCCTGCTACCAAAAGCAGCTAAGAGCCTGTCGGACTTGAGACTGTCCTGCGCGGTAAATGATGAAGATGAGCGCAAACAGAATATAAAATGAACTTTTTACCGGCGAGGAACTCAGAGTAAATATAATTTGTTTAAAGGAAGTTGATAATGGATCCACTAACCACCACAGGGCAACAACCGGGCCTGAGTACTGTCTCACCTGAAAACAAACCCTCTGCTGACATTGAATCGTCGAAGTACCTTCCTGACGCCAGCAACGCAGAAACAGGCATTGAAACATCTCTTGTAAGCCGAAAAACAGAGCTTGCTAATGAAAGCCTGTTGAAGGGTACGCCTTTACCTTTGTACGTAAGTAAGTTTGCTAAAAACAATATGCTTCTGCCTGCTGTATTGAATACACCTGCGACTTCCTCTTTACTCAGGCCACTGGTTCAGTCACAGCAAACCGGTCAGCTGCCTAAGTTGACTGCGGTTTTATCTACGGCTGGCTGGGCTCCAGCCATTGCCCGCACTGTTACCCGTTATGCGATTGCCGATACGGTTCGAACAGCATCTGCCCAATTGCTTTATGGCGTGCCTTCGACAATGGAGCTGCCTGAAGACGCCCAGGGTAAAGCTAATTTTGCAGTCAACGGCACTACTGCCACACTGATGACAGTAGCCAGCCAGCCTTTTGCAGCGATGCAAATTAAACAGCAGATGAGAGATCGCAGTGTAAAAAAAGCTCAGGGAACTAAAACTATTCTGCAACAGGGTTTCAAAAGAACGCTAACATCGCCTTTTCGAGGAGTTACAAGCAATTGTCTTTCCGCCCTGCTGATGTTTTCGATGGATTCAATGGACAGGCAGCAGGTAAAACGACGGGATGAAGGGAAGCTTAGTGATTTTGAAATGAAGGCAACACAGTTTGGTGTGGGTGCAACGGTAGGTTTTATCAATAATATTCTCAAAACCAACGCCAATGGCCGAATACTGGGCAAAACCCACCAGGAGATTTTCAGACAACTGGCTGCTACTGCCGCTAAAAACCCTAGGGTTTTTGTTGCCCAGTTAGCTTATGCAACTGCCATGGGTGGTGTCTCCAATCTGATGTGGAGCGGTACTCTTCAGGCACTGGCTGCTGCCCATGAAAAGGTTGCTGAACATTATGCTTCGAAAGATGAAACCTGAAATATTCAGCTAATGTTCTGCTAAAAAATACAGGCGTTGTTCCAGATGGCCCTGTCGCTGGCGTTGCAGGTGTTCTGGCAGCAACTGGTAATCCTTGTTGTGAGACAGGTTGATCAACGCTCGCGCTTCCTCCGGGGTGAGGTGAAATCGATTGAGCATACATTTCATCGAATACGCCAGAAAAGCAACACCTATCAAGATAATCCTGTAAAACCCCTGAAAAAATAGTATCATCCCGACAGATTTATAAGGGCAAGAAATTTTCTTTCGGCCCTGGCCAGCTTTACTACTATTAATTGTGTAGCTTCCAAGGCAGAGCAGTATTCGAAGCGTGTATCAGCAAACCCTCAGGGAATTTAAAGAGGCTTCTGAAGATGAATCTGTCACCTTACGATCAATGCCGTAGCGATGAAAAGCAATGTAGCGTCGGACGCAGCTGTAACATTGTTGCTCTCTTTTTAACCATGGTTCTGATCTCAGGACTGGCTCAGGCTTCTGTCTGAAAGGTTAACAACCGTTTCTGTATCCATCGCCTTTAAAGATGTAGTGATGGGTATAGATTCGCTCACAACCATCAAGCTAAAAGCCTTATAATTCCACCTCGATGTACTGAATCAGTTCCCGCCAGCATGCTTGATATCGTTCTCTACCAGCCAGAAATTCCTCCCAATACAGGGAATATCATCCGCCTCTGTGCCAATACAGGTTTTCGCCTGCATCTGATCAGGCCTCTGGGGTTTGATCTTGATGATCAGCGTCTGAAACGGGCCGGACTGGATTACCATGAGTACGCCAATTTGCAGATTCATGACCACTATGAGGACTTTCTTAAAACAGTGAAACCCAAAAAAGTTCTGGCTTTGAGCACCAAAGGTACCACTCGCTATTCAGAACATGCCTTTGAACCCGGAGATGCTTTGATGTTCGGCCCGGAAACCAGAGGCCTGCCAACCGATATTTTGAATAGCCTGCCAAAGGATCAGGTACTGCGTTTGCCGATGTTGCCTGAAAGCAGAAGCCTGAACTTGTCCAATACCGTAGCCGTTATGGTGTATGAGGCCTGGAAGCAACTGGGGTTTCCCGGAGGGGAGTAAGAGAAGAGTGTGCCGGTCAATGACCGGCACTATTTATCTAAAAGCTATTCATGAGCTATTCATGAGCTATTCATGAGCTATTTATGAGCTATTTATGAGCTATCTATAGCTATCTGTTAGCTATCAGTCCGTCAGTTAACGGTAGCTTCCTGTTGTTCCCGCGCCTGCAGGTACAGGGCGTCGAAGTTAACAGGTGCCAGCATCAGCGGAGGGAAGCTGCCACGCAGAACCAGATTATCAATGGCTTCACGTGCGTATGGGAACAGAATGTTCGGGCAGAAAGCACCCAGAGTTCGGTGCAGTTCATCATCACCCAGACCTTTAACCAGGAAAACACCCGCCTGCTGAACTTCAGCCAGAAAAGCCGTTTCTTTCTCTTCTTCAGTGCCGTTCTGAACAGTAATGGTCAGAGACAGCACGACTTCATACATGTCATCGTGCAGCAGACGGTTAGTGGTGTTCAGGTCCAGCTTAACTTCTGGCTGCCACTGCGCCTGAAACATTTCCGGAGACTTTGGCGATTCAAAGGACAGGTCCTTTACGTAAATACGCTGCAGCGCAAACTGCGCCTGATCTTGCTGCTGATTCTCAGCCATTATCTTTTCCTTAAAAACATCGGTTCTAAATTCGCTTCCCACTTATTAGTGGGGATAAAAATACCAGTATCAAGTCTGGTAACCAGCCACTTTCAAAAACAGGCCCGATCCCATGAAGCTTCAGGAAACGAGTCCATTTTACTTCAGCAAGTCGTCCAATCTGCCAGCAGATTCCAGAGCATACAGGTCATCACATCCACCCACGTGGGTGTCGCCAATCCATATCTGAGGGACTGTGCGCGCACCTGCCTTGAGTGTCATCTCCTGACGGACATCGGGCTTACCGTCGACGCTGATAGTCTGGTAGCTGACCCCTTTGCTGTCCAGCAGCCTGAGCGCCTGATGGCAAAAGGGGCAATAAGCAGAAATATAAAGGGTAGCCTGAGCCATCTCTTTTCCATTGTTGGTAACAATGATTCAATCGTCTATCCGGGAGTGAATCATTCTCTGTTAATTTACTTCTTAACCAGAGGGAGACTATCGGCCGTCCAGGTGCCAATACCACCCTTCAGTCGGACAACCTGCTCAAACCCTGCGTCTTTCAACTGCTTGCCAACGGTCCCACTGTGTTGCCCCATGGCATCGACGATAACAATCGGCTTGTCTTTGTGTTTGTTCAGCTCGCCGATACGTTCAGCCATTTTGCCATAGGGCATGCTCACGGCATCAACGATATGACCTTTGCTGAAGTCGGCTTTTTCCCTGACGTCAAGTACTATAGCCCCCTGGTGGTTGATCAGCTGAGTCACTTCCTGAGAACCGACACTGTGTCCGCCCTTACGCATCTCGGTAAAGAGCAGTGCACACACCAGAGCTACCAGAGAACCCACCAGCAGAGGGTGGTTGCCTATAAATTCAATAATCTGTTCCATACCGAACCAGTACCAATATGCCTAAACGAGGGGAAAAAAAGCTCCCTGTCTCACCATTTAAGGAGAGAACAGCGCCAGTTTTCGTGATTAATTGCCGTAAGGCGACAAGTATACAGGCTGCTAAATAGAGTTACGACTGTGTGAACTAAAAGTGCACGGTAGTAAATTTCAACATAACGGGTCATGTATCACCCTCTGAAAACAGAGAAAATCAGGCTTTGACCATAACAATTGTTCTATTCTGCAAATTGTGAATTTCTATCCACCTGTCTCTGGAAACCAGCCGTAAAGCAGGTAAAATTCAAGGCCTTCACCTCTCAAAACAGTCCTGAGCCAAAAATGCTGCTCAACCCGGTTTCTGAGAATAGCTGCAATGTCTGTGAGAGCAGTGTTTCAAAGACACTATTTTGACCACTATTTAGGCCACTATGCCCAAGGTTTGATCCATGACTGACAAGCGCAAAACCACCGCCCTGATCATCCTCGATGGTTACGGTTACCGAAAAGAATCTGATTCCAATGCTATCCTGGCTGCCAATACACCGGTCATGGACCGCCTCCAGAAGGAGCATCCTTTCAGTTTTGTCTCAGGCTCCGGTATGGATGTGGGCCTGCCCGATGGTCAGATGGGTAACAGCGAAGTCGGTCACATGAACCTTGGTGCCGGTCGAGTGGTTTACCAGGACTTCACCCGTATCACAAAGTCTATTAAAGACGGCGACTTCTTCGAGAAGAAAGCATTTACAGACACGATCGACAAAGCCGTCTCAGCAGGAAAAGCGGTTCACATCATGGGTCTGTTGTCTCCTGGCGGTGTTCACAGCCACGAAGATCATATCAACGCCATGGTGGAACTGGCTGCCAAACGAGGCGCCAAAGAAGTCTATGTTCACGCTTTTCTGGATGGTCGTGATACCCCCCCGCGCAGCGCCGAAGCTTCGCTGGCAAAAACCGACGCACTCCTGAAGGAAAAAGGTATTGGCAGAGTGGCCAGCCTGATCGGTCGCTATTACGCAATGGATCGTGATAACCGCTGGGAGCGAGTGCAGGAAGCCTATGACCTGATGACTCTGGGCAAAGCAGAGTTTTCTGCCAAAACCGCTGTAGAAGGACTGCACGCGGCTTATGAGCGTGATGAGAATGACGAATTTGTAAAAGCTACCACCCTTGGTGAAAGCCCGGCCACCATCAATGATGGTGATGCGGTTCTGTTCATGAACTTCCGTGCCGACAGAGCCCGTGAAATCACCCGAGCCTTTGTAGAAAAAGATTTTGACGGTTTCCCTCGTCCCAAAGAACCCGCAACGGCTGGATTCGTGATGCTAACCCAGTACGCTGCCAGCATCGATACGGTATGTGCCTACCCACCTTCAGAACTCCCTGATACTCTGGGTGAATACATGGAAAAGCTGGGTAAAACACAGCTGCGTATTGCCGAGACTGAAAAATATGCTCACGTCACCTTCTTCTTCAGTGGCGGCCGGGAAGAGCCTTATAAAGGAGAAGAAAGAGTTCTGGTTGCTTCCCCCAAAGTCGCCACCTATGACCTCAAGCCTGAAATGAGCGCTCCGGAAGTGACTGACAAACTGGTCGCTGAAATCAAGAGCGGCAAGCATGACCTGATTGTCTGCAATTACGCTAACTGCGACATGGTGGGTCATACCGGCGTTTTTGATGCCGCTGTGAAAGCCGTGGAAGCCGTCGATCAAGCCATTGGCAGAGTCATTGCAGCGCTGGATGAAACCGGTGGTCAATGTCTGATTACCGCCGACCATGGTAACGCTGAGCAGATGGTTAACCCTAAAACCGGTCAGGCTCACACAGCCCACACCTGCGAGCTGGTTCCCCTCGTTTACTTTGGACCCAAAACCATTCAGTTGAAAGACGGTATTTTATCTGACATTGCCCCCACCCTGCTGGATCTGATGGGCCTCGAACAACCTGAAGAGATGACCGGTAAGTCTCTGGTGGGCTGATCCTTCCAGCATATTGGCAAAAGAGGACTGGAAGCAGGACGCTGCCAGTCCAAAGCTGCTGTCAGGAAACAGCCAGCAGCTCAACTTCAAAGACCAGGGTTGCATATGGGCCAATAGCACCACCTGCACCCTGGGCACCGTAAGCCAGGTTGTATGGAATAAACAGTTTCCATTTGGAGCCGACGGTCATCAGCTGCAGGGCCTCTGTCCAGCCAGCAATAACGCCGTTAACCGAGAATTCGATAGGCTCACCACGATCAACAGAACTGTCAAACACAGAACCGTTGAGCAGAGTACCGTGGTAGTGAGTGCGAACGGTGGAGTTGGGTCCCGGCTTTTCGCCATTCTCATCACCGGCTACCAGCACTTCGTACTGCAGGCCTGACTCAGTGACAGTCACCCCTTCACGCCTGGCATTTTCAACCAGGAACTTTTCACCCTCAGCAGACAGCTCCTTGGCTTTCTCAGCTTCCTTGGCCTGGATGCGCTGATGCATTTCATTGAACGCTTCTTGCAGAGCAGAATGCTCGACAGCACTTGGAGCCCCATTCAGGGAGTCAGCCAGACCGGCCAGAACGGCATCGATGGACAGACCTTCAACAGGATTGCTGGCCAGCTGGTCGCCCATTTGACGACCAATACCATAACTTACGCGCTCTTCGACACTTGTATATTCGGACATTGAATTATTCACTTTGGGTGAAACGGGTGTAAGCGATTCACATCGCTCAAGCTGACGCCACAAGCCTGCCTTTTCAGTATTCTTACGGCGAAAGGAAGCCATTGTACCACGAACCTGCCCGACTTCAGACTTAAAACCATAAAACAAGCATGTCGACAACAGCGGAACTAAAAGCCTGAAACTCCTGTCAAAACTTCGAGTCTTTAACAATTTTATAAGGAGTAACTCATGATTATCAGGAAAATGCCTATTTTGTTCGTGGCCGTGTTATCCATAAGCTTCAGTGCCATCCTCCAGGCTCAGGAAGAGCTGGTCTATGTACTCTGGAGCCTGGATTCCCATGCCGAAATGTATCTGGTTCAGCGTCTGGACAATGACGAACCTAGAGTTCTGGTCTCAATCAAGCGGGACATGTACATCGACGATGCGTATCAGGACCATGTTGGGAACATCGCTTACAAACGAAGCCGCACCGACATGATAAGGGGGGATTATGACCCCTCCCGAAACGCTGTGGCTGTGGCCAGAAAAATGGCCCGGGAAATGCTTGCAGAGCAGAAGCCGGTATTGGCCGAAAAGGGGATAGACCCTGCAAAAACACCCATTTCGTTCCTCTATGCAGTGGCTGGCTTTGATGCCGTCACGGCCAAAGAAGGAGATCTACGACACAAATTCTTTGACCCACAGGATGCTATCGTCGTTCAGGAACATGCAGAAAAAGCCATTAAGGAAACCTTTCAGAGTAGCGGAATAGCTCTGACAGACATCAGGACTACCCACCATACCGCATTGATCGGGGAAGCTATGAAACTGATGAACGCAGAAGATGAGCTGTTCGTTTTTAAAACCACCTACGATGTGGTCTGTTCTATGGAGCAGGGCGAGTTAAAAGCCCTCGATATGAAAATGCTGTACAGGGATGACTTGGAGCGTGCCGCTGAAACCCCTGGCACGCCAATGATGATTCCCAAACCCGTTCCCAGTGGCGGCGTTCACAGCCTCGGAGCCTATGCCAGTGACAAGTTTTTTGCCGATGCCGAAACATCTTGCAAAGACACTCTAACGGCATGTCAGGCAAAGCAGACACAATGGGAAGAGAAACTGGCACAACCGGAAGAATCTATGTCTCCTCAAGACTATCGAGAGATACTTTCAGAATTTTCTGCCTGCAAGGCCGATTTAAAGACCTGTCTGGGAGAAGAAAAACTGATGCTAAGCCGCCGGTATCTGAAACTACGCATTGATCCAGAGGCGTCAGACACTGAGTTCTTTGACCGCTATACGCAACGCAAGAGAAATAATGAGCTGGGCCACAAAATCCTGTTGCTCAGACTGCTGGATGCAGAAGCGCCAATAACTCTCAGACAGTGGTATGCTGATCAAATGAGAGACTGCATGCACCCCACTCTGGATCAGATAGAGAAACGTGCTGCAAGCATGATTGCCAGAGCGGCAGAAAAGGGAAAATCCAATCCGCCCAATGTCTACTTTCTGGGGGAGTACGCCGAAATGATCGAGACTGATTTTGTCAATGTCATCATCACAGAGCACCTTAAGGCGTGGGGGCTGACCTACTCTTACATCAACAAGCAGGAGACTGAGCAATTGATAGTGGCTGGAGCTCTGAGGGTTATTGACTCACTCCGTCAGGCTAATCACTAAGCCCGATAAGCGGGAGAGGTGCTATAAAGCTCTTCCGCGTTATTCCATTCGAGTCAGTTTTCTTTCCCTGTCCAAAGCCCATAATCTGAGTCTTAATCGCTTTTGACACCATTCTGGTTACACTCTAAACTGTCACCAATATGGTTACGGTGATTTCATGGCAATACAGACATTCCTTCACAAAGGTTTGGAAGATTATTTTTACGATGGCACAACCAAAGGGATAACCCCGAAACATAAGAATCGTATAGCCCGATTGCTAGATATTCTTGACCAGGCAAAGAAACCGCGTGATATGAGGATTCCAGGCTTCAACTTTCACAAGCTGGAGCCAAAAACAGCAGGTCGTTATTCGGTCCATGTAAACGGGCCCTGGTGCATCACCTTTGAGTTTGAAGGGCAGGATGCAATCAGAGTTGATTATGAGCAGTACCACTGAGGAAAAAATTATGTCCAAGAGAATCAGAAGCAGAAAGCCGACCCATCCCGGACAGATTGTAAAAATGGATGTGCTTGAGCCTTTGGATCTTTCGGTCACTGAAGCGGCAAAAGTTCTGAATGTTTCCAGAAAGCATTTATCCGCTTTCGTGAACGAACGAATACCATGCAGCAAGGATATGGCCAAGCGTTTGGCTATTGCTCTGGGTACCTCTGTAGATGTATGGCTCGGAATGCAAAATGCTCTGGATATTTGGGAAATGGAAAACAGTAATGATGAGTGTTATCAGGCCGTAGGAAAACTGGCTACCGGCTGAAAAAGGTCGGGGGGATTCATTGTTTTCTCGATTGCCACCGTTTTTGAGAGTGTTAGGTTCTCAAAACCCATTCTCAATAGCTTTTTCTCAATTCACTACACCCCGATGGGTTGTACCACGAACCTGCCCGACTTCAGACTTAAAACCATATGTGTTGATAAAACAAGAATATCGACAACAGAGGAACTAAAAGCCTGAAATTCCTGTCTAAACTATTGAGTCTTTATTAATTTTATAAGGAGTAACTCATGATTATCAGGAAAGTGCCTATTCTGTTCGTGGCCCTGTTTTCGATAAGTTTCAGTGTCATCCTCCAGGCTCAGGAAGAGCTGGTCTATGTACTCTGGAGCTTGAATTCCCGTGCCGAAATGTATCTGGTTCAGCGTCTGGACAATGACAAACCCAGAGTTCTGGTCTCGATCAAGCGGGACATGAGTATCGACGACGCGTATCTGGATCATGTTGGCAACATTGCTTCCAAACGAACCCGCACCGACATGAAGAGCGGTGATTATGACCCCTCCCGAAACGCTGTGGCTGTGGCCAGAAAAATGTCCCTGGAAATGCTTGCAGAGCAGAAGCCGGTATTAGCCCAAAAGGGGATAGATCCTGCAAAAACACCTGCTTCGTTCCTCTATGCAGTAGCTGGCTTTGATGCCGCCACGGCCAAAGAAGGAGATGGACTATACACCTTCTTTGACCCACAGGATGTTATCGACATTCAAAAACAGGCAGAAACAGCCATTAAGGAAACTTTTCAGAATAGCGCAATAGCTCTGACAGACATCAGGACTACCCGCGATACCGCATTGATCGGGGAAGCTATGAAACTGATGAACGCAGAAGATGAGCTGTTCGTTTTTAAAACCACCTACGATCTGGTGTGTTCCATGGAACAGGGCGAGTTAAAAACCGTTGATATGAAAATGCTTTATAAGGATCACAAGAAGCGTGCCGCTGAAACCCTTAGCATGCCAATGATGGTTCCCAGACCGCCTAAACCGCCCAAATCCGTTCCCAGTGGCAGCATTCACAGCATCGGAGCCTTTGCCAGTGACCGGTTTTTTTCCAATTCCGAAACAGCTTGCAGAGACACTATAGAGACATGTAAGCGAAAGGTGTCACAATTGCAAGAATATGATTCTGATCAACAGCGCCAGCAGGTTTCTTCAGACGCATTTGCTTGTGTGGCTGATATAAAGACCTGCTTGGTAGAGCTAATTAAGGAAGGAGAGATCACTACCCAACACTACCTGAAGCAACACATTGATCCAGATGCATCGGACAGAGAGTTCTTTGATCGTTATACTCAGCGCAAGAGAAAAAATGAGCTGGGTCATAGAATTTTGTTACTCAGACTGCAGGATTCAGAAGCACCAGCAGCGCTCAAAGAGTGGTACGTTGCTCACATGAAAGACACCATGCAACCCACTCTGAACGAGATAGAGAAACGTGCTGCAAGCATGATTGCCAAAGCGAGAGAAAAGGGGAAATCCAATCCGCCTCATGTTTACTTTCTGGGCGAGTACGCCGAAATCAACGAGATTGACTTTGTCAACGTCTTGTTCAGAGAGCGCCTTAAGGAATGGGGGTTGACTTATTCCTACATCAGCAAGCAGGAGACTGACCAATTTATAGCGGCTGGAGCCCTGAGGGTTATCGACTCGCTCCGTCAGGCTAATCACTAAGCCCGATAAGCGGGAGAAGTACTATAAAGCTCTTCCGCGTTATTCCATTCGAGTCAGTTTTCTTTCCCTGTCCAAAGCCCAACAGGCGAAATCTTCGGCCAACTCAATCTGGCCACTGAAAACCGCTTGAGCTTCGCTTCTGAGTGCTTCAACCGATGAGGCAAAGTCAGAGGCATGTTTTCGATAACGACCACTGATGTGAGTCAGGATGATATGACTCACTCCACCTTTTTCGGCTGCTTCACCCACCATTCTGGCTGTACTGTGCATATATTGGGGTCCGACTTTTTCCAGAACAGGCTCCGTGAAGGTGGCTTCATGCACCAGCACATCAACACCTTTCATGGCGTCTATCAACAGATCAGGCTGGTCATTATCGCCACCAATAATAGCCACCCTGCCCGACCGGGGCGGCTGTCTTACATCTCGAGGATGAATAACCCTACCGTCCGGTGAGGTGACACTATTGCCATTCTGCAACTCACCCCAAAGCGCTCCCCTCGGCACGCCCAACGCTGCCAGTTTGTCCTGATCCATTGATTGAATAACAGGCTTCTCTGCGAAGCGGTAGGCATAGCTGGGAACGCGATGGGACAGCTCATGGGAAGTCACTTTAAAATTCTTATCCTGAAAGTGAAAACCCGATTGATCACTGCGAATAAAATTCAGTTCAAAGGGCATATTGCGAACGGCAGCACATTTGAGTGAGTGTCTGACAAAACTTTCCACGCCTTCTGGTGCACAGATCATTAAAGGGGCTCTCCTGCCCTGCATACTGGCACTGGTGATCAAGCCTGGCAGTCCAAAAATGTGGTCACCATGAACGTGGGTAATGAAGATACCTGCAAGATTGGACAGGGTGTAACGGCTCTTTGTTCGCTGAGGGCCTGGGCTCTCTATCCGCTGAGGGCTCTCTGTTCGCTGAGGGCTCTCTGTTCGCTGAGGGCTCTTTGTCAGCAGTCGCTGCTGAGTTCCTTCACCACAATCAACCAGATACCAGTCTCGACTTTCATCCAGAGCCAGAGCCATTGCGGTCACATTTCTGTCTGCGGTAGGAGACCCTGCCGAGGTTCCGAGAAAAGTAAATCTCATAAAATTGTCGTTTACCTGCACAGTTTTCCCAGATGGGTTATGCCGTCTTTCTGCTTTTGGAACAGCATAACACGTTACTGGGAGCGGAAAACAAATCGGAAGCAAGCTGCATATAAGTATGTGAAAGCCCGACCATTCAGGGCATACTCAAACATCTACTAAAAAAATCAATGGCATTTGAGTATGAGAATCACGGCTGCAAACATAATGTTCGCCGTAGCCCTGACTCTGTTCAATTTTATGAACAGCGGAACGGCCCACGCAGAATCCGTGGAAAAAGAATCCCCCCAGGCCCAGCTGGAGGCGATCAACGGAGACATTAAACATCTGAAAAAGCTGCTGGACAAGCTCAACAACGAACGCTCATCTGCCGAGAGGCATTTGCAATCTGCCGAAACAGAAATAAGCCAGCTGCAAAACTCTATTCGTAAAATAGAAAAAACTCTGGAGCAGGGGCAAGCCGACATAAAAAAGCTCGAAAGCCGTCAGCAGGCTCTGACGGCGCAGAAAAATAAAGAAAAAAGTCGCATCGCCAACAGTGTACGCTCCGTTTACTTTGCCAGCCGCGACAATCGGCTGAAGTTACTATTGAATCAGGAAGACCCGGAAGAAGTATCCAGGCACCTGACCTACCTGAAGCATCTTCAGAAAGCTCAGCTGGAGGCTATCGAAGCTTTCGAGAAAACGCTGACCGACATAGAAGACAACAGACAACAGCAGCAGGCTCTGAACGACAGGCTGGAAGAACAGCAAGCGGACCTTACCCAAAAACAGGACCGGTTGATTAAATCCAGAAATGACCGGAAACAGTTAATCTCCAGAATTAATCATCAATTCAAAAGCAATGACCGGGAGCTGGACTCCCTCAATCAACAAAAGCAACAGCTTCAGACCCTTCTGGCCCAGCTGGCTGCCAGAAAACCAGCCAGTTCTGCTATTCAGCAGTCCAGGGGAAAACTTTCCTGGCCGGTTAAAGGTCGGGTTTTGTATGGTTTCAACCAGCAGCGACCAGATACCCGAATGCGCTGGAAGGGAATTCTTATTTCGGTAAAAGCCGGAACCAAAGTCAGTGCCATACACGACGGCACTGTCATTTTTTCTGACTGGCTAAGAGGTTACGGTCAGCTGATCATTGTAGACCACGGCAATCATTACCT
Organism: Endozoicomonas sp. 8E; assembly: GCF_032883915.1. NCBI lineage: Bacteria > Pseudomonadati > Pseudomonadota > Gammaproteobacteria > Oceanospirillales > Endozoicomonadaceae > Endozoicomonas > Endozoicomonas sp. 8E. Next base: position 1,260,214 of record NZ_CP120717.1, on the reverse strand, counting down.
GTCACTGTACGCACATAACCAATGGCTACTGAAGAAAGAAGGTGAGACAGTTCTGGCCGGAGAGGAATTGGCACTCAGCGGTCAGTCAGGGGGACAGAGCGAACCCGGAGTCTATCTGGAAATCCGACACAAGGGAAAGCCGCAGAATCCGGTTCCATGGCTATCAAAATTGTAAGAGAAGAATCATAAAACATCGTCCCATAAAAGATTGCAGAAACGTTGGGTTGAACCGATAAAACAGAGAGCTTCAGGTTTTCTTATCCCTTATTTTTCCGGCTGAACCTGAAGCATTGAAAGACAGGGCACAGCGCAGTCTGTTACACAAAGCTGCCTATACTTCAGTACCGGACCACCGGAATGCCGGCCACCGGAATGCCGGCCACCGGTTGTCGGCCACCCGAACCATGAACATTGCCGCAGGATCAGAAATAGCGGCATTTTCATCATAAATGTGCAGGGAGAATTCATGACAAAATCTTTTTCTACTTCCCGGCAGCCGATGCCACAATGGATAAAAGCCGCTGTGCTGGCATTGGCATCCGGGTTTGCCCTGCAAGGCTGGTCAGCTCCTATTGACCGGGGAGAGAAGCCCGCCCCGGCAGCCGTTGAACCCGCCGAGCCAGAAGCCGATGCCAAAGCGGCAAAGGAAGAGAAGAAAGGCGCACTGCCACTGGAAGAGTTGCGTACCTTCACCGAGGTCCTGCAACTTATCAAAAGTGCCTATGTTGAAGATATAGATGATAAGACTCTTCTGGATAATGCGATCCAGGGTATGGTTTCAGGCCTGGACCCCCATTCCTCTTACCTGAAACCAGACGACTTTAAAGAACTTGAAATCAATACCTCCGGAAAGTTTGGCGGGCTGGGTATCGAAGTCGGTATGGAAAACGGTTTTATCAAGGTCATCGCTCCTATTGATGACACCCCGGCCCAGAAAGCCGGCGTAAAGGCGGGCGACCTGATCATCAAGCTGGATGACGTTTCCGTAAAAGGTATGACTCTGATGGAGTCTGTCGACAAGATGCGTGGCAAGCCCGGAGAGCCCATCAAGTTGACGATAGTTCGTGAAGGGACGCCCAAGCCCATTAACCTGGTTGTCAAACGCGACATCATCAAAGTGCAAAGTGTTAAGTCCCGGGTTCTGGAGGATGGCTATGGGTACATTCGCCTGAGCCAGTTCCAGTCTGAATCCGACAAGGAAGTGGTTGAACACCTTAACCAACTCAAAAAGTCTCAGAACGGGAAACTGAAGGGTCTGGTACTTGATCTTCGAAACAACCCCGGCGGTGTTCTTCAGTCAGCAGTGGGAGTTGTAGACGCCTTTATCAAAGAAGGACTGATCGTCTACACCAAAGGAAATATCCCCAACTCTCAGCTCAGCTTTAAAGCCAGCAAAGATGATCCTTCCGAAGGTATGCCTCTGGTAGTACTCATCAATGGCGGTTCAGCATCGGCTTCTGAAATCGTCGCTGGAGCCCTGCAAGACCATCACAGAGCCGTTCTGGTCGGCACCGAATCTTTCGGCAAAGGCTCCGTTCAGACTGTACTGCCTCTGAGCAATAATAAAGAGAAAGGTCTGAAACTTACTACGGCTCTCTATTACACACCCAATGGTCGTTCAATTCAGGCTGAGGGTATAAAGCCTGACATTTTTGTACCAAGAGCTAAAGTGACACCTGAAGAAGACATATCCGATTACAAGGAAGCGGACTTGCAGGGTCATCTTACCAACGGCAATAGGAAGTCTGAAAAAGGCAACCACAAGAAAAGCAAACAGCTTAAAGGCAAGCAGAAGGACGAGTCGGATTCTCTGGCCGAGCAGGATTATCAGTTAAGCCAGGCTCTTAATGTTCTTAAGGGCATTCACATAAATGCCACCCGGGACAAGAAAAAGCCCTCCGCATTGGCCGAAGAACCCAAAGAGACTATGAAAACAGCAACGACTCTCTAAAACAAAAAACCGTCTGGAGCCATCCAGGCGGTTTTTATTTATCCTCAAAAATCAGCCATCAAAACAGAAAGCCAGATGGATTCACCGCATTTCAGAACCTGAATTCAATCCCCAGACTGATGACAGGCTGCTCTTTACTGTCAGACCTTGTGCGTTGCAATAACGTATTGGCTGTAGACTCTAAAACAGTACTCTCTACCCCTTCAGGCCCTGTGTCCAGAAAAGTACCTAAGTCGACACTGAGATCGACCCGTTTGGCATCATCAAGAAGCTTTTTCCAACCGACACCGACATAGGCTTGCTGCCCTTCACCAGAAAAATAGGCCTTACCCAGTTTCTTCGAGTCACCCGAAAATGCTCCTGCAGAAACTCTGAAGCCACTTTCAAAAGGGTAGTAATCAATCACCAGACCGTTTTTTGAAGCAGAGCTATGAGTATCGGGAGCAGAAAGACCATCACCGATCAACGAATAAGCACGAAGACCAAAAGTGTGGCTGCTTGCTGTTTGTTGGCTGCTCAAAACCTCACCGCCGGTTTCTGCAGGGATAAAATCGGCATCATCTGCCAGAGTATTTACGGAAAGCATCATGCAGACTGCGAAGATTGAAGGACCGCCGTTCATTATCCTTTCTCCGGGAATCATGATTCGGAACAGGGATCTCTACCCTATCCTCTCCGGAAAAGCCGAAGCAAGTCAACCATTCAACGAGTGAATCCTGAAAGCAACTCACGAATTCTCCTTCTGATCATCTGACTCCCATATTGATAAACTATCTTTTCTTAATGAAAAAATTTCTCACCACTTTTATCAACAATGGTGTCGAGAAATAGTTTTACGAGAAATAGCTTCAATCTCTCATGGCCATTAAGTTTGGCCGTTCTTTCCCTTCTGGACCCCGACATGCAAACCAACAACAACCCACAATCTGGCTGCGTACCTCCTTCTGAAATTGCCCGTCTGGCAGAAGACGCCGCTGTGGGTAAAACCCAAAAACACCCTGAAGTAACCTTTGTCCTTGCCGTTCTGGCTGGTATTTTTATCTCTCTGGCGGGCATGTTTTACACCATCGTCACCACAGGAACAGAGGGTCTGCCCTATGGTATGACCAAGCTGGTCGGTGGACTGACTTTCAGTATGGGTCTGATGATGGTCGTACTCTGTGGAGCCGAACTGTTTACCAGTAATACCCTGTTGCTGATGGGTCGAGCCACCCGTCGCCTCAACATAGCCCAGATCACCAGGAACTGGACACTGGTCTACTTCGGTAACATGACCGGTGCCTTTTTCATGGTGGCCATGCTCATGGGAGTGAGTCAATACCAGGGCGCTCATGGTGGTGTAGGCATCAACTATATGTATATTGCCAATGCCAAAATGGGTCACAATTTCATCCAGGCCATGATGCTGGGTATCCTCTGTAATCTTGTTGTCTGTCTCACTTATTGGATGACTCTGAGCGCACGTTCTGCAGCCGGAAAAATGCTCGCTTGCACGTTACCCGTTGCCTGCTTCCTGGCAGCCGGATTTGAGCACTCCATTGCCAACATGTTCCTGCTCCCTATGGGCTTGCTGATCAAAAACATTGCCGCGCCTGAATTCTGGGCAGCCACAGGCTACAGTGCTGACGCTTTCAGCAATGTCACGGCCTTCAACATGATTGTCATGAATATCATCCCTGCAACCATCGGCAACATCATTGGTGGTGGTGTCATGGTAGGTCTGAGCTACTGGTTTGTTCACCTTCGCGAGCGTGACTGAGCCCTCATTAAGGTGAGGCTGCATTGACGCAGCCTCACTGCTCAACCATAGTGGTCTTGCATCGGGTTTTCATGACATCACCCTCATAAGACTTTATTTCGACAGGCGTTTTTTCTGAATGGTGCTACATTATTTCCTAGCAGCCTGTCGGACTTAAGCGCCCGTAGCGAGGATTGCGAGAAATTGAGGATAAAAATTTCTGCTTCTGAGGAGAATAGCGGGGCTATTTGACGAAGAGGCAGGAATTTTTAGACCAATTTATCGCAACCGCAGTAGGGCAGACTTAAGTCCGACAGGCTGCTAGGTTGACTTTGAGACTGAGCAGATGAACGACAAAGATAATCTTTCGTCTCCTCCGTTGGTAAAGGATTTTTTTCCGTAAAAACACTGCCACCTATGTTTTTACGGCCCCTTCTATCCTGACGTGTTCCACTTTTTCTTCAAAGTTCATGGAAGTGTTCATGAGATCTTTCCTTAAATGCTCTGTTGTCCCTGATGGTTACTCCAAAGAGCAGCACGAACGCTATTCAAGATTAAGATTGCAGATTCTGCTTGGGGCTTTCCTATCTTATTCGGCCTATTACCTGGTTCGGAAAAACTTTGTCATGGTCATGCCCGACCTGATTTCAGAAGGCTACAGCAAATCTGAACTCGGAATGGCTCTGTCAGCATTGGCCCTCAGTTATGGGATCAGCAATCTGGCCATGGGATATCTGGCAGACCGTATTGATGTCCGTAAGCTAATGCCTCTGTGTCTTCTGGGCTCGGCGATACTCTCTCTGGTTCTTGGCTTTTCACCGTTGCTTCAGTTCCCGCTGATAATGATAGTGATCACCCTGGCCCTCAATGGCTGTATACAGGGTTCAGGGTGGCCATGCAGTGCCAAATTGATTGCTCACTGGTTCGTCAGGCAAGAGCGTGGCACAGCCATGAGCATTTGGAACCTGTCGCATAATGTCGGCTGCGGCCTGCTGGGGCCCGTTGCCATACTGGCAGTAACACTCTTTGGTAGCTGGCAAAGCAAGCTCTATGTTCCAGCATTTATAGCCATCATTATTGCCATACTGGGGTATCTGCTTTTATGGGACAGACCCTCTCAATGTCAGCTACCGTCGCCTTCCTCGGAATTGCCGGAAGAACTGGAGATAGAACAACACAAAACGTCCTTTGTCCGAACGCTTCAGCTGTTCGGCCAGCATTGCCTGACTTTGCCACCGCTCTGGATTCTGGCCGTCGTGAACGCCTGCACTTATTTCATTCGTTACGGTGTTATTGATTGGGCTCCAGTCTACCTGACAGAAACCAAAGGCTTTAGCTTCAACGCCTCAAGCTGGGCTTTCTTCGCTTTTGAGTATGCCGCTATTCCTGGAACCCTTATTTGCGGCTACGTGAGCGATAAGCACTTCAAAGGCAAGCGTGCTCCCATGAATGCACTTTTTATGGCACTGGTACTCATTTCGGTCATTGCATACTGGAACTCACCACCAGGCGACACCACTCACGCCGTACTCTCGCTGATCTCCACCGGCTTTTTAATCTACGGCCCGGTCATGTTGGTACACGTTCATATTATTGATCTGGTACCTTTACCCTTTGCTGCCACTGCGGCCGGTTTCTGTGGACTCTTTGGCTATATTTTCGGAGCCACTTCCGCCAACCTGTTACTTGGAAAAGTACTCGACCTTTACGGCTGGGACGCCTGCTTCCAACTGTTAGCTGGTGCCAGCTTCCTGGCTCTGCTACTGCTTTTACTCCTCTGGCTATGGGAAAACAGGCACCCTGACCCTACGTTCGAGTTCAGCCCAACCACACCACAATCCATGACGCTTTCATCAAAATAAAAAAGGTTTTTCCTGACTGAAATCCTGAGAACAAGCACCCGCAACAATGATAAGATGCTCCCAACACTGACTAACGCCAAGGCTTTAGGTACACTTATGAGTTAACGCGCAATCAGACCCAGCAAGGATTTCATGCGTAACGACTATACAGCGGAAGCCATTGAAGTACTCAGTGGCCTGGACCCGGTTCGCAAACGTCCGGGCATGTACACAGACACGACCCGGCCCAACCATTTGGCTCAGGAAATCATCGACAACAGTGTCGACGAGGCACTGGCCGGGTTTGCCAGCAAGATCAAGGTTATCCTGCACAGGGATAACTCTCTGGAAGTCACTGATGATGGCCGGGGTATGCCCACGGATATTCATCCGGAACATGGAATAACCGGCATAGAGCTGATCCTGACCCGGCTGCACGCCGGTGGTAAATTCTCCAACAAGAACTACCAGTTCTCTGGTGGTCTGCACGGAGTGGGGGTATCGGTTGTTAATGCACTGTCGACACGTCTTGAAGTCACTGTTCGCAGAGATGCAAAAGTCTCCCTGATTACGTTCAGGGATGGCTACAAAGACCAGGATCTGCACGAGATCGACACCTGTGGACGTCGCAATACCGGCACGACAGTTCGTTTCTGGCCCGATGCCAGCTACTTTGATTCAGCCAAATTCTCGGTCAACAAACTCAAGCACGTACTGCGCGCCAAAGCCGTACTCTGTCCCGGCCTGAACATCGAGTTTGTCGATCACCACACAGGCGATACCGATGAGTGGTACTACGAAGATGGCCTCACCGACTACCTGAAAGGTTCGACCCGGGAATATGAAACCCTGCCACAGGAACCTTTCACAGGTTCACTGCAGGGTGAAAAAGAAGCGGTAGACTGGGCAGTACAATGGCTTCCTGAAGGGGGTGAATTGCTGACAGAAAGTTACGTCAACCTGATTCCAACTCCTCTGGGCGGGACGCACGTCAATGGTTTAAGAACTGGCTTGCTGGAAGCGATTCGAGAGTTCTGTGAATTCCGTAACCTTTTACCCAAAAGCGTCAAACTTGGCCCGGACGATATCTGGGAAAACTGCTCCTACGTTCTCTCAGCCAAACTGGCTGACCCGCAATTCTCAGGTCAAACCAAAGAACGCCTGTCCTCGAGAGAATGCGCTACCTTTATTTCCGGCGTTGCCAAAGATGCTTTCAGTCTCTGGCTGAACCAGCACCATGCAGAGGGAGAGCTGCTGGCAGAACTGTGCATCAGTAACGCCCAGAAGCGGATGCGCAAGTCCAAAAAAGTAGCCCGTAAAAAAGTCACTCAGGGACCTGCCCTGCCCGGAAAGCTGGCAGACTGTTCAAGTCAGGATTTGAACTACACCGAATTGTTCCTGGTCGAGGGTGATTCTGCAGGGGGCTCTGCAAAACAGGCCCGGGATCGTGAATATCAGGCGATTCTGCCACTGCGCGGTAAAATCCTGAACACCTGGGAAGTGGATTCCAGCGAAGTGCTGGCCTCTCGTGAAATTCATGATATTTCTGTAGCCCTGGGCGTTGACCCAGGTTCAGACAAACTCGACGGTCTGCGTTACGGTAAAATCTGCATTCTGGCGGATGCCGACTCTGATGGTCTGCACATTGCCACCCTACTCTGTGCACTGTTTGTACAGCACTTCAGAGCTCTTGTAGAACAGGGACATATCTACGTAGCCATGCCCCCCCTTTATCGAATCGATGTCGCCAAAGAAGTTTACTACGCTCTCGATGAAGCAGAAAAAGAAGGCGTTCTGGAACGAATCAAGGCCGAAAAGAAACGGGGCAAAGTCAACGTACAGCGTTTCAAGGGTCTGGGTGAAATGAACCCGTTACAGCTTCGTGAAACCACCATGTCTGCCGACACTCGACGTTTGGTTCAGTTAACGCTGGAAGACTTTGAGCTGACTCGTGAAGATATGGACATGCTGCTTGCTAAAAAGCGGGCTGGTGATCGCAAGAGCTGGCTTGAGGCTAAGGGGGATTTAGTGGAAATTTCCTGAGTGATGATTGCAAACGGTATGAGAGCGTCACTCGTTTTATACCCATCTTTGGTACTGAAGCTGAAGGTAGGCGATATTTGATCGTAGCGTTTGGAGTGCCTTGGATCACCGGATTTTCGCCGTCTGAAGTGATAAACAGATTATTCAAACCTAAGTCAATGCCCACTGACCTTTTACTTATGAGCATTGGTTTAGCTTCAGATTCACACAGCATGGACACAAAGCGGCCTGCACGATCTTTGCTGATGGTGATACGGAAGGCTCAGAAGGTAGCTCCGGATTGCCGGACCATCGACTCCAGCGGATACTCAGTGGCTCTTATCAAGCTGTTTGTCTTTTGAACGAAGTGACAGGTCTCACAGCCTTCGACTCCTCGTTATACCGGTTCCTGGTGTCCCATAGGTCGCAGGCGTGCTGGATATTAAGCCAGAACTCGGGCGTATTACCTAAAGCCGCCGCCAGTTTGATGGCCAGTGGTGCTGTCAGCACCGTCCTGTCATTCAGAATATTGCTGACAGTATTTCTGTGAACGCCCATGGCTTCAGCCAGATCAATAATCTTCAGTTCCATCGGCTCCATGAATTCCATCCTCAGCATGTCGCCTACGGATACAGGTCTTTTCTTGGTTGCCCTCATAGTCTTATCCCTTGTATGTGTGTGGATCAAGATGCGTATCTACAGCCACGCCATCAATCCATTTGAATACCAGGCGGTATTGCCTGTTGACCCGGATTGAACACCATTCGCTGAGGTTGTTGGTCAAATGTTCAAACCGGTTTCCCGGCGGTATCCTTAAATCCGATTCTTTGCAAGCTCCATCCAGGATTTGTATTTTCCTGAATAGCGCTGATTCAAGCTTCTTTGGTATCCGCTTGTCCTGCCTGTCATCTTCATAAAAGTACTCTAGCCACTTATCTCTGAACTCAACAGACATACATGCCCTTTACGCATAATATTGTTGTGCATTAAAGGCAAATATATGCACAATATTATTGTGCGTCAAGCGCGGTGTGTCAATCAAGCCCATCTTCAGGTCAAGAATCCCAGAAGGCTATATGGGCATGAGAACTGCCGGTGATCTCATTGTTGAACAATTGAACTATGGGACAAAAATCTGCACGAGAGTAAAATTTTGGGGTTGGGTGATCTGAACCACCCGATCTACACTCCATTTTGCACTCAACTAATTCCTTAGTAGTATTATTCAGATGTAAGGTAAACGCCAAATAAACCCACGCCCTTCAGAATCAAAGCTGGATACCTGTGCATTGATATGGACATACTGAAACGAATCTCTCTTGCCAGACAAAACAGCAGCGGTTATTGACTCAGCAATTGAGGGCGGCCAAGCATACGCATCATCAATATCCTGTTGAGAGGTCGCGGAGGTCGCAATGCTTCAGAAGAAAGGCAGATTAAAATCTCAACAGCCCTTAAGTAACTACTGATCGGTATCTGCCCATGCCCCGTGGTAACGCCCTTTTCCATCATGACAACCAGCTGTGCTGCGATGTGCCTCTGGATAATAATGATTCCACCAGAAGACTGCATCAAGTTTCACATTTATTTCAGTTTTCTCAGCACATTTGAAACCTTTTTTGAGCCACTTAAAATCAGAGAATACTTTAAACTCAAGCTCTTTTTTTAAATTTCTATTTTTGCATTCTGTCAGTAAAAACATGGTACTTTGTTTTTCAGTTGCATTGCCCAGAATGGCATATCCTTCGTTGTCAAGACGATAGGGCCAAACATCATACCAGCGCAGTTTTTCTGAAGTTATGTCCCACACAGGAAGGAAATTGATAACCCTGTGTGAATTTCCAAGTTTGATATCTCTTCTTCCATTGACAACAACATAATACTCATTCTCAAATTGCTTCGAAAGCATTCTTTGCACCGCCATACGACCACAGTCGTACTGCCATTTTTTATCAGGCATCAAGCCACAATAATCAACCACACCAGTGATAACTTCATTCAATGAAAGTTTATCACCCACCGATTCCTTGCCAGTTCTGATGCCACCTACAACCTGCAGCAGTTGCTTTGGTGTCATTTGAGTTAGCAGACAGTGCCTGGCATGAACTAATAAAACCTTACTTCCCTTCTGTATTTTTTGTGCTCTTTGGTTCTCGAAGAAAGTTTTTTTATTCATAAATTCAAAAGCTGCTTTTTTACGAATGAACGAGAAAATCTGATAATCAACAACCCTATAATTTTTATCAAGGCCGCACAATGTCTGCAGTATCTGCCTATTTAATCCTGTGTAATCATCTAAATTAAGGCAAGGATTTTCTATGCCATCACTATCGGACTCCTGCATGGATTTCTGCATGGATTCCTGCATGAATTTCTGCATGGATTCTCGCAACCAGGAATCGCCTAGCTTGTAGCCTATAAAAACTGAAATACCTACCAACAAAGCTTTGTACAATGAACTTTCAGTCGAGACATACGCATATCGTACTGAGCTTTTCAATTTAGCTTTACGTTTGGAATTTTTGCCGGTTAACTTATTATGCTGGTCTGGTCGCTGACTAACATTATTAATTGGTTCTTTCAAGTTTTTTGGGGCTTCATTATCGACTTCAAGGCATTTTTCATGTGATTTTTTATATTGTGAAACTTCTTTTTTAAGCCTTTCATTATCTGCCTGCAATTCGTTACACTTGGTATTTGACGCTTCCAACTTTTGTTTAATATTGAGTACTTCAAGATCAAGCTGACTGATTTTTTCTTTATACCTGTCAACACCCTTTCTCTTATCTTGAGCTTGAGCTAGATCTTGCTTTATTTTTTTTAGTTGTTGCTCAAGACTTTTCAGTTCCTTATCAAGATTTACATTTTTTTCCTCATAGCTTTTATTCAGTTTATTTAATAACAATATTTTTTCACCCATTTTCTTATTAGCAGACCGGCTGTCAGCTATCTCTTTATCTTCCCTCGCCAGCTTCTGCCGAAATTCATGAAATAATTGGTTTCGCTCCTCTTCCTTTTTGGCAAGACTGATTTCATTAGCTTTTAAAGTATCCAAAACTTTTTGTTCCAAAATCTTTAATTGCTGTTCCTTATCATTTAATTCACAGGTCAGTTCATCAATGCGCTCCTTCATCACTTCAATCCTGGCTGACTTGGAATGAGTACTCCTGTGAGTTGGCTGTAATGGTAATTCACCTGTCTGCCGATCTATGTCGTCTAAAAGCATACTGAAGAAATAATTCTGTGAAAAAACCGATTTCAAATAGAGGGCACGATCCCAATGCTTTCCCTGCTTACGTACAGAGGTATTGCGAACCACCGCATCAGCGTTTAGCCCCCTGACGATGCTCTCATAAATAACCAGTTCCTCTGACTGAAAAGTCGCCTTTGATCCAGTAATCGCCATAGCGACATCCAGGCTTGGGAGGTAGGCGTTTATTGACCCGCTCTCAACCGTGAAATCAAACACATACAGGTTATAGGCTCCAGGATCAGGTCCCTGTCCGGGAAAAGAAAACAACATTTTTTTACGGGGTTCTGATACTTTAAAACCAACCAGCTTTGTGTCCAGCCACTGTTTTAAATCACCTACTTTGTCGTACCCAAGCAGAACATCAATATCATCCGTCACAGGCTCGTTATCCTTGAATTTAAACTGATGTCCAAACCCGTGTTTGGTTATGTACGCTCTTACAGACTCTCCTCCATACAAGCAGCTACCCGTTGCTTTCTCTACACAAAAGGCTTCGATAATATCCTTGAGGCCATCGCGCAGATTAATAATAGTCTGAGAAAACTGGTCATATTTATCAAAGCTATCAACGACACGATTAAACATATCCTGCGTCATGGGTACAACATACTCATCATCACGACTACGACTGTGATCAGAAAAAGCAGGCTGCTCTGTATCACCTGCTGGACTTGTGGGATCATTGATATAACGAGCAAGACGCTTACTCACAACCATTGCCCAGTCTTTCATCGGCTGACCTTCAACAGGTAAAACCTGCAGCATGCCTGCATGGCTCATCTTGCGCATTAAGTCGTAGGCATCCTGAAGATCGACTTCGGGTGACTGCCCCACACTCAATCCACGGTTTAAAAAAAACTGTTTTGTCGCCTGCCACAGAAGACTCTCTGGTGACGCGACGGGTGACAAACGGGGCTTTTCAGAAAATGGGGAGCCTTTACCCTTGTCCTTATCTTTTCCACCGTCGGCACCCTCTCCCTCATCCGCCCCGGAACCCTCTGGCTCCCTTTCGTCAGGTTTGTTGAGAGTGAAGCTTTCTCCGCTGCTGGAAAAACTATTTTCCTCTACAGGTGTATCCATCATATGTGACTGTGGAACAACACCAGCAGAGAAACCTTGCATGGTCATCCCGCCAAAACAATGCTGATTGTCGGAGTAGCAGGCAGGAACCACAGGCGTCAGCCCTTGCAAACCTGGTTCTTGATGTCGCCGGGACATCATAGCCTTCACCGGTTCAGACATTAAATAAGCCGACCAATACCAATTCAGAAACAACCCGCTGAACTCAGCTATAGCCCTTGCAGAGCTGACTGCCAGAAGCCGGTGAGTCAGCCAGGATGGCACCGCTAGTTCGAGTTGCAAACCAGACTCACTTGCTTTCTCTGGAGCAATAAGCTGGACGGTTAAACAAGCAGTAGTACTTCCTTCTTTCGGTTCGCTCCAGACAACCTGTTGATAGCGCTCAACATTAATGTCATTAAATGTTTTTATCCAGAAAATGCCCCGATTACTCCCCACCTGATAAGTGCTGGTTGTGTTGTCACTGTTTGGAAGAATGATCGAGAATACGGTTGCAGTTGTATCTTGTTGCAGAACCTGCAGTTGGGCTTTTCCATCACGACTTTTCACGACCGGCTGACCGGGTGTGATCTGCTTATTAAGCTCGGTAACATAGGCCACAAGGCTGTGCAGGCTGGCAAAATTATCGTGCCGTATCCGATAGTTTGGATCGGCTTCTGCCAGAGTCGAGTAGCCAAGCACCGGATTCAAGGTGCCAGCCTCAGCAGTGGCAGAATCGGGTATTCTCACGGGGTTCCACTGCGAACCGGAAAATACAAGCCACGAAGCCCATTGCCGGAAGGCATCAATCAAAAGAAAACGGTGCAGCAGACCAGCCGAAATAATGTAAACCTGCAAAAGAGGATAGATAATCCGACTACAGGCCACGGCAGAACCCTGACAAAATAACGCCGATAACACGATTGCAGACGATACCGCCAGTTGCACAACCGCCGCAGCCCCAACATCTTCGAGGTTCAACGAAAAACTTACAGAAACACCGGGAACAGAAAACTGTGCACAATAAGATGGGCTATCTGGAATGGTATCACCGGACAAATCAGCAGAATAAGCACAGAACACGGCCAGAAATAGCCAGGCCAACCACAAGAAAGATATGCCGTTTTTTATACTCAACAACATCCACCCCATGACCCATTGAAAGATACCCAATATAGATACTTGGAAGCTGTCGTACTTAAGATGGCCCTGCTGCGGTTACGATAATTGAGCACCAGGTCTCCCCAGACATTCCTGGATCGCATTAACTGCCGCCGGGGAGAGCTTAGAATAAAATGCCAATCATTACTTGAATGTAGTGGCTGTACTCCAAAAAAAGTTAACATTCCACATTATCAGGAAACTTGCATAGAGGTTAGGGCTGCGAGAAGATGACCAGCTCCGATGAGCAACAAGTAAAAACAGGGAGTATCAACAACCACAGGCTCTCTTGTCATTAATCGGCCACCCAGTGTGTTATCGAAACCATCGCACGGGTCGAGCCGACAATAACTGCGCCGGGCTATCAAACCCACCATTTTATGATCACATATCCTTAGACACTTTATTCAGAAAGCTTTGATAGTCAGCCGGATTCAGTCCCAGTTTTTGCAAGTATTCAACAGTATGATGAAGAACTTCTTCAGGAGTATAATCTTTGCTGGATTTAACGTCGTCAGGTACAGGCTCAATCGGCTCATTTCGCATTCGACGCTGATGGATATATTCGAACAAGGCTTTTAAAAACTGATTAATCAATTTTAATTCCTGCATACTTTCAGGACAACGAAAAAAGCGAAACTCTATTGTGCCATAAGGATCAATTATCTCAGTTCCTGGAATGTGCAACAAAGATACAGCCATATATTTATCTAAAAACACATCACCAACTGCACCAAACATGTTTTGTAAAGGAGCCAATTGCACAAAATGACTGTATAATTTTGAGAACTGTTTAAGCTTTTCCAATTTTTCTGAATCCGTTAGCCAATAAAAACTTCCTTCCCCATAATTTACACCAGCCAACTTCTCATTATACGTAGCAATCATCCAATTCATCCGTTCAATTGCCAAGCTTTTCAAATCAGCATAATCAGAAAACAGTTTGTACCATTGACCCTCATCTTTTTTAACAATTCGGTCATTATTACCAAATGCTCTGGTTAGATAAGGATTGCTCTCAATCTCCCTCTGTAATTCCAGTAGAACGCCGGGGTTGCCGCGGGTGGCAGAGAGTGCATCTACATGCTTGTGACCCGAGGCATGATCTATAAAGCCATCTTTAATCATTAAGTCAATGAGTTCAAATACTTTTTTAAAGCATTTTTCCGCACCAGCGTCACCATCATGGTAAGGCGTACAATTCACCTCAAGCCATTTTTTAAAATCTACAAAAGGGGCCACATAGAAATGACCATCAAAAGTGTACCTAATAGGACCATAAGCAGTTTCCTTATTTGCTCCTAATTTTTTCATATATTTATCTACTTTCGTAAGATAATAGTAACTTGGCCCGCCCCATTGATCTTTTTCTTCAGAAACCAAATCATATTCTAACTCTTCACCAAATTTGAGATTAATGGGGTTATCAGGTAGAAGAGCCTGTCCGACTGAGTCTGGTTTTTCTTGAAACATATCATCAAGAATATCTAACCAGCGTCTATTAAATTCTCCCGCCATGACCTCTTCATTAAAAGCCATTCTAAGTTTGTCATTACCTCTAAGGACAGCGATAATTTCATTCTTGCAATCTATAAAGCTGTAATCCTTCCTTACCTCTGCAATAATTTCTACCTTATATTGATCAGTAAAACTCATAAAACCAGCAAATTCTGAAAAATAGCCTTCCCCAAAAAGCATCTTTTCAAAGAATGGAAATGTCGCATGCCCAACTGCCTGAAAGCCGTTAACATCGTCAAAACCTTTGTAATTCTCATAAAGGTAATCGGGTAGTAACTCACGAAGATAATATTGACGATTTGAATAATTTCTTTCTGAGAACTCGTTATTTTTCCGAGCAAACATTTCTGATAATATTGAATCTATTAGCTCCACTTGGTTATAACTGATTTTTTGACCGGAACGATATTTATCAGCATCATCACTATAAACAAACTTCTGATCTCTTAACAACCCTTCCGTAAATAATATAAAATCTACAAATATCTCTTCTACATCCCCACTGCTAGTAATGTAACTACCATCGCTGAAATACATATAACCAGAACCCTTATACTTATTATTCCCGATTATTCTTTTGATGGATATATTATGTTCCCTCGCAAGTTGATCAACGGTATTCAGGAAGTGCTTGGCTGCCTCTCGAGGTGATAAGTCCAGCACCTCAAAATCAAGCTCTTTTTCTTTTTTTCTCTTGCGCTTGCCCAGTTTAAATTGCGATAAAGCTTCTTGGCTTTGATCGTTGGCCGAACTTCCGTTTTTTTCAGGCAACCGATCACCTTTGCCACCCGCTGCTCCCTTTTCACTTGAATTACCGAGGCTGACAATTCCGTGTATATCACCTGTATTACCTTTCAAAGAAACATTGTTAGCAGTATCGATTAATAAAGATAAAAAAGCATTCAAGACATGTGCACTATTGCCAGCCTCATTTTTGTCATAGGCCAACTGGTAAAAGTTATCCTTTTCATTTTTAGAAACGCCTGTATTTTTTTTGCGATCGAGTTCCTGGTACTCTTTTGTCACTTTATTTGTCTTGCTTTCAAGAAAGGGGTCTTTCCAGCCTTTAAGATCCGCTATTACTTTTTTCTTAAAAGCATCCATTAGCGTTTTTTCAGCGTTGTTTCTTTCAAGAGGAAGTATTGGGGAAAATAATTTTCCAGTAAAATCCGGAATTAAAGCTGCCAGATGATCAAGAGAAGTCGAGCCAAAAGCTTGAACGTGCAAAACAACCAAGAATAAGGAGAAGAAAGAGATCAATGATTTCATAGTCAGTTATAAAATTGAGTGTTAATCCATTTTTCATACTATAAAATTCGAATAATTTTTGTTCAGTTTTCCTGATACTATGCCACTGAAAGCGAATTTTAAATACCCGAAATTTAACGCTCTAAGGGTCATTAATCCTTCAATATCCCAGTACTAAAAAGATATCCACAGTAAGTACTACTGTTCTTTTTCATGTTCAATTGTACAAACATTCAATTAATGTGCTGTCTAAAATAGTTGCGATTTAATTATTAATCAACTGCACTGAAAAAATATTCTTTAGCCAAGAATAAAGTTCACAAGATCGTTTTACCACTTCTCACAAAGAACCCGGAAACCGGTGACATTCACGTTTTGAGTCACCGCTCCGGCATCTTCAATAGCCAAGGGTGACACTCCCCGCCTTGTCGAGGGTGTCGCAAAACTCTCTCCAGCGTGCGAACGAGTTGACTCCCAACATTCCCGGCTTCATTCTCGTCATTCCCGCGAAGGCGGGAATCCACACTGACTCTCCACCAGAACCATACTGCCCGGTGCCCCCCCTGGCCTTGTCATCCCCGAGAAGGCAGAGATCCACCGTTGGCGCTGGATTCCCGCCTTCGCGGGAATGACGACCTCAGAGCATGGGAACGAGTTGTTGGAGTTTTGCGACACCCTCAGAGCGTGGGAACGAGTTGTTGGGCTTTTGCGACACCCTCGATTGGGCGAGGGTTTACGACGATTTTGCTAAATATCCGAATGAAACTTTCGTCCATTTCGAAGGTCATATCATGAAAGATTTTAAATACAGTCCTTCAGATGTCAGGGGTGAGATTGACTATGGATGCTCGAATTCATGGGAAAATGACCAAACCGGTTCTTGAGAGTCAAGAGCCTGATAGTCGTGTAACAGCCAAGAGAGCAAAGCAGGATTTGGCGTCGAAAGAAACGAGTGTAGGAATCTGCTCCGAGATAGACTCCAAACTGAAGATATCAACATCTCCGGAGACACTGCCTGACAGAGCAAGAACTGTATCCTTAACGGACTCCTCGCTCCCAAAGTCCCCTCATGCCTTCGATTTCCGTTTTGTCACCGGTGATGATGAGGTTCGACAGCTTTTAATTGCCCAGACCTGTGATGAAGGTCGGGATGTCACTCTGATTTCCCATCCCGATGACCTCTTGCAGGCTAATCTGGTGAGCCGGTTGAGCATGTCCGTTGATGGTCGCCACACTCTGCGCTCAGGCAAGCTCTTTGAAAGTTCACAGCCATTGACTCTGGTAATCGATATCCGAAAGCTCAGCGGCGAAGAACTGCCCAAATTTAACGATCTGCTGGACCCGGATAAACCCTGTCTATACGACAACGTCAGCCAGAAAAAACGTCCTCTGGGCGAGCATGTTACTCTGCTGGTCCTGGCAGATCGCGCACAGTTGTCATGGGCTGGCAGGCGCGGCGACGCACCGGGGGCCGACGCACCGGGGGCTGATTTCTGGCGGCGAATTAATCGCCCGGGCAATACCTGGCAGTTCAACGAAAAGACCGGCAATGCCTCATCAATGGATATCAAAGAGGTTCAGTTATTGGCTGAACTTCCCTCTGCCGAAAGTGCTATGGATGACGAAAATACCCTTCTTATTAACTGCCACCTGCACAGCAGCTGGCGGCAGTTGTTGCTGGGCGGCCCCGGAGTGGATCAACAAGGGCGCATCCGACACAACCCCGGCAAGCTTGAGTCATTGAAGGCCGGACAACGAGTGATTCTGAAAGGGGCCGACTGGCAGGATCTGGCCTTTGAACAAACGCTTCGACAGATGCTGGCGCAACAGTGCTTTGAGAGCAACGGGAAGATCTGTCCATTACCCGACGATGTTCAGTTTTATCAGATGCCGCTAGGAAATAACGAGCTTCATACACTGTTCCAAAGTCTGTCTCGCTCTGACAATAAAGAAGATGACAAAGAACTTGATAAAGAGCAGGCACCAGGAAACCCGATCATCCTTAATCAGAGTAATATCAGGGAGTGGCTGAGCCCGATTGCCATTGCCCCGGAAGGCTACGCAGTCCCTAATACCTGTCTTTTGGAACAAATTCGGGCAGGTGGTGTCGTCACCCTGACGTCCCCCCTCACTGAGGCACTCTGGTTTCTTTTGCTGGGTTCACTGCAGACGATTCGGGAGACAACCGGCCTGACGCCACGACTTCAGGTGGCTCATCCGGGACAGCAGCCAGAAGCCCTGGGATTGACAGAAAGCGATGAACACCCAATCAAAGATCACGCCACCTTTAATGCCGTCACTTATCAGCAACATGCCCAGACAAGTCATTGGATAAATAATCAGCAGGAAGCCCCTTTGGTCATTCAGGTCACCGAACAGACCGGCTTCAGCCAGCTATTTGATAATATCCATATCACCTCGGAACAACAGGCGCATTTTGGACGACGTCCGAGTAAATTGCAGGCGGCATTAACCGCTGGCAAACCGGTTGTATTCCGGGGACTCGAGCGTAACCCAAGGCTTCAGCAGCTTCTGGAGCCCCTGGTTATTGGGCAGCCTCTGTTGGTGAACGGTCAATTACAAGCCTACCCAAAGGCTCATGTCACCCTACTCTGGCCTGAGTCTGTGAAAAGCCCGTCTTCAGTCTTTTATTCAATGGTCGCCTCAGGTAACCCGTGTCCTGAGGTCGATCTCTGGAATATCAATGCCATCAGGCATGAAATCCAGCGGACTGAGCTGCCTGAACAAGCGCTTAATAAACTTTACCGGGCGTTTAAAACCGTCCCTGCCGACCTTTGTAAGCCTCTGCCTGAAATGACCGAAGGGTTGTTGAATAACCTGATACTGGCTGCCCGTCGGGCACAACAGGTTGACCAGTCCCCAACGCTTTTGCCCCGCCACTGGCGCAGGGCCATCAATAGCGTCATCACCCATGGCGTCAGGCAGAATCCGCTCGTCAGGGACTTTATGAAAGTGGCTTGCTGGCACTTGTTACCAGATAAGACGCCGGATGCTCATAAAAAACCGCACAAGGATCAAACCATCCTGGTAGACCCGGAGCAGTTAACGGCCATCATCAACAGTGCCCCGCGCTTGGATAGAGCGTTTTTGGAGCAGAACCTGTGGCCACTGGCCAGAGCCACTGACCCGACAATATTCAAGGGCACTAAATCTAAAGGATTACTACTGTCCTATGAAAATCCACTTTCAAGGTGGGGTAAAAAAGAAGCTCTGGACAAACTCTGCGCCCTGATCGTGGCCCATGGGCCTGAAGAGCATCGACAGGCAATGGCTTATCAGTTGGCAGTGGATCCACAGGCAGCGAAGCAATATCTACCCTTAGCCATCAGGCCATCAAGACAGATTAAACGTTTGCAAGATGCACTGGTTTCTGGCTGGCAGTTACGTTTGCCATCAGGGCAGACGCGATCCGATACCATTCAGGCTCTGGCCAGCGATTGTTTTCATAGGGCCAGAACAGCGAATTCTGAGGCAGAACGCCTTGAACTCATTGAACATCGACTGGCTGAATCACTTAAATGGACGGGCTCCACTGATACGCCCCTGTCAGCACTGGCCCGGGATCTTTATCACGGCGAGATAAGTCAAAAGGATCGTGAAAGTCGTCGATTGTCCCGACTCCATGACCGGCTTAAGGACTCTCCTGTTATATTCCTGCAGGGAGAAACCGGCACCGGGAAAAGTTACTTTTCTGCAAAAATGGCCAAGGCTTCCGGACAAGCTTCTGTCATTTCCCTTGGACCATCCGACAGCGAACAGACCCTGATGAAACGCTGGCAGTGGCAACAACACGCCGATGGCGACCGCTCTATGGTGCAGCAAAACCGGGCGTTGATGGAATGGGCCAAGACCCAATCCGACAAAGACGAAGGCTATGTTGGAGGAAACTATATAACCCTGGTTCTGGATGAAGCCAATCTGGCCAAAGCCGGATTGCTGGCATCATTGAACGACTTATGGGAACCACAACCCTGCATCTATGTGAATGGTCATCCTGTCAAGGTCAGCCCAAAACACCGGGTGATTCTCACCGGCAACCCGGATCATTACGCCGGGCGCCAAATGGACCCGGCCCTGAAAGAGAAACTGCCCAGGGCTTACTATCCACGCCTGGATCAGGCTTTCCTTCGAGACAGAGTAGTGGAACCGGCTTTACTCAATCAGTTGCAACGGCATCAAATAAACGACATTGCACACAGTGCCAGCAAGAGTGTGATGGCACTGTGGCAATATTACCAGGAGCTGTTGCCCGAGCATGAGTTTACCCCCAGGGATTTAACCGATATCTGCAGCTGGGTGGGCTGGTATCTGGATCGTGCGTTATCCAAAGGAGACAGTGCCAGCTGTGAGCAAGTGAACAGTTTGATCCAACAAAGTTTCCGGGATGTGTTGGGCCCCGAAATCAGCGAGACTCATCAGGATGCCCTTTCGGCACTGGAAATCTGGTTCGCTGCCCGCTACCACCCGGACAACACCCTGCGCGACAAAGTTCATAACCACACCCTGCCGGATATTCAGCGGGACTTCGAAGCATTAACCCAAGAATTCCGACCTGAGTTTGATACCTCCGGATCGGCAGTCATTGAGCTGGTGCAACGGCTGGGACAGGATTTAAACCGCTGTCAGCAGGCTTATCATCGCAAGATAAAACACGGCGGCCGTCAGGCGACGCTGATTCAAGGACCGGCGGGACGGGGCAAGGATGTCACTCTCAACCTGCTGATTGAAAGCGTCAAACGGCAAGCTAAACAACAGCAAGAATCCATGCCGGAAGTCTTTCTCCTGAATGCCTGTGATTGTTCCTGGGAGAAACTGTGTGAAAAGATCCAGACGGCAAGAATCCAGGGCGCCATCGTGGTGATTTCGGAAATGAATCTGATCGATAGCCAGCATCTGGAAGGTGAGTTAAACGATATTCTGGCCGGTGAGGCCGATCCGGGTTTCCACCTGTTTGCCACCATCAACCCGCCTGAGTACAGCGGGCGAAAACCTTTATCACCGGCACTGAAAGGGCGTTTTCGACATTTGCCCGTCCGCCAGTATAACCCGGCCGAATTACAGACCATTGCTGAGAAAGTGTTGCCACAGAACCCGAAGGTTAAAACCGTGGCTGAAAAGCTGACTCAGCTGCATTGTCGACTAAGGGCTTACCTGCAACGCAAGAATCTGTCGTTGCAGCCCACCAGCCTTGATTTACAGAATGTCGCCAGGGCTGTCATCAGAGGGGGCGATGTTACCGAAAACGGCCTTCATCAATGCTTCCATCAACACTACCGGCTTTACCTGATGGCCGCCAATCTATCGCTGCCGGAACTGCCCCTGTTGTCGCCACCTGCCATGGGTAAAAGTCAGCTTGAGTCTCAACTTTGCGAATGGTTCAACCAAACAGTATCAGGCATTGATCGTCCGTGGTTGATACGGCGCAGTGATCGCAACGCTATTGATAAAAAACACCATGAAATTCGTTTTAAGGCTTGTCCGACTGCAGAGGAAGCCAAAACGGAAATCATCAAAGGGGTGGCTCAGGCCAGATGGCAGGCATCCGGTCTTTCCCTGAAGCCGGACGAGTCGGACGATATTCTCATCGCGGCACTCTACCGGCACTGGCAGCAACGCTGGTTTACTGGTGATTTTGGTCGGACGGGCGTGGACGCTAACAGCGTATTTCCCCTGACGGAAGAACAGCAACAAACGCTGACAATGTTAATTAACCAGCCCTATCTTGAGGCGGCTGATCAGCTTATAAAGACGTGGAAAGCCAGTGAAGTCCAATGGTGGCCAGCGTTCTGGCATCAGATCAGTGATCTGCCGAACCATCTGGTAGGCGATTTTATCAAGGAAGCACCCGCTATTCGCGTTGATAAAGCGTCTGAACAAGTTAACAAAGCGTTGACTATTAGCGGTGATAAAACGCCTGAGAAGTACATTCCCGAAGCCCACGAGGAACAGGCTCCGGCACTGGACCGGACAACGAACTATGAGAACGAGGAGAAGCCTCAATGTGAACATCATATAATTTTTGACTTACCGAACCATTTCCCCGGGATTTATCGATGGTGGGCAATGGATATTTGTGTGTCTGCTCAGGGCGATATCAAAAGGATCAGTATTAATGATCAATACATTCAGGGCGCCGAAGTCCTTATACCGGCCCGGTTACCAGAGCGTGATCAGCCAGTAACATTAGCCAGAAACCAGACACTAGCAACCGTTGAGATGCAATCAAACAATGGTCGATATGCCTTACCCAGCCTGACGCCTGACGACTATATCGTGGCCCTGCGCCTAGAACCCGAATTGCGATTTGCTCTGGTCAGGGACCGATATACCGGGCTTCACACGCTGTCTGTCCCAGAGGCCGTGGTCAACCAGAACATTCAATTTGCTTATGTCACAGAACACCGGGAACCGGGCAAAAAAACATCTGCTGAAGAAGCCCGATCAGAAGAGTCAGAACGTTTTGACGCCCGCTGTTCAGAAGGTATGGAACAAGTGCTGAAGGAAGTTCTGACCCACATTAATCAACAACCATCCAAAGTACAGATGCCTTTGCAGAGGATAAAAAACGCCACAAAAACGACGCAACGCATTGAGGCGATCAGGGACTATTGTCTGGAGTTTTCCGGTGATGCGATACCGGAAGAGAATAAAAATTTCTTTCAATTCCTCGTAACAGAACGGCAAGGTAGCTGTCGTCATCGTGTGCCTGTTTTTATTGCTTTTTGTCGTTATTTCGGGATTCCATGCCGGGAAATGTCTAATCGTATCCACGACTTTGCAGAGTGTTCCCTGGATGGAGGCCAAACCTGGATGTCAGTGGATTTGGGCGGGTCTCCTGTCAAGGCAACAAAAATCCAGTCTGGCTTTCAGCCCAAAAGAAGGGTCAGTGCTTCAGGCACTGAGTTAAAGAAGACCAGGGATCTCCTGAATGGACTCCTGAAAGGTGCTGATTCAGCACAACAGCAAACCCTGGCTGAAGCCTGTGGCATGAGTCTTGAGGAACTGAACAAAACCCTTGGGACAGACTGTAAATTGCCAGAAACCCATCCAGGCACTGTCGAAATGTTAAAGAACCTCTGGGGGAAAAAAGGTTTAACCGGTTTTTCCATGGGTGTCTCCATATTTGAGTCACTGGAGACAAAAGCATTGAGCTTCGGTGAGAGGCAATTGATTGGTACTGTCTATGACGACAGGGGACAGGAATATAAACCGATGTCGGAGGCAGTCCAAAAAATCTTGTCCAACAGCGATAAAGATCAGGTCACTGAACAACTCAGGTTATTGCACTCAAGAGCGGTTGTTCAGGGTGGAGCAAACCCTCTGGAGTGGTTGAGTTCAATAGTGCATATTCTGCAAAACAGTAACCTGACCAAACCTTCGGTTATTGACTTTACCCGGGAAGCCCTCTCACTGGGTTGGCTGGATCCGCTGCCGACCTATGCAGGCCACATTATAGAGGCCCATGAGCACCATCAGCTACTGGTGCTTCTGCACAGTGTTGGTGAACTGAAGGTTAAAGCCAGCCACTGCCTGAAAAAGTGGTATAAGCAATTTTTGTCCAGAGGAAACAATAGCCAGATATGGCGGATGCCTTATAAAAGCTTCCTGGCGATAAATGCTAAACCCTTTTTTGTCACTCATTGCCATGATGGTTTCTCGCCCTCCCTGGAAAAGAACATTCTCAGCTTATCCATACAGAAAGCCTGGTCGGACGAACCCGAGGGCATTCCGAATATAGAACGAATGCTGGCGCAGCACCCCGCATTTCCGAAGTTAATGTCGGGCAAGACGAACCACCGTCCGGTAATTATCTTGGGGAAACCTGACTGGGACTGGTGCTTGACAGTGACGGATAAAGAGGTCGAAGCCCTGTTACAAGGAATCGCTGAGAAACGCTCAGACTTGAAGCATTCATTGCAAAAAATCAATCAACAGAAGGCAATGAACAAACAATACGAATCCAATTCAGAGCCCTTAAGGCTATCTCTTGATGAGCAAATTCTTGTGAATGATTTAAAAAACAAAAACAGAGCAGCTCTTCAGCAGGCCTTTAGTCATTATCTTTATGGAGTGACAAACTCGAAAGGCGGAAGCCTGACGTATTGCTGGGGTAATGCTCGCATTTATGGATACTCAGAGGAAAACAACTACGGCGCTCATGACCCATCCTCACCAGAAGAGCTCCATGCCATGATGACTGTCATTGAAAGCTCTTGCGAGTTTCAGAAATCTCTTCAGGCTGACTGCTTGCGGCAGGCATGTTACGCCAGTCATGCGCTGGTGCTCAAATCCGATGAGCTGACAACCATTGCCAGAGAGTTTTTGAGCAGCGTGAATTTGAATTCGCTTTATGAGTCATTGGATAGGTGATCATAGTTTGGTCATGGTGATTTTTTCGAGGTCCGTGGCTTCACTCCCTCAGTGGCAACGAATAATGGAACTTTAACCCTATTCCAAAGTCCAATCATTAAACAATTAAGTTCAATGCAGTCCTTCAAATAGCAGTAGGGAGAGAGATTGACTATGGACGGTCGGATGGATGGGAAAATAAAGAGGCCTGTTTTTAAGAGTGCAGAGCCTGATGGCAGCATGCCAGCCAAAAAAGCAAAACAGGATTCACCTTCAATAGCAGAGGTCTGTGACGTAACAGCCCAACTCCGTCTATCGTCACCTGCCATTGCTTTGCCTGAAATTGCGAGAACGGTATCCTCAACAAATTCCCCACTCCAGAAGGCCGCTCATGCCTTCGATTTTCGTTTTGTCGCCAGTGATGATGAGGTTCGACAACTTTTAATTGACCAGACCTGCGATGAAAATCGCGATGTCACCCTTATTTCCCACCCCGATGAGCTCTCACAGGCTAACCTGGTGAGCTGCTTGAGCATTTCCGGCGAGGGTCGCCACACTTTGCGCTCAGGCAAGCTCTTTGAAGGTTCACAGCCATTGACCCTGGTGATGGATATCCGAAAACTCACCAGCGAGGATCTGCCAAAATTTAACGATCTGCTGGACCCGGATAACCCCTGCCTGTATGACAAAGTCAGCCGGAAGAAACGTCCCCTGGGAAAGCATGTTTCTTTGCTGGTTCTGGCAACCCCTGAACAATTGACGTCGGTTGGCCAGCATGACGAAGCACCGGGCGCTGATTTCTGGCGGCGAATCAATCGACCGGGCAATACCTGGCAGTTCGACACAAAAACCGGCAGCGACCCATGGATGGACAGCGACGAGCATCCTCCGCTATTGCCTGAATTGCCCCCTGCCGAAAGTGCTATCGAAAGTGCTATGGATGACGACAATACCCTTCTTATCGACTGCCACTTGCACAGTCACTGGCGACAGTTGCTACTGGGCGGTCCTGGCGTGAATCAACAGGGGCAAATCCAGCACATCCCCGGCAGACTTGAGTCTCTGCGAGCCGGACAACGAGTGATTCTGAAAGGAGCCAACTGGCAGGACCTGGCCTTTGAACAGACGATTCGTCAGATGCTGGCGCAACAATGCTTTGAGAGCAACGGGAAGATCTGTCAGTTACCCGACAATGTTCAGTTTTATCGGACGCCGGTAGGGAAGGACGAGCTTTATTCACTGTTCCAAAGTCTGTCCTGCTCTGATAATGCATCAGGAAATCCGATCATCATCAACCAGAGTAATATCGGCGATTGGCTGAACCCGATTGCCATTGCCCCGGAAGGCTATGCAGTCCCTAATACCTCTCTGTTGGAACAGATTCAGGCAGGTGATACGGTCACCGTAACCTCTCCACTCACTGAAGTTCTCTGGTTTCGTTTGCTGGGTTCTTTGCAGACTATTCGCGAGACCACAGGCCTGAAGCCGCGACTTCAGGTGGCTCATTCAATCAAGCAGCCAAAAGCCCTGGGATTGACAAAAAAAGATGAGCACTCACTGTCCAGACTACAAGAAAAAATTAGTCATCACGCCACCTCTAATACCGTCAATACCGTCACTTATCAACAACCTGCTGAGGCAAGTGATTGGCTCAATCATCAAAAGGAAGCTCCTTTGGTCATTCAGGTCAATGGGCAGACCCGTTGCAGCCAGTTGTTTGATAATATCCGTATCACCTCGGAACAAAAGGCCTATTTTGGGCGTCACCAAAGTGAATTGCAGGAGGCATTAATCGTTGGCACGCCGGTTGTCTTTCGGGGGCTGGAAAGCAATCCAACACTTCAGCAACAGTTGGAATCCCTGTTTGTTGGACAAACTCTGCTGGTCAATGGCCAATTACAGGAGTACCCAAAGGCTCATATCACAACTCTCTGGCCTGAGTCTGCACAAAGCCCATCTCCCATATTTCGTTCCATGGTTGCCACGGGCAGTCCGTGTCCTGAAGTCGATCTTTGGGCTATCAATGCCTCCAAACATGGTATCCCCCGGACTGAGCTGCCAGAACAAGCACTTGATGAACTTTACGAAGCCTTTGAAACCGTACCTGACGACCTTTGTAACCCCCTGCCTGTAATGACCGAAGGGCTGTTAAATAACCTGATACTGGCTGCCCGGCGGGCACAGCAGGTTGACCGGTCTCCACAGCTCCTGCCTCGCCACTGGCGCAAAGCCATCGATAGCGTCATCACCCATGGTGTCAGACAGAATCCGTCAGTGCGTGATTTTGTGAAAGTTACTTGCTGGCACTTGTTACCAGATAAGATGCCGGATAAGGATCAAGCCCCCTGGATCGATCCGGATCGGTTAAACGCCATCATCAATAGCTCCCAGCGGTTGGATAGAACATTTTTGCAGCAGAACCTGTGGCAACTGGCCAGAGCCTTTGACCCGGCATTCTTTTACGACGAGCAATTTGAAGGACTACAACTGTCTTATAAAAGACCATTTCCAGAATATCTTGAAAAAGAAGCCCTGAACAGGCTCTGCAACATGATCCTGGCCCATACGCCTGAAGAACAACGACCTGCAATGGCGTATCAGTTGGAAGTCACACAGTCGAAAGTCAGGCCGCATCATCCGTTAACCATAAGGCCAACAAGACAGATTAAACGTTTACAGGATGCACTGATGTCTGGCTGGCGGCTATCTTTGCCGTTAACTATGCCACCGGGGCAGACCCGATCCGATGTCATTCACTCTCTGGCCAGCGATTGTTTTCATATTGCCGAAACAGCGAATTCTGACACAGCAGGTATTGAGCGCATAGAACATCGACTCTCTGAATCACTGGAATGGCAAGGTTCCTCTGATATGCCCCTGTCAGCACTGGCCCGGGATCTTTATCACGGCGAGATGAATCAGCAGGATCGTGAAAGCCGTCGATTATCCCGACTCCATGAACGCTTTGCGGACTCTCCTGTCCTATTCCTGCAGGGGGAAACCGGCACCGGGAAAAGTTATTTTTCCGCCAGGATGGCAGAGGCTTCCGGACAGGCTTCGGTGATATCCCTTGGACCTTCTGATAGCGAACAAACCCTGATGAAACGCTGGCAGTGGCAACAACATGCCGACGGCGACCGTTCCATGAAGCAGCAAAACCGGGCGCTGATGGAATGGGCCAGTACCCCTTCCGACAATGTTGGAGGAAAATATATCACCCTGATTCTGGATGAAGCCAACCTGGCCAGAGCCGGATTGCTGGCGTCACTGAATGGCTTATGGGAGCCGCAACCCTGCATCTATGTGAATGGTCATCCTGTCAGGGTCAGCCCAAAACACCGGGTAATTCTCACCGGCAATCCCGATCACTACTCCGGGCGCCAGATGGACCCGGTCCTGAAAGAGAAACTGCCCAGGGCTTACTATCCACGCCTGGATGAGGCTTTCCTTCGGGACAGAGTGGTAGAACCAGCTCTACTCAATCACTTACAACGGCATCAAATAAACGACATTGCACACATTGCCACCAAGAGTGTGATGGCACTTTGGCAATATTACCAGGAGCTGTTGCCCGAGCATGAGTTTACCCCCAGGGATTTAACCGACATCTGCAGTTGGGTGGGCTGGTATCTTGATCGTGCGCGGCCCGCAGTTGGCAGTGTGACTCCTGAGCAAATCAACAGTTTGATCCAGCAAAGTTTCCGGGATCTACTGGGTCCCGAAATCAGCGAGAATCAACAGGATGCCCTCTTGGCATTGGAAATCTGGTTTGCAGCCCGTTACCACCCGGACAACACCCTGCGCGACAGAGTTCATAACCACACCCTGCCCGATATGCTGCAGGACTTCAGAACATTGACCAAAGAAATACGACCTGAGTTTGATACCTCCGGATCGGCAGTCATTGAGCTGGTTCAAGGGCTGGGACAGGATTTAAGCCGCGCTCAGCAAGCTTATCATCTCGACATAAAACACGGCGGCCGTCAGGCAACGCTGATTGAAGGTCCGGCCGGGCGGGGTAAAGATGCCACGCTGAACCTGATGATTGAAAGCGTCAGACAGGAGGCCAGGCAACGGGGAGAATCCATGCCGGAGGTCTTCCCCCTGAATGCCTGTGACTGTTCTTGGGACAGACTGTGTGAGGCTATCCAGAAAGCAAAAGCAGAGGGCGGCATCGTAGTTATTTCGGAAATGAATCTGATCGACAGCCAGCACCTGGAAGGTGAGTTGAACGATATTCTGGCCGGTGACGCCCATCCGGGTTTCCACCTGTTTGCTACCGTCAACCCGCCTGAATACAGCGGGCGAAAACCCTTGTCACCGGCGCTGAAAGGACGTTTCCGACATTTGCCGATCCGGCAATATAACCAGAAAGAATTGCAGGCCATTGCCGAAAAAGTGTTGCCTCAGACACCGCAGGGGAAAATCGCGGCTAAACAGCTGACTGATACACATTGTCGTTTAAGGGCTTACCTGCAACGGAAAAACCTGCCGTTGCAGCCCACCAGCCTTGATTTACAGAATGTCGCCAGAGCTGTAGACAGAGGGGGTAAATTTACCGAAAACGCACTTCATCAATGCCTCAATCAGCACTACCGGCTTTATCTGATGGCAGCCAAAATATCGTTGCAGAAACTGCCAAAGTCATCCGGTTCCGCCATGGGCGGGGGAGGACTTGCTGTTAAACTGAGCCATTGGTTCAACAAAACGTTACCGGACATTGGTCGTCCCTGGTTGATACGAAGCAGTGATAGCAACAGCATTGATGTAAAAAACCATGAAATCTGTTTTAAGGATGATCTGAGTGAAGAGGACGCCAAAACAGAAATCATCAAAAGGTTCGCTCAGGCCCAATGGCAGGCATCCGGACTTTCCCTGAAGCCGGATGAGTCCGACGATATTCTCACCCGCGCACTTTATCGACACTGGCAGAAAAGCTGGTTTGATCGAGAGTTTGGCAAGAAAGGCGTGGATGCCAACAGCGTATTCTCCATGACGAAAGAAGAGGAGCAGGCGCTGAAAACGCCGGCTTCCCTGCCTTATCTTCAGGAGGCCGATAAGCGGATAAGGTTATGGAACGCCAAGGCAGTTCAATGGTGGCCAGCGTTCTGGCATGAGATAAGTAATCTGCCGAACCATTCGCTGGACGAATTTATTAAGGAAGCATCAGCTGATAGTGCTTTTGAACAATACGATCCGGAAGTCGAAGAGAAAAAGACCAGGGCATTGGACCAGATAACGAACTACGAGGCTCTGGCGGGGCCAAAACTTGAGGATTATAAAGTTTTTAAAACGGAGAAACTTCCTTCCCAGATGTATCGACTTAGAGTACAGGATATATTTGTGACGGCTGGGGGCAATATCAAGAGGATCGATATTGGTGATAAGTATCTTCAGGGGATGGAACTGCTCACACCTGAGCTGTTACCAGAGCATGACCAACCGGTGACATTAGCTAAAAATCAAACCCTGGCAACCTTTGAGATGCAATTAAAGTACGGTCAATGTGCATTGCCAAGCCTGACGCCTGACGACTATATCGTGGCCTTGCGCATAGAACCTGATGTGCCATACACCCTGGTCAGGGATCGATATACCGGGCTGCACAAACTGTTTATTGCCGGGGACAGAGCCAACCAGAGTATAAAGATTGCTTATGTCGTAGAATCCAGGGAACCGGGCATAAAAGTCCAACCAGCAGGTTTTGACACCCGCTGTTCAAAAGGGATGAAAGCCGTACTGGACAAACTGTTTGAAAACATCGAGCAGCAGCCAACGGAAATACAGGTGCCTTTGCTGAAAATCATAAAGGCTGAAAACAGGTCGCAACGCATTGAGGCGATCAAGGACTATTGCAAACAGTTTTCCGGTAAAACCAAACCAGAGAGAGACGAAAATTTCTTTCACTTTCTGGTAACACAGCGGCAAGGTTACTGTAAACATCGTACACCTGTTTTTGTCGCTTTTTGTCGTTATTTTGGGATTCCATGTCGGAGCATTACAAACTTTATCCACAGCTTTGCTGAGTATTCCGAAGATGGGGGCCAAACCTGGAAGTCAGCAAATTTGGGCGGGGGGCCTGCACGGGTAACAGAAATAAAATCTGAATTCCAGCCCATCAGCAGGGGCATTGATTTTAATACTCAGTCAAACAAGATTAAGAAACTCCTGAAGAGTCTTCTGAAAGAAGCTGATTTAACACAACAGCAAGCTCTGTCTAAAGCCATTGGCATCAACCTTGAAGCACTGAACAAAGCCATTGAGACATTCGGGGCATTGGCAAACAAAGATCTACATCCTTTCAACATTGTAAAGAACCTTTGGAAAGAGAAAGATTTAGCCAGTTTTTCCATGGGCGTCTCAGTTATAACGTCGCTAAAGACAGAGGCAAAAAAGTATAACATGGGGAAATTGGTCGGTGCTGGGGACTATGGCGACTCCCCTGACCGCGATACGATGTCAGAGGCAGTCGTGCAAATATTGTCCAACAGCGATGAAGATCAGGTCACCAAACAACTTAAGTTACTCCATCCAATAATGATTAATCATACCAATGCAAACCATCTCGAATGGTTGTGTTCAATGGTAAAAATACTGAAAAACAGTCACTTGGCCAAACCATCGGTTATTCACTTTGCCCGTGAGGCTCTGGCATCGGGTTGGCTGGACCCAGTGCCGGTTTATGATAACGGGATTATGGGAGCCGATGAACATTATCAGTTATTAATGCGCCTGAGAGACATCGATGAACTGAAGGCTCAAGCCACTAATTGCCTGAAAAAGTGGTATCGGACTGTGTTGTCCGGGGAAAAAATCAGCCAGAGATGGCAGTTAAGATATGAGCTTTTCATGAGGGAAGAAAATAGTGCCCTGTTGGTCACTCATTCTCATGGTGGGTTTTCGCGATTCCTTGAAGATAAAATTGCCCGCTCAATCGTGGACTACAACTGGACAGACGTACCTGAGGGAGTTCCGAATATAGAACGAATGTTGCTGCAAGAACCTGCATTTATGCAGTTAACCTCGGTCAACGCAAACCACCGTCCGGTGATTACCCTGGGGCGGCCTTCGTGGGGAGTCACAGTCTTCAATAAAAAACACAGAGCCCTGATGGAAGTAAAAGCAGAGAATAGCCCGGACTTGAAGCGGTTATGGGAACAATACAAGCAATATGAGGCGATGGAAAAACAACTCCGGGACGCTCTGAAGGCATTGGATGAGCAATGCCTGACTCAAGAAGAACGTAAGCAAAAAAAGCATGATATCGAAAGCAAGCACCAGCCCATTATAAAGTCCCTTAAGTTGTCACCCAGGGACAATTGGTCTTTCTGTGATTTACATATGAAATGCTGCCAGGCAATTGAGCAGGCCTTCAGTCATTACCTGTATGGAGTGACACACTCGAAAGGTGGTCGTTTAACACATTGTTGGGGCAAAATTTCCATACATGCTAACCATCATAGGGACTATGGCGCTCATGATCCATCTTCACCCCATGAACTGCATGCAATGATGTCTAGAATCATAGGCCCTATAGGTCCTGATAGTTTTGAGAAATCTATTGAGAATTCTTACTTACGGCAGGCACTCGATGCCAGTAACGCTCTGGTGCTCAAATCCGACGAGCTGACAACCATTGCCGAAGAGTTTTTGAACACTGTGAATTTGAACTCGCTGTGTGAATCATTGGATACGTGATAAACGATTGGTCATGATGAGTTTTTCGAGATCGGTGACATCCCTCAATGGCAACGAATAATTCTCCAAATGGAACTTTAATCCTATTCCAAAGTCCAATCATTAAACAATTAAGTTCAATGCAGTCCTTCAAATAGCAGTAGGGAGAGAGATTGACTATGGATGGTCGGATTGATGGGAAAATAAAGAGGCCTTTTTTTAAGAGTGCAGAGCCTGATGGCGGCATGCCAGCCAAAAAAGCAAGACAGGATACACCTTCAATAGCAGAGGTCTGTGACGTAACAGCCCAACTCCGTCTATCGTCACCTGCCATTGCTTTGCCTGAAATTGCGAGAACGGTATCCTCAACAAATTCCCCACTCCAGAAGGCCGCTCATGCCTTTGATTTTCGTTTTGTCGCCAGTGATGATGAGGTTCGACAACTTTTAATTGACCAGACCTGCGATGAAAATCGCGATGTCACCCTTATTTCCCACCCCGATGAGCTCTCACAGGCTAACCTGGTGAGCTGCTTGAGCATTTCCGGCGAGGGTCGCCACACTTTGCGCTCAGGCAAGCTCTTTGAAGGTTCACAGCCATTGACCCTGGTGATGGATATCCGAAAACTCACCAGCGAGGATCTGCCAAAATTTAACGATCTGCTGGACCCGGATAACCCCTGCCTGTATGACAAAGTCAGCCGGAAGAAACGTCCCCTGGGAAAGCATGTTTCTTTGCTGGTTCTGGCAACCCCTGAACAATTGACGTCGGTTGGCCAGCATGACGAAGCACCGGGCGCTGATTTCTGGCGGCGAATCAATCGACCGGGCAATACCTGGCAGTTCGACACAAAAACCGGCAGCGACCCATGGATGGACAGCGACGAGCATCCTCCGCTATTGCCTGAATTGCCCCCTGCCGAAAGTGCTATCGAAAGTGCTATGGATGACGACAATACCCTTCTTATCGACTGCCACTTGCACAGTCACTGGCGACAGTTGCTACTGGGCGGTCCTGGCGTGAATCAACAGGGGCAAATCCAGCACATCCCCGGCAGACTTGAGTCTCTGCGAGCCGGACAACGAGTGATTCTGAAAGGAGCCAACTGGCAGGACCTGGCCTTTGAACAGACGATTCGTCAGATGCTGGCGCAACAATGCTTTGAGAGCAACGGGAAGATCTGTCAGTTACCCGACAATGTTCAGTTTTATCAGACGCCGGTAGGGAAGGACGAGCTTTATTCACTGTTCCAAAGTCTGTCCTGCTCTGGTGATGCACCAGGAAATCCGATCATCATCAACCAGAGTAATATCGGCGATTGGCTGAACCCGATTGCCATTGCCCCGGAAGGCTATGCAGTCCCTAATACCTCTCTGTTGGAACAGATTCAGGCAGGTGATACGGTCACCGTAACCTCTCCACTCACTGAAGTTCTCTGGTTTCGTTTGCTGGGTTCGTTGCAGACTATTCGCGAGACCACAGGCCTGGAGCCGCGACTCCAGGTGGCTCACGCAAAAAAGCAGCCAAACGCCCTGAAATTGACAAAAAAAGATGAGCACTCACTGTCCAGACTACAAGAAAAAATTAGTCATCACGCCACCCTTAATACCATCAATACCGTCACTTATCAGCAACCTGCTGAGGCAAGTGATTGGCTCAATCATCAAAAGGAAGCTCCTTTGGTCATTCAGGTCAATGGGCAGACCCGTTGCAGCCAGTTGTTTGATAAT
Organism: Endozoicomonas sp. 8E; assembly: GCF_032883915.1. NCBI lineage: Bacteria > Pseudomonadati > Pseudomonadota > Gammaproteobacteria > Oceanospirillales > Endozoicomonadaceae > Endozoicomonas > Endozoicomonas sp. 8E. The sequence continues at coordinate 1,226,646 of NZ_CP120717.1, read as the reverse complement.
ATCCGTATCACCTCGGAACAAAAGGCCTATTTTGGGCGTCACCAAAGTGAATTGCAGGAGGCATTAATCGTTGGCACGCCGGTTGTCTTTCGGGGACTGGAAAGCAATCCAACACTTCAGCAACAGTTGGAATCCCTGTTTGTTGGACAAACTCTGCTGGTCAATGGCCAATTACAGGAGTACCCAAAGGCTCATATCACAACTCTCTGGCCTGAGTCTGCACAAAGCCCATCTCCCATATTTCGTTCGATGGTTGCCACGGGCAGTCCGTGTCCTGAAGTCGATCTTTGGGCTATCAATGCCTCCAAACATGGTATCCACTGGATTGAGCTGCCAGAACGAGCAATTGATGAACTTTACGAAGCCTTTGAAACCGTACCTGACGACCTTTGCAACCCCCTGCCTGAAATGACCGAAGGGCTGTTAAATAACCTGATACTGGCTGCCCGGCGGGCACAGCAGGTTGACCGGTCTCCACGGCTCCTGCCTCGCCATTGGCGCAAAGCCATCGATAGCGTCATCACCCATGGTGTCAGACAGAATCCGTCAGTGCGTGATTTTGTCAAGGTGGCCTGCTGGCACTTGTTACCAGATAAGATGCCGGATAAGGATAGAGCTCCCTGGATCGATCTGGACCGGTTAAATGCCATCATCAATAGCTCCCAGCGCCTAGATAGAACATTTTTGCAGCAGAACCTGTGGCAACTGGCCAGAGCCTTTGACCCGGCATTCTTTTACGACGAGCAATTTGAAGGACTACAACTGTCCTATAAAAGACCATTTCCAGAATATCTTGAAAAAGAAGCCCTGAACAGGCTCTGCAACATGATCCTGGCCCATACGCCTGAAGAACAACGACCTGCAATGGCGTATCAGTTGGAAGTCACACAGTCGAAAGTCAGGCCGCATCATCCGTTAACCATAAGACCAACACGACAGATTAAACGTTTACAGGATGCACTGATGTCTGGCTGGCAGTTGTATGTGCCACCGGGACAGACCCGATCCGATGTCATTCTCTCCCTGGCCAGCGATTGTTTTCATAGTGCCAAAACAGCGAATTCTGAGGCAGCAGGTATTGAGCGCATAGAACATCGACTGTCTGAATTACTGGAATGGCAGGGTTCCACTGATAAGCCCCTGTCAGCACTGGCCCGGGACCTTTATCACGGCGAGATGAATCAGCAGGATCGTGAAAGCCGTCGATTATCCCGACTCCATGAACGCTTTGCGGACTCTCCCGTCCTATTCCTGCAGGGGGAAACCGGCACCGGGAAAAGCTACTTTTCGGCCAAAATGGCCAAGGCTTCCGGACAGGCTGCGGTCATTTCCCTTGGACCTTCTGACAGTGAACAGACACTGATGAAACGCTGGCAGTGGCAACAACATGCCGATGGCGACCGCTTTATGAAGCAGCAAAACCGGGCGCTGATGGAATGGGCCAGTACCCCTTCCGACAATGTTGGAGGAAAATATATCACCCTGATTCTGGATGAAGCCAACCTGGCCAGAGCCGGATTGCTGGCGTCACTGAATGGCTTATGGGAGCCGCAACCCTGCATCTATGTGAATGGTCATCCTGTCAGGGTCAGCCCAAAACACCGGGTAATTCTCACCGGCAATCCCGATCACTACTCCGGGCGCCAGATGGACCCGGCCCTGAAAGAGAAACTGCCCAGGGCTTACTATCCACGCCTGGATGAGGCTTTCCTTCGGGACAGAGTGGTGGAACCAGCTCTACTCAATCACTTACAACGGCATCAAATAAACGACATTGCACACATTGCCACCAAGAGTGTGATGGCACTTTGGCAATATTACCAGGAGCTGTTGCCCAAGCATGAGTTTACTCCCAGGGATTTAACCGATATCTGCAGTTGGGTGAGCTGGTATCTGGATCGTGCGCGGCCCGCAGTTGGCAGTGTGACTCCTGAGCAAATCAATAGTTTGATCCAGCAAAGTTTCCGGGATCTACTGGGTCCCGAAATCAGCGAGAATCAACAGGATGCCCTCTTGGCACTGGAAATCTGGTTTGCAGCCCGTTACCACCCGGACAACACCCTGCGCGACAAAGTCCATAACCACACCCTGCCCGATATGCTGCTGGACTTCAGAACATTGACCAAAGAAATACGACCTGAGTTTGATACCTCCGGATCGGCAGTCATTGAGCTGGTTCAAGGGCTGGGACAGGATTTAAGCCGCGCTCAGCAAGCTTATCATCTCGACATAAAACACGGCGGCCGTCAGGCAACGCTGATTGAAGGCCCGGCCGGGCGGGGTAAAGATGCCACGCTGAACCTGGTGATTGAAAGCGTCAGACAGGAGGCTGAGCGACGGGGAGAATCCATGCCGAAAGTCTATTACCTGAATGCCTGTGATTGTTCCTGGGACAAGGTGTGTGAAGCGATCCAGAAGGCAAAAATTAAGGGTGGCATCGTGGTGATTTCAGAAATGAATCTGATCGACAGCCAGCACCTGGAAGGTGAGTTAAACGATATTCTGGCCGGTGACGCCCATCCGGGTTTCCACCTGTTTGCTACCGTCAACCCGCCTGAATACAGCGGGCGAAAACCCTTGTCACCGGCGCTGAAAGGACGTTTCCGACATTTGCCGATCCGGCAATATAACCAGAAAGAATTGCAGGCCATTGCCGAAAAAGTGTTGCCTCAGACACCGCAGGGGAAAATCGCGGCTAAACAGCTGACTGATACACATTGTCGTTTAAGGGCTTACCTGCAACGGAAAAACCTGCCGTTGCAGCCCACCAGCCTTGATTTACAGAATGTCGCCAGAGCTGTAGACAGAGGGGGTAAATTTACCGAAAACGCACTTCATCAATGCCTCAATCAGCACTACCGGCTTTATCTGATGGCAGCCAAAATATCGTTGCAGAAACTGCCAAAGTCATCCGGTTCCGCCATGGGCGGGGGAGGACTTGCTGTTAAACTGAGCCATTGGTTCAACAAAACGTTACCGGACATTGGTCGTCCCTGGTTGATACGAAGCAGTGATAGCAACAGCATTGATGTAAAAAACCATGAAATCTGTTTTAAGGATGATCTGAGTGAAGAGGACGCCAAAACAGAAATCATCAAAAGGGTCGCTCAGACCCAATGGCAGGCATCCGGACTTTCCCTGAGGCCGGATGAGTCGGACAATGTTCTCACCCGGGCACTGTACCGACACTGGCAGAAAAGCTGGTTTGATCGTGAGTTTGGCCAGACAGGCGTGGACGCCAACAGCGTATTCTCCATGACGAAAGAAGAGGAGCAGGCACTGACAACGCCGGCTTCCCTGCCTTATCTTCAGGAGGCCGATAAGCGGATAAGCTTATGGAACGCCAAGGCAGTTCAATGGTGGCCAGCGTTCTGGCATGAGATAAGTAATCTGCCGAACCATTCGCTGGACGAATTTATTAAGGAAGCATCAGCTGATAGTGCTTTTGAACAATACGATCCGGAAGTCGAAGAGAAAAAGACCAGGGCATTGGACCAGATAACGAACTACGAGGCTCTGGCGGGGCCAAAACTTGAGGATTATAAAGTTTTTAAAACGGAGAAACTTCCTTCCCAGATGTATCGACTTGGAGTACAGGATATATTTGTGACGGCTGGGGGCAATATCAAGAGGATCGATATTGGTGATAAGTATCTTCAGGGGATGGAACTGCTCACACCTGAGCTGTTACCAGAGCATGACCAACCAGTGACATTAGCTAAAAATCAAACCCTGGCAACCTTTGAGATGCAATTAAAGTACGGTCAATGTGCATTGCCAAGCCTGACGGCTGATGACTATATCGTGGCCTTGCGCATAGAACCTGATGTGCCATACACCCTGGTCAGGGATCGATATACCGGGCTGCACAAACTGTTTATTGCCGGGGACAGAGCCAACCAGAGTATAAAGATTGCTTATGTCGTAGAATCCAGGGAACCGGGCATAAAAGTCCAACCAGCAGGTTTTGACACCCGCTGTTCAAAAGGGATGAAAGCCGTACTGGACAAACTGTTTGAAAACATCGAGCAGCAGCCAACGGAAATACAGGTGCCTTTGCTGAAAATCATAAAGGCTGAAAACAGGTCGCAACGCATTGAGGCGATCAAGGACTATTGCAAACAGTTTTCCGGTAAAACCAAACCAGAGAGAGACGAAAATTTCTTTCACTTTCTGGTAACACAGCGGCAAGGTTACTGTAAACATCGTACACCTGTTTTTGTCGCTTTTTGTCGTTATTTTGGGATTCCATGTCGGAGCATTACAAACTTTATCCACAGCTTTGCTGAGTATTCCGAAGATGGGGGCCAAACCTGGAAGTCAGCAAATTTGGGCGGGGGGCCTGCACGGGTAACAGAAATAAAATCTGAATTCCAGCCCATCAGGAGGGGAATTGGTTTTAATACTCAGTCAAACAAGATTAAGAAACTCCTGAAGAGTCTTCTGAAAGAAGCTGATTCAACACAACAGCAAGCTCTGTCTAAAGCCATTGGCATCAACCTTGAAGCACTGAACAAAGCCGTTGAGACATCCGGAGCATTGGCAGACAAAGATCCAGGTCCTTTCGACATTCTAAAGAACCTTTGGAAAGAAAAAGATTTAGCCAGTTTTTCCATGGGCGTCTCACTTATCAGGTCGCTGAAGACAGAGGCATCTCGGTATAACATGAGGAGATTGGCCGGTGCCAGGGACTATGGCGACTCCCCTGACCGCAAGACGATGTCAGAGGCAGTCGTGCAAATATTGTCCAACGGCGATGAAGATCAGGTCACTAAACAACTCAAGTTGCTCCACCCAATAATGATTAATCATGCCAAAGCAAGCCCTCATCATTGGTTGTATTCAATGGTAAAAATACTGACAAACAGTCACTTGGCCAAACCATCGGTTATTCACTTTGCCCGTGAGGCCCTGGCATCGGGTTGGCTGGACCCACTGCCGATTTATGATAGCAGTATTATTGAAGCCGATGAACATTATCAGTTGTTAATGCGCCTGAGAGACATCGACGAACTGAAGGTTCAAGCCACTGATTGCCTGAAAAAGTGGTATCAGACTGTATTGTCCGGGGAAAAAATCAGCCAGAGCTGGCAGTCCACTTATGAGTTTTTCCTGAAGGAAGAAAATAATGCCCTGTTCGTCACTCATTGTCATGGTGGGTTTTCGCGATTCCTTGAAGATAAAATTGCCCGCTCAATCCTGGACTACACCTGGACGAACGAACCTGAGGGAGTTCCGAATGTAGAACGAATGTTGCTGCAAGAACCTGCATTTATGCAGTTAACCTCGGTCAACGCAAACCACCGTCCGGTGATTACCCTGGGGCGGCCTTCGTGGGTAGACACAGTCATCTGTGAAAAACGCACAGCCCTGATTGAACTAAAAGCAGAGAATAGCCCGGACTTGAAGCGGCCATTGAAACAATACAAGCAATATGAGGCGATGAAACAGCAACTCCGGGACGCTCTGAAGGCATTGGATGAGCAATGCCAGACTCAAGAAGAACGTAAGCAAAAAAAACATGATCTCAAAAGCAAGTACCAGCCCATTCTAGAGTCCCTTGAGTTGTCGTATGAGGATCTTAAGCCTTTAAATGATTTAAATAAAAAATGCTGGCATGCGATTGAGCAGGCCTTCAGTCATTACCTGTACGGAGTGACACACTCGAAAGGTGGTCGTTTAACGTATTGTTGGGGCAATACTTCCATACTACGTAACAGAGATGATGAATATGGCGCTCATGATCCATCATCACCCCTTGAACTGCTTGCAATGATGTCTAAAATCCCCAGGTCTGTCTGGTTTGAGAGATCTGTTGAGAATTCTTACTTACGGCAGGCCCTCAATGCCAGTAACGCCCTGGTGCTCAGTTCCTACGAGCTGACAACCATTGCCAATGAGTTTTTGAACACTGTGAATTTGAATTCGCTGTGTGAATCATTGGATACGTGATAAACGTTTGTTTTCGAGACCGTTGACTTCCCACAATGGCAACGGACCAGTATCCAAATTGAACTTTCCCGGCCTCTGAAAGTCTCATTATCAAAGAGTTTCAATTCAGTCCTTCAGATGGTAGCAGGGAGATTAACTATGGATGGTCAGATTGGTGGAGAAATTAACAAACCCGTTCCGGCTGGTAGCTTGCCTGATAGTAGCTTGCCAGCCAAGAGGTCAGGGCAGGATTTAGATTTACCATCAAACGTCAAAGCTGTCTGCTCTGGTCTCAATTACCAACTGAATCTATCGTCATCTCGGATTATGACACCTGACAGGGCGAGAACCGTATCCTCAACGGATTCCCCGCGCCAAAAAAAACCTCATGCCTTCGATTTCCGTTTTGTCGCCAGTGATGATGAGGTTCGACAGCTTTTGGCTGACCAGACTCGCGATAAAAATCGCGATGTCACCCTTATTTCCCACCCCGATGACCTCGCACAGGCTAATCTGGTGAGCCGGTTGAGCATTTCCGAAGAGGGTCGCCACAGTCTGCGTTCAGGTAAGCTATTTGAAGGTTCAAAGCCACTCACTCTGGTGGTGGATATTCGAAAACTCAGCAGCGAGGACCTGCCGAAATTCAACGACCTGCTGGACCCCGATAACCCTTGTTTGTACGACAAAGTCAGTCAGAAAAAACGACCTCTGGGCGAGCATGTTTCTCTGCTGGTTCTGGCAGCCCCTGCACAACTGGCAGCGGTAGGCCAGTGTGAGGACGCCCCCGGCGCTGATTTCTGGCGGCGAATTAACCGACCGGGCAATAGCTGGCAGTTCGAGGCCCACACTAACAATGACCCATCGATGGACATTGACGGGGCTCCTCCGGTATTGCCTGAATTCCCCGGTGCCGAAAATGCCATGGACGACGACACTATTCTGGTTATTGACTGCCACTTGCACAACAACTGGCGACAGTTACTACTGGGTGCTCCCGGTGTCGATCAACAGGGGCGAATCCAGCACATCCCTGGCAGGCTTGAACAATTGAAATCCGGACAACGGGTGATACTGAAAGGCGCCGACTGGCAGGATCTGACCTTTGAACAGACCATTCGACAGATGCTGGCGCAACAGTGCTTTGAGAGCAATGGGGAAGTCTGTCCGTTACCCGACGAAGTTCAGTTTTATCAGATGCCGGTGGGGAAGGACGAGCTTCATACGCTGTTCCAAAGCCAGTCTAAAGAGCACGCCGCAGAAAACCCGATCATCATTAACCAGCGGAATATAACAGAATGGCTGAGCCCCATTGCCATTACGCCCGAAGGCTATGCAATCCCTAACACCTGCCTGTTGGAACAGATCAGGGCGGGGGGTGTCGTCACCGTAACGTCGCCACTCACTGAAGCCCTCTGGTTTCGTTTGCTGGGTTCATTGCAAACCCTTCGCGAGACCACCGGTCTGAAGCCCCGACTTCAGGTGGCTCATTCAAGACGGCAGCCGAAAGCCCTGGGATTGGCAGAAAACGATGGGCGTTTTCTGTCCAACCCACATAAAAAAGTCACAGGTCACGCCACCTTTAATACCTTCACTTATCAGCAACCTGCCCAGGCCAGTCATTGGATTAATCATCAGCCACAAGCCCCTCTGGTCATCCAGGTCAATGAACAGACTGGCTTCAGCCAGCTATTTGATAATATCCATATTACCTCGGAACAAAAGGCGCATTTCGGACGACGTCAGAGTCAGTTGCAAGAGACATTGATCGCTGGCAAACCGGTGGTATTTCGGGGGCTGGAAACTAATCCAGGCCTTCAGCAGCTTCTGGAACCCCTGGCCGTCGGGCAACCGCTGTTGGTCAATGGCCAGTTACAGGCCTTCCCACAGGCTCATGTCACAATGCTCTGGCCTGAGTCTGTGAAAACCCCATCTTCAGTATTCACTTCGATGGTCGCCGCGGGTAAGCCGTGCCCTGTAATCAATCTCTGGGATATCAATGCCCACAGACATGAAATCCCTCGGACTGAACTACCAGAACGAGCACTTAATGAACTTTACGAGGCATTTAAAACCGTACCTGACGACCTTTGTAACCCTCTGCCTGAAATCACCGAAGCTTTGTTGAATAACCTGATACTGGCTGCCCGGCGGGCACAAAAGCTGGACAAGTCCCCACAAATTCTGCCCTGCCACTGGCGCAAGGCCATTGATAGCGTCATCACTCATGGCACCCGTCAGCATCAGCCGGTGCGGGATTTTATGAAAGTGGCTTGTTGGCACTTGTTACCGGATAAAACACCGGATGCTCACAGGAAGCCGGATCAAGCCGCCTCGGTAGACCTGGATCACTTGAATGGCATCCTCAATAGTGTCCCGCGGTTGGATAGAACGGTTGTAGAACACAACTTGTGGGCACTGGCCCGAGCCTTTGACCCGGCAGTATTTAATGGAGAATTACAACTGTCCTATGGAAGCCCATTTCCAGTCTGGGGTAAAAAAGACGTCCTCAACAGGCTCTGTGCCATAATCGTGGCCCATGCACCTGAAGAACAACGAGCTGCTATAGCGTACCAGTTGAAAGTTGATCCGGCGGCAGCAGAGCCCTGGCAATCCTTAGCCATCAGGCCAGCAAGACAGATTAAACGTTTGCAGGATGCACTGGCTTCTGGCTGGCAGCTGCCTTTGTCATCAGGGCAGACCCGGTCCGATGCCATCCGCGGCCTCGCCACCGATTGTTTTCACATGACCAGAACAGCAAATTCTGAGGCAGAACGGATCGAAGGCATAGAACATCGACTGTCTGAATCACTGAAATGGGCGGGTTCCGCTGATGAGCCCCTGTCAGGACTGGCCCGGGATCTTTATCACGGTGAGATGAATCAAAAGGATCGTGAAAGCCGTCGATTATCCCGGCTCCATGACCGGCTTAGCGACTCTCCCGTTATCTTTCTGCAGGGAGAAACCGGCACCGGGAAAAGTTACTTTTCTGCCAAAATAGCCAAGGCTTCAGGACAAGCTTCAGTCATTTCCATCGGGCCTTCTGACAGCGAACAGACCCTGATGAAACGCTGGCAGTGGCAACAACACGCCGATGGCGACCGCTCTATGGCGCAGCAAGACCGGGCATTGATGGAATGGGCCAAGACCGAACCCGACAAAGACAGTGGCCATGTTGGCGGAAACTACGTCACTCTGGTGCTGGATGAGGCTAACCTGGCCCAGGCCGGACTGCTGGCGTCACTGAACGGCTTATGGGAACCGAAACCCTGCATCTATGTGAATGGTCATCCTGTCAAGGTCAGCGAAAAACACCGGGTCATTCTCACCGGCAATCCCGATCATTACTCCGGACGCCAAATGGACCCGGCCCTGAAAGAGAAATTGCCCGGGGCTTACTACCCTCGGTTAGACCGGGCGTTCCTTCGCGACAGAGTGGTGGAACCGGCTCTGGCCAATCAGTTACGAGGGCCTCTTTCAGGGCAACCAATAAACGACATTGTACAAAGTGCTACCGAGAGTGTGATGACACTCTGGCAATACTATCCGGAACTGTTGCCAGACCATGAGTTTACCCCCAGAGATTTAACGGATATCTGCAGCTGGGTGGGCTGGTATCTGGATCGTGCGCTGCCCAAAGGTGACAGTGTTAGCCCACAGCAAATAAACAGTTTGGTCCAGCAAAGTTTTCGGGATGTACTGAGTCCCGAAATCACCGAGACTTATCAGGATGCCCAGCTGGCACTGGAAATCTGGTTTGCTGCCCGTTACCACCCGGACAATACCCTGAGCAATAAAGTTTATAACCACACCCTGCAGGATATGCAGCAGACCTTCAGTACAGTCAGCAAAAAAATCCGACCAGACTTTGATACCTCCGGATCGGCAGTCCGTCAACTGGTGCAGTGGCTTGGGCAGGATTTAAGCCGCAGTCAGCAGGCTTATCATCACGACAGAAAACACGGCGGTCGTCAGGCAACGCTGATTGAAGGCCCGGCTGGACGGGGTAAAGATGCCACGCTGAACCTGGTGATTGAAAGCGTCAGAAAGCAGGTTGAGCAACGGCATGAATCCATGCCGGAAGTTTTTCTCCTGAATGCCTGTGATTGTTCCTGGGACAAAGTGTGTGAAACGATCCAGAAGGCAAAAGTCGATGGCGGCATCGTAGTCATTTCGGAAATGAATCTGATCGACAGCCAGCATCTGGAAGGTGAGTTAAACGATATTCTGGCCGGTGACGCCCATCCGGGTTTCCACCTGTTCGCCACCATCAACCCACCTGAATACAGCGGGCGAAAACCCTTATCACCGGCGCTGAAAGGACGTTTCAGACATTTGCCGATCCGGCAGTATAGCCCAACCGAATTGCAAACCATTGCCGAAAAAGTCTTGCCACAGACCACGGAAGGGAAATTTGCGGCTGAAAAGCTGACTCAGCTACATTGTCGATTGAGGGCTGAACTGAAACGGAAAAACCTGCCGTTACAGCCCACCAGCCTTGATTTACAGAATGTCGCAAAAGCTGTTACCAGAGGGCGCGATTTTACCGAAGACAGCCTTCATCAATGCCTCAATCAGCACTACCGGCTTTATCTGATGGCCGCCAACCTGTCGCTGGAGGAACTGCCCGGGTTATCAACGCTTGCCATGGGTGAAGAAGCGCTGGCTCCTGATCTGTGCCATTGGTTAAACGAAACGGTACCGAATATAGGTCGCCCGTGGTTGATACGACTCAGTCATCGCAACAGCACGGATGAAAAAAACCATGAAATTTGTATTAACACTCAATTAAGCGAAGAGGCAGTCAAAACAGAAATCATCATGAGGGTGGCCCAGGCCCGGTGGCAGGCATCCGGTCTTTCCCTGAAGCCAGACAAGTCGGACGATATGCTCACCCAGTCACTATACCGACGCTGGCAGCAATGCTGGTTTGCTCGTGAGTTTCACAAGACGGGCGTGGAGGCTAACCTGGTATTTTACCTTCCGCAAGCACAGGAACAAATGCTGAAATTATCGGCTTACGAGCCTTATCTGAGGGAAGCTGATCGGCAAATAGCGGCATGGAACGCCAATGCAGTTCAATGTTGGCCTGCGTTCTGGCACCAGTTGAAGGGTCTGCTGGACCATATTGACGAAGCCTCAGCTGTTGGCGCTGATAACAAAGCCGGACAATACAATCCGGAAGTCAGCGAGAAAGCGACAGAGGCATTAGACCGCAACACTGACGAAGATCGTCAGGAGGTACAACACCATTACGATTATATAGTTTTTAATACCAGGAATGTTCCTTGCCACATGTATCGCTATTGGGCCAAAGACATTCATGTGACCGTCAAGGGTGATGTCAAACGAATCGATCTTAGTGATAACCGCACGCTGGGGGTCGAAATACTCAGGCCGGTCCTGCTAAAGAAGAACCAGCCAGTGACAGTAGCCAGGGGTCAGACGATGGGGGTCCTCGACTTAAAACCGGGCAACAGTCATCATGCATTGCCCAGCATGACGCCAGACGACTATATTGTGGCACTGCGTCTGGAGCCCGATTTACCCTTTGCCCTGGTCAGGGACAAATATACCGGGCTTCACACACTCTCTATTCCTGAGGCCGAAGCCAAACAGAGTATTGAAGTGGCTTATGTCGTAGAACCCAGGAAACCGGAACCCCGGCCAAAAGAATTAACATGGTTTGACACCCATTGTTCAGAAGGTATGAAAGCAGTACTGAACGAAGTGTTTAATAACATTGGCAAACAACCAGCCGAAATACGCTTTCCTTTGTGGAAAATACAATACTCTGAAAACACCAGCCAACGAATTGAGGCGATCACGGAGTATTGCCGACAGTTTTCCGGCCAGACCCGACCAGAGCCCGGTAAAAATTTCTTTGAATTCCTCGTAACACAGCGGCAAGGTGGCTGTCGTTTTCGTAGTGCTGTTTTTGTGGCTTTTTGTCGTTATTTTGGGATTCCATCCCGGCAAATCAGAAGCCTTTTACACAGCTTTGTTGAATATTGCCCGGATGGAGACCAGACCTGGAAATCAGTGGATTTGGGTGGATCATATCTTCCGTTCACAGTAATTGCCCCTGACTTCCAAGGGAATGACTGTCAGCCCACCTTGGAAGAAAGCGGTTCCAAGACTGAAAACAGTGAGATCAGGGGGCTCCTGAAGGATCTTTTTAAAGGGGCTGATTCAGCACAACAACAAGCTCTTGCTAAAGCCTGTGGTATAAGCCTTGAGGAGTTGAACAAAGCCCTTGAGACAAACAGTGCATTGCCAGAAGCCAATATAAGTCTTTTTGATGCAGTACAGAAACTTTGGCAGGAAAAAGATTTGCCCGGTTTTTCCATGGGCGTGTCAACGTTAAAGGCGTCGGGGACAAGAGCCCTGAGAAATTGTGAGAAACGCTTGGTCGGGGTTGTCTATGACCATGATTGGAATGCCTGTAAACCGATGTCGGAAGCAGTAAGGGCAATATTGTCCAGCGGTCATGCCGATCAGGCCATTGAACAACTCAGGTTATTGCACTCAAAAATGATTGTTCAGGGCGGAGCATGCCCTCTTGATTGGTTGGGTTCTATGGTGGAAATACTCGAGAACAGTGACTTAGCCAACCCTTCGGTTATTCACTTTGTCCACGAAGCCCTGAAATTGGGTTGGCTGGATCCTCTGCCGACCTATGAGAGCCATATTATGAAGGCCGATCATCATTATAGGCTATTGGTGCGTCTGGCAGGTATCGACAAACTCAGGGCTGAAGCCACCCATCAGCTGAAAAAGTGGTATCAAACACTCTTGTCCAGGGAAAAAAATAGCCAGGTATGGCAGGTGTCTTACAGAGACCTTCAGGGGAGAAAAAGTGATGCCATGTTCGTCACTCATTGTCATGATGGGGTTTCGTCATCCCTTGAAAAAAATATGGTCAATCCATCTGTAAAGATCGACTGGGTGTACGACCCTGAGGGCGTTCCGAATATAGAACGAATGCTGGTGCATCAGCCGGCGTTTGTGAAGTTAAACTCGGGCAATGCGGGCCATCGTCCGGTGATTATCCTGGGGCAACCTTCCTGGGACAGCGGGGTGTTTAATGAAAAGGTTGAAGCCCTGTTGCAACGAAAAATTGAGAACAGCCCGGAATTGAAGCCGTTGTTGGAAGACATCAAACACTATGAGAGAAGACGTTTTGCTATCACAGGCAGTCAAAAACCCATTCTGAAGTGCCTTGCGCTGTCATGGGATGACGAACACTTTTTGGGTACTTTAAAAAACCAATGCAGGCAGGCGATTCAGCAGGCGTTCAGTCACTACCTTTATGAAGTAACGCACTTAAAAGGCAGTCGTTTAACTTATTGTTGGGCTGAAGCTGCCATCGGAAACTCCATGAAGACAGACTACTACGGCGCTCATGATCCATCTTCACCAGAAGAGCTGTATGCCATGATGTGTAAAATTGATAGCTCTTTCTGTTTTCAGCAGCCAGTGAAGGATGCCCGCCTGTTGCAGCAGGCACACAATGCCAGCAACGCCCTGGTGCTCAAATCCGACGAGCTGACAACCATCGCCGAAGAGTTTTTGAACAGTGTGAATCTGAATTCGCTTTGTGACTCATTGGATACCTGATAACCGTTTGATTCTGAAGAGTTTTTCGAGACCGTTGACTCCCCACAATGGCAACGAGCCAGTATCAAAATGAAACTTTTGTACGATTTGAAGGTCAAATAATCAAACGGTTTTAATGCAATCCTTCAGATGGTTGTAGGGAGATTGACTATGGATGGTCAGATTGGTGGAGAAATTAACAAACCCGTTCCGGCTGGTAGTTTGCCTGATGATGGCTTGCCAGCCAAGAAGTCAGGGCAGGATTCAGATTTACCATTAAACGTCAAAGCTGTCTGCTCTGGTCTCAATTACCAACTGAATCTATCGTCATCTCGGATTATGACATCTGACAGGGCGAGAACCGTATCCTCAACGGATTCCCCGCGCCAAAAAAAACCTCATGCCTTCGATTTCCGTTTTGTCGCCATTGATGATGAGGTTCGACAGCTTTTGGCTGACCAGACCCGCGATAAAAATCGCGATGTCACGCTTATTTCCCACCCCGATGACCTCGCACAGGCCAATCTGGTGAGCCGTCTGAGCATTGCCGGCAATGGTCGTCACACTTTGCGCTCAGGCAAGCTCTTTGAAGGTTCACAGCCATTGACCCTGGTGATAGATATCCGAAAACTCAGCAGTGAGGATCTGCCAAAATTTAACGATTTGCTGGACCCGGATCACCCCTGTCTATACGACAAGGTCAGCCAGAAGAAACGCCCTCTGGGGGAGCATGTTTCTCTGCTGGTTCTGGCAGCCCCTGAACAATTGACATCGGTTGGCCAGTGTGACGACGCGCCCGCGGCCGGCGCACCGGGGGCCGATGCACCGGGCGCTGATTTCTGGCGGCGAATTAACCGACCGGGCAATAGCTGGCAGTTCGAGGCTGAAACTGGCAATGACCCATCGATGGACATTGACGGGGCTCCCCCGCTATTGCCTGAATTTCCCAGTGCCGAAAATGCCATGGACGACAACACTATTCTGGTTATTGACTGCCACTTGCACGCCAACTGGCGACAGTTGCTGCTGGGTGGTCCCGGTGTTGATCAACAGGGGCGAATCCAGCACATCCCTGGCAGGCTTGAACGATTGACATCCGGACAACGGGTGATACTGAAAGGCGCTGACTGGCAGGATCTGACCTTTGAACAGACCATTCGTCAGATGCTGGCGCAACAGTGCTTTGAGAGCAACGGGGAAGTCTGTCCATTACCCGACAATGTTCAGTTTTATCAGATGCCAGTGGGGAAGGACGAGCTTCATACGCTGTTCCAAAGCCAGTCTAAAGAGCACGCCGCAGAAAACCCGATCATCATTAACCAGGGGAATATCACAGAATGGCTGAGCCCTATTGCCATTACGCCTGAAGGCTATGCAATCCCTAACACCTGCCTGTTGGAACAGGTCAGGGCAGGAGGTGTCGTCACCGTAACGTCTCCACTCACTGAGGCACTCTGGTTTCGTTTGCTGGGTTCATTGCAAACCCTTCGCGAGACCACCGGCCTGGAGGCCCGACTTCAGGTGGCTCATTCAAAACAGCAGCCGAAAGCCCTGGGATTGGCAGAAGACGATGGGCGCTTTCTGTCCAGCCCACACAGTAAAGTCACAGGTCACGCCACCTTTCATACCACCACTTATCAGCAACATGTCCAGGCCAGTCATTGGATTAATCATCAGCCACAAACCCCTCTGGTCATTCAGGTTAATGAACAGACTGGCTTTACTCAGCTCTTTGATAATATCCATATCGCCTCGGAACAAAAAGCGCATTTCAGACGATCTCAGAGTGAGTTGCAGGAGGCATTAACCGCTGGCAAACCGGTGGTATTCAGAGGACTGGAAAGTAATCCAACGCTTCAGCAGCTTCTGGAACCCCTGGTTATTGGGCAACCTTTGTTGGTGAATGGCCAGTTGCAGGCCTACCCACAAGCCCATGTCACAATACTCTGGCCTGAGTCTGTGAAAAGCGCCTCTTCAGTATTTAATTCGATGGTTACCAAGGGTAGCCGGTGTCCCAAGATTGATCTCTGGGATATCAATGCCCTCAAGCATGGTCTCTCCCGGGCAGAGCTGCCAGAACAAACACTTCACTCACTTTACGAAGCCTTTAAAACCGTACCTGGCGGCCTTTGTAATGCTCTGCCTGAAATAACCGAAGGATTGCTGAATAATCTGATACTGGCTGCCCGGAGGGCACAACAATCTGACCACTCCTCTCAGCTCCTGCCATGCCACTGGCGCAAGGCCATCAATAGCGTCATCACCCATGGCACCCGACAACATCCGTCCGTCCGTGATTTTATGAAAGTAGCCTGTTTGCAGTTACTGCCGGATGAAGATCAAGCCGCCTCGGTAGACCCGGATCAGTTAGCTGCCATTATCAATAGCGACCCGCGACTGGATAGAAACTTTGTCAAGCGAAACCTGTGGCAATTGGCCCGAGCCTTTAACCCGGCGGTATTTATAGGTACCGAATTACAACTGTCCTATGAAAGTCCATTTCCAGAGTGGGGTAAAAAAGAAGTTATGGACAGGCTCTGTGCCATGATCCTGGCCCACGCGCCTGAAAATCAACGAGATGCCATAGCCTATCAGTTGGCAGTCGATCCGGCGGCAACAAAGCCTTGGCAATCCTTAGTCATCGAGCCAACAAGACAGATTAAACGTTTGCAAGATGCACTGGCTTGCAGCTGGCACTTACCTTTGCACTCAGGGCAGACCCGATCCGATGCCATTCACGGCCTGGCCACCGATTGTTTTTACATGGCCAGAACAGCGAGTTCTGAGGCAGAAGGCATTGAACGTATAGAACATCGGCTGTCTGAATCACTAAAATGGACGGGTTCCGCCGATGAGCCCCTGTCTGCACTGGCCCGGGATCTTTATCATGGCGTGATCAATCAGAAGGATCGTGAAAGCCGTCGATTATCCCGACTCCATGACCGGCTGACAGACTCTCCCGTTATATTCCTTGAGGGGGAAACCGGCACCGGGAAAAGCTACTTTTCCGCCAAAATGGCAAAGGCTTCAGGACAGGCTGCGGTCATTTCCCTTGGTCCTTCTGACAGCGAACAGACCCTGATGAAACGCTGGCAGTGGCAACAACACGCCGATGGCGACCGCTCTATGGCACAACAAAACCGGGCATTGATGGAATGGGCCAATACCAAACCCGACAAAGACGGAGGCAATGTTGGAGCAAACTATATCACCCTGGTGCTGGATGAGGCGAATCTGGCCGAGGCCGGATTGCTGGCATCATTGAACGGCTTGTGGGAACCGGAACCCTGCATTTATGTGAATGGTCATCCTGTCAAGGTCAGCGAAAAACACCGGGTGATTCTCACCGGCAACCCGGATCATTATGCCGGGCGCCAAATGGACCCGGCCCTGAAAGAGAAACTGCCAAAGGCTTACTACCCACGCCTGGACCAGGCTTTCCTTCGGGACAGAGTAGTGGAACCAGCGCTACTCAGTCATTTACAACGGCATCAAATAAACGACAGTGCATACAGTGTCACCAAGAGTGTGATGACACTGTGGCAATTTTACCAGGAGCTGTTGCCCGAGCATGAGTTTACCCCCAGGGATTTAACCGATATCTGCAGCTGGGTGGGCTGGTATCTGGATCGTGCGTTATCCAGAGGAGACAGTGCCAGCTGTAAGCAAGTGAGCAGTCTGATCCAGCAAAGTTTCCGGGATGTGTTGGGTCCCGAAATCAGCGAGACTCATCAGGATGCTCTTTCAGCACTGGAAATCTGGTTTGCTGCCCGTTACGAACTGGACAACACCCTGCGCGATAAAGTTCATAACCACACCCTGCCAGATATTCAGCGGGACTTCGAAGCATTCACCAAAGAATTCCAACCTGAGTTTGATACCTCCGGATCGGCAGTCATTGAGCTGGTGCAACATCTGGGACAGGATTTAAGCCGCTGTCAGCAGGCTTATCATCACGACAGAAAACACGGCGGTCGTCAGGCAACACTGATTGAAGGCCCGGCCGGACGGGGTAAAGATGCCACGTTGAACCTGTTGATTGAAAGTGTCAGACAGCAGGCTATACAACGGGGAGAATCCATGCCAGAAGTTTTTCTCCTGAATGCCTGTGATTGTTCCTGGGACAAAGTGTGTGAAAAGATCCAGAAAGCAAAAATCGATGGCGGCATCGTTGTTATTTCGGAAATGAATCTGATCGACAGCCAGCATCTGGAAGGTGAGTTAAACGACATTTTGGCCGGTGACGCCCATCCGGGCTTCCACCTGTTTGCCACCATCAACCCGCCTGAGTACAGCGGGCGAAAACCCTTATCACCGGCAATGAAAGGGCGTTTTCGACATTTGCCGATCCGGCAGTATAGCCCGAGCGAATTGCAGGCCATTGCCGGGAAAGTCTTGCCAGAGAACGAGCAGGGAAAAATCGTGGCTAAACGGTTGACTGAAAAGCATTGTCGTTTAAGGGCCTGCCTGCAAGGCAAAGACCTGCCATTGCAGCCCACTAGTCGCGATTTACAGAATATCGCGATGGCTGTCAAAAGAGGAGGCGATTTTAGCGAAAAAGCACTTCATCAATGCCTCAATCAGCACTACCGGCTTTACCTGATGGCCGCCAACCTGTCCCTGGAGGAACTGCCGCAGTCATCGACTCTTGCCATGGGTAAAGGAGCGCTTGCTTCTGAACTGAGCCATTGGCTCTATCAAAAGGTACCGAACATTGATCGTCCGTGGTTGATACGACTCAGTGATCGCAACAGTATTGATGAAAAAGGCCACGAAATTCTTGTTGAGGCTCGTCTGGATAAAAAGCAAGCCAGAACTGAAATCATCAAGAGGGTGGCTCAGGCCAGGTGGCAGGCATCCGGTTTTTCAGTGGCGCCGGATCAGTATAACGATATCCTCACCCGGGCACTGTATCGATACTGGCAGCATCGCTGGTTTCATCGTGAGTTTGGTCTGACGGGCGAGGACGCCAATAGCTTATTTCCCCTGACCAAAGAAGAGAAACAAACGCTGAAAATACCGAGCTCCCAGCCTTTTCTCCGGGAGGCTGATAAGCTGATTGGTGCATGGAAAGCCCATGCAGTTCAATGGTGGCCTGCCTTTTGGCATCAGATAAGTCACCTGCCGAACCATTGGCTTGGCGATTACATGGATGAAAAGTTAGCGGCTGGCACTGGTAATACTCCTGATAAACACCGTCTAAACGCTCACTCGAAACAAGGTAAGGCACTGGACCGGAGAACAAACTATGAGTGCCTGAAAGTGCCACTGTTATACGATTTACCCGTTTTTAAAACGCAGAGACCCACTTCCCGTATGTACCGTTGGGAGGCAAGGGATATTTGTGTGACTGCCAAGGGCGATATCATACTGACCAATCTTAATGATCCACGTATTCAAGGCTTCGTAACCCTCATGCCGGCGCGGTTACCAGGGCCTGACCAGGAAGTGATATTAACCAGCAACCAAACCCTGGCGTCTTTTAAATGGACATCGAAGAAAGGTCAATTTGTGTTACCCAGCCTGACGCCTGAGGACCATATCGTGGCCCTGCGTATAGAACCAGATTTGCCATTTAAACTGCTCAGGCATCGGTATACCGGGCTTCACACACTGATTATTCCAGAAGCCAACACCGAACAGACTATTCAATTTACTTATGTCGTAGAGCCCAAAAAACCGGACGACAGTGTTTCGGCTGAAAAAGCCCTGCCGGAACAATCAGTACGTTTTGACACCCACTGTTCAGAAGGTATTAAAACCGTACTGGACGAACTGTTTTCGCCCGTAAAAGAGCACCCAGCCAAACTACCGATGTGTTTGCAGACAATAAAAAACGCCAGACAAATCCAGCAACAAATTAAGGCGATCACGGAGTATTGCCGACAGTTTTCGGGTAAGACTGAACCGAAGCCGGAAGAAAATTTCTTTAGATTCCTCGTCACACAGCAGCAGGGTAGCTGCCGTCATCGCGCGCCTGTTTTTGTTGCTTTTTGTCGTTATTTCGGGATTCCCAGTCGGCAAATTCATAGTCTTAGCCACCACTTTGCCGAGTATTCCCTGGATAGGGGCCAAACCTGGGAATCGGTGGATTTGGGCGGAGGGGCCGGACAGGTAAGAGAAATCAAATCTGAATTCCAGCCCACCAGACAGCTCAGTAGTTTCTGCACTGAGACACAGAGGTTTAAGGATCTTCTGAAAGGGGCTGATTCAGCACAACAGGAAGCTCTGGCACAAGCCATTGATAAGAATCTTGAGGAACAGAACGAAGCCCTTGAAACAGGCAGTGTCTTTGCAAACTCAATTATGATTACCTCCGAAATGGTCAGGGAACTTTGGAAGAGAAAAGATTTGACCGGATTTTCCACGGGCGTCTCAATTTTACTGGATAAAAAAGCATTGAACTTTTATGAGCAAGCATTGGTTGGTGCTGTGACTAAAAAAGACAGTGCGATGAAGTATAAACCCATGGTGGAGGCAGTAGAAAAAATATTGTCCGACAGTGATGGAGAGCAGGTCACTGAACAACTCAAGTTACTCCATTCAAAAGTGATTGTTCAGGCCGAACAGAGGCCTCAGCAGTGGTTGAGTTCCATGGTGGATATACTGAACGGCAGTGACTTAACCAGGCCTTCGGTTATTCAATTTGCCCTTGTAGCCCTGGAATCAGGTTGGCTGGACCCACTGCCGGAATACGACCAGGATATTAACGGGGTCCTTGAACAGCATGAGCTATTGTTACGTCTGGAAGGCGTTGATGAATTAAAAGTTAAAGCCACCCGTCGCCTGAAAAATTTATACAAGCAGTTGTTTTCCAGAGAAAAAAATAGTCAGGTATGGCAGCTGGCCTATAAAGGCTTCCAAACAGAAAACGATGCCTGCTTGGTGACCCATTGTCATGGTGGCTTTTCGCCATCCCTGGAAGAGCTCATTGTCCGTAAAGCTTTACAAGACGCCTGGACGGACAAACCTGAGGGCATTCCGAATATAGAGCGTTTGCTGGTACACCATCCCGCGTTTGTGCGATTAAACTCTGGCAGGACGCTCCACCGTCCAGTGATTATCCTGGGACAACCTTGCTGGGACAGCGAGGCAATGATTGAAAAAACCAAAGCTCTGTTTCAACGAAAAGTTGAGAGCAGCCCGGAATTGAAGCAGTCATTGGAAAAAGTCAAACAGTACAGGAAGAAGAATAAAGAATACCTCGAAGCTCTGGAAGACCTGGATAATTGGTACCGTGATCATTCAAGCCATGAACAATCAATGCTTCCTGATCAGCAATGCCAGACTCGAAAAGAACAATATGAGAAACGAGAAATTGATATCAAAAGTCATTACAAAACCCTTCTGGATTCCATTAGGCCACAACTCCGGGAAGAACAGGTTTTAGATTATCTAAAAATCAAATGCGAGCAAGCGATTAGGCAGGCCTTCAGTCATTACCTGTATGGTTTGACGCACTCGAAAGGCGGTTCCTTAACTTATTGTTGGGCCGAAGCCAGTACCAATGACTACAGACATAGAACAAAATGCTATGGCACTCATGATCCATCCTCACCGGAAGAGCTGTATGCCATGATGCATTTAATCAGCTCTGAGAAATTTCCGTCATCTGCCAGGGATGCCTATTTAAAGCAGGCACTCAACATCAGTAACGCTCTGGTACTAAAGTCCGATGATCTGACCAAAATTAACGAAGAGTTTTTGAACAACGTGAATTTGAATTCGATTTATGAGTCACTGGATACCTGATAACCGTTTGGTCATGATCAGTTTTTCGAGATCGGTGACTTCCGGAGAGGATGTCGCCATTCTGGATCGGGTATTTTCCAGGTAGGGTTTTCCTGGTCTTTCCTGATTCAATCCATTGCTCTGTGGGTTCCAGCGTGGGGACACATACCTTATCTCAGGTGGAGAGTCAGTTTGTCAGGGGAGGTATGCATTCCCACGCAGAGCGAGGGTGTCGCAAAACTCCAACAGCTCGTTCCCATGCTCTGAGGTCGTCATTCCCGCGAAGGCGGGAATCCAGCGCCAACGGTGGATCTCTGCCTTCTCGGGGATGACAAGGCCAGGGGAGCACCGGGCAGTAGGGTTCTGGTGGTGAGTCAGTGTGGATTCCCGCCTTCGCGGGAATGACGAGAATGAAGCTGGGAATGACGGGAGTCAACTCGTTCCCACGCTGGAGAGAGTTTTGCGACACCCGCCTTCGAGGCTGTCGCAAAAATCCAACAGCTCGTTCCCATGCTCTGAGGTCGTCATTCCCGCGAAGGCGGGAATCCAGCGCCAACGGTGGATCTCTGCCTTCTCGGGGATGACAAGGCCAGGGGAGCACCGGGCAGTAGGGTTCTGGTGGTGAGTCAGTGTGGATTCCCGCCTTCGAGGCTGTCGCAAAAATCCAACAGCTCGTTCCCACGCTCTGAGGTCGTCATTCCCGCGAAGGCGGGAATCCAGCGCCAACGGTGGATCTCTGCCTTCTCGGGGATGACAAGGCCAGGGGAGCACCGGGCAGTATGGTTCTGGTGGTGAGTCAGTGTGGATTCCCGCCTTCGCGGGAATGACGAGAATGAAGCTGGGAATGACGGGAGTCAACTCGTTCCCACGCTGGAGAGAGTTTTGCGACACCCGCCTTCGAGGCTGTCGCAAAACTCCAACAGCTCGTTCCCATGCTCTGAGGTCGTCATTCCCGCGAAGGCGGGAATCCAGCGCCAACGGTGGATCTCTGCCTTCTCGGGGATGACAAGGCCAGGGGAGCACCGGGCAGTATGGTTCTGGTGGTGAGTCAGTGTGGATTCCCGCCTTCGCGGGAATGACGAGAATGAAGTCGGGAATGACGGGAGTCAACTCGTTCCCACGTTGGAGAGAGTTTTGCAACACCCTCAGAGCGTGGGAACGAGTTGAAGGGCAATTTGCTTCACTGGCTGGCGAGGTTGTTGACAAGCTGCACCAACAAATCCTGGGCAATGTTAAGTTGCATTTTGATTGATCCGAACTCTTCATCCATTTTATCGAGTCGACTCTCGACTTTATCGAATCGACTATCCGTTGCATCGAATCGACTATCCATTTTATCGAGCCGACTATCCGTTGCATCGAATCGACTATCCATTTTATCGAGCCGACTATCCATTGCATCGAATCGACTATCCATTTTATCGAGCCGACTATCCATTGCATCGAATCGACTATCCATTTTATCGAGTCGACTATCCATTGCATCGAATCGACTATCCATTTTATCGAGTCGACTATCCATTGCATCGAATCGACTATCCATTTTATCGAGCCGACTATCCATTGCATCGAATCGACTATCCATTTTATCGAGTCGACTATCTATTGCATCGAATCGACTATCCATTTTATCGAGTCGACTATCCATTGCATCGAATCGACTATCCATTTTATCGAGTCGACTATCTATTGCATCGAATCGACTATCCATTTTATCGAGTCGACTATCCATTGCATCGAATCGTTGACTCTGTTTTTTCTGCTCCTTCAGCACTAAATCCAATTTATCATCAATGCGCGTAAGCATTCTGTCGAAAAGTACCTGATGTTCTTCGAGTGCCGCGACTCTTGCCTCAAGGCTCATACTGCCTGTCCTGTGTGGTTTTTTGTTTGAGGTCTCAGCATAGCAGAGAAAAACGAGTTAACAGCGGTGACCTCCATAGAAGATGTCGCCGCTCTGAATCAGGTATTTCCCAGGTAAGATTTTCTTGGTCTTTCCAGATTGATGCCAATACCCTGCGGCTAACTAAACCAATGGAACTTTCCTCCCGTCTGAAGGTCTCATAATCAAACCATTTCAATGCAGTCCTTCAAACAACAGGAGCAAGATTTACTGTGGATGGTCAGATTAGCTGGAAAAATAAAAAACCCATACCTGATTGCAGCGTGCCAGACAAGAGAGCAAAACTGAATGCACCGTCAAACATTGCAGAAGCCTGCTCAAATGTAATCCCCAAACTCAATAGATCATCAGCTCCGGGGATGTCACCTCACCAGACGAGAAGCGTATCCTCAGCGGATTCCTCGCTCCAAAAGTCCACTCATGTCTTCGATTTTCGTTTCGTCGCCAGTGATAATGAAGTTCGAGAGCTTTTAGTTGCCCTGACCGGCGATAAACATCAGGATGTTACCCTTATTTCCCACCCCGATGACCTCTCACAGGCTAACCTGGTGAGCCGGTTGAGCATTTCCGACGATGGCCGCCGCACTCTGGATTCTGGCAAGCTGTTCGAAAGTCTGCAGCCATTGACTCTGGTGATGGATATCCGAAAACTCAGCAGCGAGGATTTGCCAAAATTTAACGATCTGCTGGACCCGGATACCCCCTGTCTGTACGACAAAGTCAGTCAGAAAAAACGCCCTCTGGGCAAGCATGTTTCTCTATTGGTCGTGGCAGACCCTGAACAGTTGGCATCGGTTGGCCAGCGTGACGATGCACCCGGTGCTGATTTCTGGCGGCGAATTAATCGACCGGAAAATAGCTGGCAGTGCCAGGATCAGACTGGTAATGACCCATCGATGGACATCGACGAGATGCCTCCGTTATTGGATGAACTCCCCCCTGCCGAAAGCGCCATGGACGACGACACTACACTTCTTATTGACTGCCACTTGCATAACGACTGGCGACAGTTGTTGCTGGGTGGCCCCGGAGTGGATCAGCAGGGACGAATCCAGCATCTCCCCGGCAGGCTTGAGTCATTGAGGGCCGGACAAAGGGTGATTCTGAAAGGGGCCAACTGGCAGGCTCTGGCCTTCGAGCAGACGATTCGACAGATGCTCGTGCAACAATGCTTTGAGAGCAACGGGAAGGTCTGTCAGTTACCGGACGAGGTTCAGTTTTATCGGATGCCGGTGGGGAAGGACGAGCTGCATTCACTGTTTCAGAGCCTGTCTCAGGAGCACGCACCAGACAACCCGGTCATCATAAACCAGAGTAATATCACAGAATGGCTGAACCCGTTTGCCATTGCTCCGGAAGGCTACGCAGTCCCTAATACCTGTCTGCTGGAACAGGTTCGAGCAGGTGGTACGGTTACTGTCACGTCTCCCCTCACTGAGGCGCTCTGGTTTCGTTTGCTGGGTTCATTGCAGACTATTCGCGAGACAACGGGCCTGGAGCCGCGAGTTCAGCTGGCGCATTCAAGACAGCAACCGAAAGCCCTGGGGCTGGCAGAAACCGATGAGCTCCCTCTGTACAATGTCAGAGATCACCTTGCCTTTAATACCGTTACTTATCAGCAACATGCCCAGGCCAGTCATTGGATCGGTCATCATTCGAAAGCATCTCTGGTTATTCAGGTCAATGAACAGACCGGCTTCAGCCAACTGTTTGATAATATCCATATCACCTCGGAACAAAAGGCCCTTTTTGGACGACGTCAGAGTGAGTTACAGGAGGCATTGACCGCTGGCAGGCCAGTGGTATTCCGGGGGCTGGAAAGTAATCCAACCCTTCAGCAGCTTCTGGAACCCCTGGTGGTTGGCCAACCTTTATTGTTGAATGGCCAATTAGAAGCCTACCCACACGCTCATGTCACAATACTCTGGCCTGAGTCTGTGATAAGCCCCTCTTCAGTATTTCGTTCGATGGTGGCCGCAGGTAGCCCGTGCCCGGAGGTCGATCTCTGGGGTCTCAATGGAGACAAGCATGGTATCCCACGGGCTGAACTGCCAGAACAGGCACTTAACGAACTTTACGAAGCCTTTAAAACTGTACCTGACCACCTTTGTAGCCCTCTGCCTGAACTGACCGAAGGGTTGTTGAATAACCTGATGCTGGCTGCCCGGCGAGCACAGCAGGTTGACCATTCTCCACAGCTTCTGCCCCGCCACTGGCGCAAGGCCATTAATAGCCTCATCAGCCATGGCACCCGGCAGACCCCGTCAGTGCGTGATTTTATGAAAGTGGCTTGTTGGCAGTTGTTCCCGGATAAGACGCCAGATGCTCATAAAAAGCCGGATGAGGATCAACCTGCCTCGGTAGATCCGGATCAGTTAAATGAGATCATCAATAGTGCCCCGGGCTTAGACAGAGAGTTTGTGCAGCAGAACCTGTGGTCACTGGCCAGAGCCTTTGACCCGGCTGTATTTAATGAAAAGTTACAACTGTCCTATGAAAATCCATTTCCATGGCGGGATGAAAAAGAAGCTCTCGACAGGCTCTGTGCCCTGATCGTGGACCATATCCCTGAAAAAAATCGACAGGCAATGGCCTGTCAGTTGGCAGTCGATCCGCAGGCAGAAGAACACTATCAAACCTTAGCCTTAAGGCCATCAAGACAGATCAAACGTCTACAGGATGCACTGGCCTCTGGCTGGCAGTTATCTCTACCCTCAGGGCGGACCCGATCCGATGTCATTAAATCTCTGGCGACTGATTGTTTTCAGATGACCAGAATCGCGAACTCCGAAACAGAAGGCATTGAACGTATAAAACATCGACTGTCTGGATCACTGGCATGGCAAGGCTCGACTGATGAGCCCTGGTCAGCCCTGGCCCGGGATCTTTATCACGGTGAGATGAGTCAGAAGGATCGTGAAAGCCGTCGTTTATCCCGACTCCATGACCGGCTTAAAGACGCTCCTGTTATATTCCTGCAGGGGGAAACCGGCACCGGGAAAAGTTACTTTTCAGCGAAAATGGCAAAAGCTTCAGGATCGGCTGCAGTGCTGTCCCTTGGACCTTCTGACAGCGAACAGACTCTTATGAAATGCTGGCAGTGGCAGAATCACGCTGATGGCGACCGCTCTATGGCAGAGCAAAACCGGGCGCTGATGGAATGGGCCAGGACCTCACACCCCAAAGACGGAGGCTATATTGAAGGAAAATATATCACCCTGGTTCTGGATGAAGCCAACCTGGCCAAAGCCGGATTGCTGGCGTCCCTGAACGGCTTATGGGAACCGGAACCCTGCATTTATGTGAATGGTCATCCTGTCCCGGTCAGCACAGAACACCGGGTGATTCTCACCGGTAACCCCATTCATTACGGCGGACGCCAGTTGGATTCTGCCCTGAAAGAGAAACTGCCCAGGGCTTACTATCCTCGTCTGGACCAGGCTTTTCTCCGGGACAGAGTGGTGGAGCCGGCTCTGCTCAATCATTTACAACGGCATCTGCCGGAGTCTCAGCAAATAAACGACATAGCACGCATTGCCACCGAGGGCGTAATGGTACTGTGGCAGTATTATCAGGAACTGTTGCCAGAACATGAGTTTACCCCCAGGGATCTGACGGATATCTGCAGCTGGGTGGGTTGGTATCTTGATCGTTCGTTATCCCCTGGTGACAGGGTTAACTGCAAGCAAGTGCAAGGGTTAATCCAACAAAGTTTTCGGGATGTGCTGGGGTCCGAAATCACCGAAACTCATCGGGATGCCCTGTCAGCACTGGAAATCTGGTTTGCTGCCCGTTACCAACCGGAGAACACCCTGAGCGACAGAGTTCGCAACAAGACCCTGTCAGATATTCAGCAGACTTTCAGTACAGTCACCCAAAAAATCCGACCCGAGTTTGACACCTCCGGATCAGCAGTCAGTGAACTGGTGCAACAACTTGGACAGGATTTAAGCCGCTGTCAGCAGGCTTATCACCTCGACAGGAAACACGGCGGACGACAGGCGACGCTGATCGAAGGTCCAGCCGGACGGGGTAAGGATGCCACGCTAAACCTGGTGATTGAAAGTGTCAGAGAGGAGGCTAGACGACGGGGAGAATCCATGCCGGAAGTCTTTTACCTGAACGCCTGTGATTGTTCCTGGGACAGAGTGTGTGAAGCGATCCAGAAGGCAAAAGTGGAAGGCGGTATCGTGGTGATTTCGGAAATGAATCTGATCGACAGCCAGCATCTGGAAGGTGAATTGAACGATATTCTGGCCGGTGACGCCCATCCGGGTTTCCACCTCTTTGCCACCATCAACCCCCCTGAGTACAGCGGGCGAAAACCCTTATCACCGGCGCTGAAAGGGCGTTTTAGACATTTGCCGATCCGGCAGTATAACCAGACCGAATTGCAGACCATTGTCGGAAAAGTGTTGCCAGAGTCCTTAGAAGGGACATTCGCCGCTAAAAAACTAACAGAAAAACATTGTCTTTTAAGGGCTCACCTGCAACGCAAAAAACTGCCGTTACAGCCAACCAGTCGTGATTTACAGAACGTCGCCAGGGCTGTTATCAGAGCAAGGGATTTTACCGACAACGGACTGAATCAATGCTTCCAACGGCACTACCGGCTTTACCTGATGGCAGCCGGGCTGTCGCTGGAGGAACTGCCCGGGTCATCGGCTATTGCCATGAGTAACGAAGCACTTGATACCAGACTTTGCGAATGGGTATCAGGCATTGATCGCCCCTGGTTGATACGACACAGTGATTGCAACAGTATGGATGAAAAACGCCATGAAATTCGTATTAAAACTGATCTGAATAGAGAGGAAGCCAGAACGGAAATCATCAGGATGCTGGCACGTACCCGCTGGCAGGCATCGGGTCTTTCAGTGAAACCGGATGAGTCCGACGATATTCTCACCCAGACACTTTACCGACACTGGCAGCGACGCTGGTTTGATCGTGAGTATGGCCAGTTGGGCGTGGACGCTGATAGCGTATTTCCCCTGACGGATGCACAGAAACAAACACTGAAAACGTCAACCAACCAGCCTTATCTCGAGGCGGCTGACCAGCAGATAAGGACGTGGAAAGCCAGTGAAGTTCAATTTTGGCCTGGGTTCTGGCATCAGATCAGTGATCTGCTGAACCATTGTGCGCACGATTATACTCGCCAGGATAGAGTGATCGACAGTGACAAGGCTCCTGAGGAATGCACTTCAGAAGTTCGCAGGAAACAGGCCAATGCCCTGGACCGGGGCACGGACTATCAGCGCCAGAAGAAGAGAGTATTCGACAATTATAAAATTTTTGACACGAACTACCCTTTCACTATGTATCGCTTGCGCGCGAAGGATATTAATGTATCTGCCAAGGGTGAGGTCGAGCTGACCGATATGGGTGATCAACACCTGCAGGGGATCGAAATCCTTATACCCGAACAGTTACCGGGGCGTAACCAGGAGCTGACGTTAGCCAAAAACCAGACACTGGCAAACTACAAAGCGTCATCAGGCAATGGCCAATATGCATTGCCCAGTCTGACGCCTGAAGACTGTATCGTGGCCCTGCGTATAGAACCCGTTTTGCCATATACCCTGCTCAGGGATCGATATACCGGGCTGCACACACTGTCTGTTCCCGAAGCCAAAGCCGGTCAGATTATTCAATTTACTTATGTCGTGGAACCCAGAGAGCCGAGCAAAAAAACACTGGCTAAAAAATTCCAGCCAGCACAATCAATACGTTTTGACGCCCGCTGCTCCAAAGGTATAGAAGCAGTATTGAACAAACTGTTTGCTGAGGTTAAACAACAACTGCCTGAAATAAAGGTGCCTTTGCAGGCAATAATGAACGCAAAAAACACGACGCAACGCATCAGTGCGATCAGGGACTATTGCCTGAAGTTTTCCGGAGCTGCTGAACCAGCAAGGCACGATGTCAATTTCTTTCACTTCCTCGTAACACGGCGACAAGGCAGTTGTCGTCATCGGACGCCTGTTTTTATTGCTTTTTGTCGTTATTTTGGGATTCCATGTCGGGAAATAATCAACCGTGTCCACGCCTTTGCAGAGTATTCTGTCGATAGAGGCCAAACCTGGAAGTCAGTGGATTTGGGCGGGGCGCCTGCTGAGCTAAGAAAAATCCCATCTGACTTCCAGCGCACCAATAAAGTCAGCAGAGAGTCAAAGAAGGCGAGGGATCTCCTGCTGGGCCTTCTGATGGGTGCTGATTCAGCACAACAACAGACTCTCGCTAAAACCTACGGTATGAGCCTTGAGGAACTGAACAAGGTCATTGAGACAGGCGGTACATTACCAGGAAAAAACCTGGGTATCTGTAAAACGGTATTGAAGCTTTGGAAAGGAAAAGATTTAACCGGTTTCTCCATGGGTGTCTCAATGATAGAGTCCCTGGAGACAGAGGCATTGGGCTCTTTC
Organism: Endozoicomonas sp. 8E; assembly: GCF_032883915.1. Classification (NCBI taxonomy): domain Bacteria; kingdom Pseudomonadati; phylum Pseudomonadota; class Gammaproteobacteria; order Oceanospirillales; family Endozoicomonadaceae; genus Endozoicomonas; species Endozoicomonas sp. 8E. The sequence continues at coordinate 1,197,057 of NZ_CP120717.1, read as the reverse complement.
GAGCAGCAACTGGTCGGTAAGTTTATTTCTTGCGACTGGAGTTTCTGGCCGATGTCGGCGGTTGTCATAAACATATTATCTGACGGTGATGAAGTCCGGGTCATCGAACAACTCCAATCATTGCACTCAAAAATGATTGTTGAGGCTAAAGCACGCCCCCTCGAGTGGCTGGGTTCGATGGTGAATATACTTGAGCACAGTGACCTGGCCAACCCCTCGATTATTCGCTTTGCCCTTAAAGTTCTGGAATTGGGTTGGCTGAACCCACTGCCAAGGTATAGCGACGAGATTATTATGCCCCTTCAACATCATGAGCTGTTGATGCGTCTGAAAGGCATCGAAGAACTGAAGGTTGAAGCTGCGAATTGCCTGAAAAAGTGGTACCAGACAGTACTGAAAAGGGGGAAAAAAAGCCAGAGCTGGCGGTCGATTTATGAATACTTTCTGGCGAGAAAAGGCAATGACATGCTCGTCAGTCATTGTCACGAAGGGGCTTCGCCAACCCTTAATGATAAAATTACCAACCCATCTTTAGATACCGCCTGGACGGATGACCCTGAGGGTGTTCCGAATATAGAACGAATGCTGGTGAACCAGCCCGCATTTGTGCAGTTGCACTCGGTCAGGGCCAGACACCGTCCGCTGATTATCCTGGGCCACCCTTTCTGGAGCAGCACATTAATTGATAAAAAAGCCCGGGACCTGTTGCAACTGAAAGCTAAGAAAAACCCCGATTTAAAGCTGTTATTGGAAAAAGTCAAACAAGATGATGTGGTCTCAAACCGAGGCTACATGATTGGTATTTACAACCGCTACAGACCCATTCCTGAGTCTGGTGACGTGTTACACAAGGACGCAGAGTTTGCCAGTGATTTAGAAAACAAATGCAAACAGGCGATTCTTCAGGCCTTTTGTCACTACCTGTATGAATTGACACACTCGAAGGGTGGTCGTTTAACCTATTGTTGGGGCGATGCTCCTGTCCGGTTTGAAAGCAATCGGGACTACTATGGCGCTCATGACCCATCTTCCCCGGAAGAGCTGTATGCCATGTTCTCTGAAATTGATCGATCCGAATGGTTTGAGAAATCGGTTGATGACACCTACCTGCGACAGACACTGGGCGACAATAACGCCCTGGTGCTCAGATCTGCGGAGCTGATAAAAATTACCGAAGAGTTTTTGAACAGTGTGAATTTGAATTCGCTTTGTGAGTCACTGAATACTTGTTAACCGTTTGGTGACACTCCCCGCCTTGTCGAGGGTGTCGCAAAACTCTCTCCTCATTCCCGTCATTCCCGCGAAGGCGGGAATCCACACTGACTCACCACCAGAACCATACTGCCCGGTGCCCCCCCTGGCCTTGCCATCCTCGAGAAGGCAGAGATCCGCCGTTGGCGCTGGATTCCCGCCTTCGCGGGAATGACGACCTCAGAGCATGGCAACGAGCTGTTGGAGTTTTGCGACACCCTCAGAGCACGGGAACGAGTTGTTGGAGTTTTGCGACACCCTTTTTATGGCGGGGGGATGTCAACCTATTGAGCGCAGCTTGGCGCGTGCAATTTCCTGAAGGAAACCAGAGCGGGTTCGGTAAGACGGGTCAGCTTCCACCAACTTGTCGATCTGCCGCAACAACAGGACCGGCAAAGTCATGTTGATCTCAAGATGGCCTTCGATGGCTTCTTTGACGTTTGCCAGGGCTTCTTCGATGCTGTTACCGGCGGAAAAACATCCTTCGATGTCCGGCACCATTACGCCATAGCTTTCGCCGTCGTCTGTATGCAGAACTACTGGATATTTCATGGTTACCACCTCCGGGGGTTCATTATGCCTTTTTGGGCCGCTGCGGTTTCCGGCCCGGCATCTCAGTATTCATTAACCGCCTATACACTCATCCATGACTGGGTAGCACTGACAACTACCGTTATAGTCCACTGGGTAGCACTGACAACTACACTTATAGTCCTTTAATGGTTTCGGGTTACCCTCCAAATAGAACTTTTCTCCTGTCTGAAGGTCAAACGATCAAACAACTTCAAGCATTCCTCCGGGAGGTAGATTGACTATGGATGGTCGGATTGATGGGATAAAAAAGAGGCCTTTTTTTGAAAGTGCAGAGCCTGATGGCAGCGTGCCAGCCAAAAAAGCAAGACAGGATACACCTTCGATAGCAGAGGTCTGCGAGGTAACAGCCCAACTGAATCTATCGTCACCTGTCATTGCTCTGCCTGACAAGGCGAGAACCGTATCCTCAACGGATTCCCTGCGTCAAAAGTCCCCTCATGCCTTCGATTTTCGTTTTGTCGCCAATGATAATGAGGTTCGACAGCTTTTGGTTGCCCAAACCTGCGATATGCATCGGGATGTCACACTTATTTCCCACCCCGATGATCTCTCACAGGCCAGCCTGGTGAACCGGTTGTGCATTTCCGACGATGGTCGCCACACTCTGCTTTCAGGCAAGTTGTTTGAAGGTTCAAAGCCATTCACCCTGGTAATGGATATCCGAAAACTCACCAGCGAAGAACTGCCCAAATTTAACGATCTTCTGGACCCGGATAACCCTTGTTTGTATGACGCAGTCAGCCAGACGAAACGCACTCTGGGCGAGCATGTTTCTCTATTGGTCGTGGCAGATCCTGAACAGTTGGCATCGGTTGGCCAGCGTGACGACGCACCCGGTGCTGACTTCTGGCGACGAATTAATCGCCCGGACAATACCTGGCAATTTGACGCAAAAACCAGCAATGAGCCATCGATGAAAATCGACGCGGTTCCTCCGGTATTGGCTGAACACCCTTCTGCCGAAAGCGCTATGGACGACGACAATACCCTTCTTATTGACTGCCACTTACACAGCAACTGGCGGCAGTTGCTGCTGGGTGGCCCCGGGGTGGATCAACAGGGCCGAATCCGGCACATCCCCGGCAGGCTTGAGTCATTGAGGGCTGGACAACGGGTGATTCTGAAAGGGGCCGACTGGCAGGATCTGGCCTTTGCACAGACGATTCGGCAAATGCTGGCGCAACAATGCTTTGAGAGCAATGGGAAGATCTGTCCATTACCCGACGATGTTCAGTTTTATCAGATGCCGGTAGGGAAGGACGAGCTTCATTCACTGTTCCAAAGTCTGTCCTGCTCTGATCATTCATCAGAAAATCCGATCATCATTAACCAGAGTAACCTCAACGATTGGCTGAGCCCGATTGCCATTGCCCCGGCAGGCTATGCCGTGCCTAACACCCGTCTGTTAGAACAGGTCCAGGCGGGTGGGACAGTCACCCTAACCTCTCCCCTCACTGAGGCACTCTGGTTTTGTTTGCTGGGTTCACTGCAGACTATTCGTAAAACAACCGGCCTGGAGCCGCGACTCCAGGTGGCTCATTCGCAACAGCAGCCGGAAGCCCTGGGATTAGCAGAAACCGATGAGCACACTCTCTCTCTGTCCGGGAGCCCTCAGTTACAGAAAAAAGTCAGAGATCACAATGCTTTTGAGGCAGTCACATATCGACAACCTGCCCAGGCCAGTCATTGGATCAAACGTCACCGTGGGACAGCTCTGGTCATCCAGATCAATGGACAGACCGGCTTCAGCCAGCTATTTGATAATATCCATATCACCTCGGAGCAAAAGGCCCATTTTGGACAACGTGAGAGTGGGTTGCAGAAAGCATTAACCGCTGGCAGACCCGTGGTATTCCTGGGACTCGAAAGTAATCCAACACTTCAGCAGCTGCTGGAACCTCTGTTTGCTGCACAGCCTCTGCTGGTGAATGGCCAATTACAGGCCTACCCGCAGGCTGATATCACCCTGCTCTGGCCTGAGTCTGCCAAAAGCCCATCGCCAATCTTTCGTTCGAAGCTTGCCACAGGTAAACCCTGCCCCGAAATCGATCTCTGGGATATCAATGCCGACAAGCATAATATCCCCCGGTCTCAGCTGCCAGAGCAAGCGCTTGATAAGCTTTACAAAGCGTTTAAAACCGTACCAGACAAACTATGTAACCCTCTGCCTGAAATGACCGAAGGGTTGTTGAATAACCTGATACTGGCCGCCCGACGAGCACAGCAGGTTGACCACTCCCTGCAGCTTTTACCCCGCCACTGGCGCAAGGCTATCAATAGCGTTATTACCCATGGCACTCGGCAGAATCCGTCAGTACGTGATTTTATGAAATGGGCTTGCAGGCAGTTACTGCCGGATGAGGATCAGGCCGCCACAGCAGACCCGGATCAGTTAGCGACCATCATCAACAGTACCCGGCAGTTGGATAGAGCGTTTGTGACGCAGAACCTGTGGTCACTGACCAGAGCCTTTGACCCGGCTGCATTTAATGAAACATTTTATCTGTCCTATGAAAAACCATTTTCTACGGGGGATAAAAAAGAAGTGTTCAACAGGCTCTGTGCCCTGATCGTGGCCCATGGGCCTGAAGCACAGCGACAGGCAATAGCGTACCAGTTGAAAGTCACTCCGGAGGCAACAAGGCAATGTCCAGCGCTAGCCACCTGGCCATCAAGACAGATCAAACGTTTACAGGATGCACTGGCTTCTGGCTGGCAGCTAAACCTTCCATCAGGTCAGACCCGATCCGATGTTATTCAGGCTCTGGCCAGCGATTGTTTCCACATTGCCAGAGGAGAATATGTCACAGAGAATCCCGTCGCAGAACGCATTGAACGCATAGAAAACCGGCTGTCTCAATCAATGCAATGGCCGGGTTCCACTGATCAACCCCTGTCAGCAATAGCCCATGATCTTTATCACGGCGAAATAGGTCAGAAAGATCGTGAAAGTCGTCGATTATCCCGACTCCATGACCGTCTTACAGACTCTCCCGTTATCTTCCTTGAAGGGGAAACCGGCACCGGGAAAAGCTACTTTTCCGCCAAAATGGCAAAGGCTTCAGGACAGGCCAAGGTCATTTCCCTTGGACCTTCTGACAGTGAACAGACCCTGATGAAACGCTGGCAGTGGCAAGAGCACGCTGATGGCGACCGCTCTATGGCGCAGCAAAACCGGGCATTGATGGAATGGGCCAATACCAAATCCGACAAAGATGAAGAATACATAACCCTGGTGCTGGATGAGGCTAACCTGACCAAAGCCGGATTGCTGGCGTCATTGAACGGCTTGTGGGAACCGGAACCCTGCATTTATGTGAATGCTCATCCTGTCAAAGTCAGCGCAAAACACCGGGTAATCCTCACCGGCAACCCGGATCATTACTCCGGGCGCCAGCTGGACCCGGCGCTGAAGGAGAAACTGCCCAGAGCTTACTACCCTCGTCTGGACCAGGCTTTTCTTCGGGACAGAGTCGTGGAACCGGCGCTGGTCAATCAGTTACAACGGCATCTGACAGGCCCCCAAATAAACAAAATTCTATCCGCTGCTAGCGGGGGTGTGATGGCACTGTGGCAATATTATCAGGAGCTGTTGCCCCAGCACGAGTTTACTCCCAGGGATTTAACCGATATCTGCAGTTGGGTGGGCTGGTATCTGGATCGTGCGTTATCCGAAGGAGAGAGTGCCAGCTGTGAGCAAGTAAACAGTTTGATCCAACAAAGTTTCCGGGATGTACTGGGTCCCGAAATCAGCGAGACTCAACAGGATGCCCTTTCGGCACTGGAAATCTGGTTTGCTGCCCGTTACCAACTGGACAACACCCTGCGCGACAGAGTTCATAACCACACCTTGCCAGATATTCAGCGGGACTTCGATGCATTCACCAAAGAATTCCGACCTGAGTTTGATACCTCCGGATCAGCAGTCATTGAGCTGGTACAAGGGCTGGGACAGGATTTAAGTCGCTGTCAGCAGGCTTATCATCGCAAGATAAAACACGGCGGCCGTCAGGCGACGCTGATTGAAGGTCCGGCCGGTCGGGGTAAGGATGCGACGCTGAATCTGATGATCGAAAGTGTTAAACAGCAGGCTGAGAAAAAGGGAGAAACCATGCCAGAGATATTTCTCCTGAATGCCTGTGATTGTTCCTGGGATAAAGTGTGTGAAGCGATCCAGAAAGCAAAAGAGCAAGGCGGCATCGTGGTGATTTCAGAAATGAACCTGATCGACAGCCAGCACCTGGAAGGTGAATTGAACGATATTCTGGCCGGTGATGCTCATTCGGGCTTCCACCTGTTCGCCACCATCAACCCGCCAGAGTATAGCGGGCGAAAACCCTTATCACCGGCCCTGAAAGGGCGTTTTCGACATTTGCCGATCCGCCAGTATAACCCGGCAGAATTGCACAACATTGCCGGGAAAGTGTTGCCAGAGTCCTCAAAAGGGAAATTCGTCGCTAAAAAGCTAACAGAAAAACATTGTCTTTTAAGGGCCTGCCTGGAACGGAAAAACCTGCCGTTACAGCCGACCAGTCGCGATTTACAGAATGTCGCCATGGCTGTCAAGAGAGGAGGCGATTTTACCGAAAAAGCAATTCATCAATGCCTCAATCAGCACTACCGGCTCTATCTGATGGCCGCCAACATATCACTGGAAAAACTGCCCGAGTCAGCAACGCTTGCCATGGGTAAAAATGAGCTTGATTCCGGACTTTGCCAATGGTTCAACGAAAAGGCCCCCGGGATCGATCGCCCGTGGTTGATACGAGGCAGCGATCGCAACAGTATTGATGAAACAAACCATGAAATTTGTATCAACACTGATTTATCTGACAAGGAAGCCAAAACGGAAATCATTACGAGGGTGGCTCAGGCCAGGTGGCAGGCATCTGGTCTTTCCCTGAGGCCGGATGAGTCGGACGATACTCTCACCCGGGCACTGTACCGACACTGGCAACAATGCTGGTTTAATCGTCTGTTTGGCCAGACGGGCGTTGACGCTGCCAGCGTATTTTCACTGACGGCAGAAGAGAAACAAACGCTGAAAATGACAGCTAACCAGCCTTATCTTCAGGCGGCTGATCAGCGGATAAGCGCGTGGAAAGACGATGAAGTTCAATGTTGGCCTGTGTTCTGGCTTCAGATCAGTGATCTGCTGAACCATTTGACAGACGATTTTAGCAACCAGGCATCAGCTGTTGGCGGTGATAAGGCTCCCTCAGAAGACATGCCACAAGTCCACGAGGTACAGGCTCCGGCATTGGGTCAGAGACCGAACCATGAGCCACTGCCTGCAAATAAAGCGCCTGAAAAATGCAATCCGCAAGCCCTTGTAGCTCAGACTCCGACATTGGACCATATCACTGACTATGAGAACCTGGGTAAGTCACGGCATATCGATTCTATAATTTTTTATCAGATGTACCCTTCTACCGGGCTGTATCGATGGTGGGCAGAAGATATTTATGTGTCTCCTGAGGGCGAAGTCGAAGCGACCAGCATCAATGACAGACACATACAGGGGGCTGAAGTCATCATACCTGCCCTCTTGCCAGAACATGACCAGCCAGCGACATTAGCCAGCAAACAAACGCTGGGGACCTTTGACTGTAAACCAAGGAATGGTCGCTATACCTTGCCCAGCCTGAAGCCTGATAACTATATAGTGGCCCTGCGCATAACACCCGAATTGCCATTTACCCTAATCAGAGACCGATATACCGGGCTTCATACAGTGTTTGTTCCGGGGGCCAGAGCCAACCAGAGTATTCGATTTGCTTATGTCGTAGAATCCCGGAAACCAGGCGAAAAAACTTCTACCGAAGAAGTCCGATCAAACGCATCAAACCGTCTTGACGCCCGCTGTTCCGCAGCTATGAAGACAGTAATGAAAGGAGTGCTTGAGAACATTAGCCTGCAACCAACCGAAATACAGGAGCCCCTGCTGAGAATAAAAACAGCCAAAGACACGTCGGAACGGATTAAGGCAATCAAGGACTATTGCACAAAGTTTTCCGGCGCTGCTGCACCCGAGCACAATCAAAATTTCTTTCACTTCCTCGTAACCCGGCGGCAGGGGAGCTGTCGTCATCGTGTACCTGTTTTTATTGCTTTTTGTCGTTATTTTGGGATTCCATGCCGACAAATGGTTAACAATGTCCACGCCTTTGCAGAGTATTCAACGGATTGCGGCCAAACCTGGACGTCAGCGGATTTGGGTGGGAGGCCTGGCGAGATAACAGAAAGTCTGCCTGACTTCCAGCCCATCAAAAGGTTCTCTGGTTCTGGCACTGAGTTAAAGAAGAAAAGCAATCTCCTGCAGGGTCTTATGCAGAGTGCTGATCTGGCACAACAGCAAACTCTGGCCAAAGCCTGTGGCATAAGTCTTGAAGAACTGGACAAAGCCCTTGAGACAGGCTGTGAATTGCCCGCACCCCATCTAAGCATTGCCGAAATGGTAGTGAACCTTTGGAACAGAAAAGATTTAACCGGTTTTTCCATGGGCGTCTCAATCCTGGAGTCGCTGGAGACAGAAACATTGAGCCATGAAGAGAAAAGGCTGGTCGGTCTTGTGCCTGACAGGGATTTGGATATCTACAGAAGACCGATGTCGGAGGCAGTCAAACAAATCTTGTCTGACAGTGATGAAGACCAGGTCACTGAACCACTCAGGATATTGCACTCAAAAATGATTGTTCAGGGCAAAGAAGACCCTATGCATTGGTTGTTTTCAATGGTGAAAATTCTGATAGACAGTGACCTGACCAAGCCTCCGGTTATTGACTTTGCCCAAAAGGCTTTGACATCAGGTTGGCTGGATAGTGTGCCGACCTTTTCTAGAGATCATTCAGAGTTCCGTGAGCACCATGAGCTATTAGTGCGTCTGCAAGGTATCGATGAAATGAAGGTTGCAGCCGACCGATGCCTGAAAAACTTCTATAGGGTATTACTGTCCAGAGAAAAAAATTGCGGGCTATGGCAGTGGGCTTATGAAAACCGCTTGTTGAGAAAAGTCAGGACCTCGCTGGTCTCTCATTGCCATGATGGTTTTTCACGATCTCTGGAAGATCAAATTATCAGCTCATCTATAAAAAAAGACTGGACAGACGAACCTGAGGGCGTTCCATGTATAGATCGGATGCTGCTGCGCCATCCTGCCTTTGTGAAGTCAATTTCGGGCAAGGCGAATCATCGTCCGGTGATTATCATCGGGCAGCCTTCCTGGGGCTATCCCTGGGAAGATAGACTGTTAAATGAAAAGGTCGAAGTCCTGTCACAACGACTCGCTGAGAACCGTCCAGACCTGAAGCATTTATTGGAAAAACTCAATCAAGTGCAGGCAACAGAAAAGCAACTCCAAAACACGCTTGCAGCATTAGCAAGAGATCGCAACAAAGTCCCGGCTCGTCCGCGAGATCGAACTCTGGAAGAAGAATATCAGAAAAAAAGGTCTGTTATCCGAAGCAGGTACGAAGCCATTCTGGAAACCCTTGCGCTTTCACTCAGGGAGAAAGTTCTTGTGAGAGATTTAAAAGACAACTGCAGGAAAGCGATTCAGCAGGCCTTCAGTCATTATCTCTATGGAGTGACACACTCAAAAGGCGGTCGCTTAAGCTATTGCTGGGCCGATGCTGAGGTAGGATCCTGGCAAAAACACAGCTATGGCGCTCATGCCCCATCCTCACCAGAAGAGCTGCATGCCATGATGCTTGAAATAAAGAGCCCTTCCGAGTTTCAGGAATCTGTTAAGGATAACTACTTGCGCCAGGCACACAACGCCAATAACGCTCTGGTACTCAAATCCGATGAGCTGACCACCATCGCCGAAGAGTTTTTGCACAGCGTGAATTTGAATTCGCTTTGTGACGCATTGAGTGACCGGGTAGTAGCCGGATCGTAATGAGTTTTCGAGACCGGTGATTTCCTTTAATGGTTTCGGGTAACCCTCCAAATAGAACTTTTCTCCTGTCTGAAGGTCAAACGATGAAACAAGTTCAAGCAGTCCTCCGGGAGAAAGATAGATTATGGATGGTCAGATTGGTGAAAAAACTGACAGTTCTGCGCTTAAGAGATACGTGCCTGATGGACCTGTGCCAGCCAGGCCATCATCGCAGGAAAAGGAAAAGGAAAAGGGCATAGAAATCTGCTACCAGGTGACGTCCAAACTGAAGACATCGCCTTCTTCGGTGGCAATGCCTGACAAAGCGAGAACCGTATCCTCAACGGATTCCTCACTGCAAAAAAAAACTCATGCCTTCGATTTTCGTTTTGTCGCCCATGATAATGAAGTTCGACAGCTTTTAATGGCCCAGACCGGCGATGAACATCAGGATGTCACCCTCATTTCTCACCCCGATGACCTTTCACAGGCTAATCTGGTGACCCGGTTGAGCATTTCCGGCGACGGTCGCCAGACTCTGCGTTCAGGCAAGCTGTTTGACGCTTCACAGCCATTAACTCTGGTGATGGATATCCGAAAACTCACCAGCGATGAGCTACCAAAATTTAACGATTTGCTGGACCCGGATAACCCCTGTCTGTATGACAAAGTCAGTCAGCAGAAACGCCCTCTGGGACCCCATGTTTCTCTACTGGTCCTGGCAGACCCTGGGCAATTGGCATCGGTTGGCCAGCATGGCGACGCACCCGGTGCAGACTTCTGGCGGCGAATTAATCGACCGGACAATACCTGGCAGTTTGACGCAAAAACCAGCAATGAGCCGTTGATGGAAACCGACAAGGCTCCTCCGGTATTGGCTGAATTCCCTTCTGCCGAAAGCGCTATAGACGGCAATACCCTTCTAATTGACTGCCACTTTCACGATAACTGGCGACAGTTGCTGCTGGGCGGCCCCGGAGTCGATAAACAGGGGCGAATCCAGCACACCCCCGGCAGGCTTGAGTCATTAAGGGCTGGGCAACGGGTCATTCTGAAAGGGGCCAACTGGCAGGACCTGGCCTTTGAACAGACGATTCGACAAATGCTGGCGCGGCAGTGTTTTGAGAGCAACGGGAAAGTCTGTCAGTTACCGGACGATGTTCAGTTTTATCAAATGCCGGTGGGGAATGACGAGCTTCATTCACTGTTCCAGAGCCTGTCCTGCTCTTTTGACAAACAAGATGAGGAAGGACTTTCCCTCGACGCACCACGAAACCCGATCATCATTAACCAGAGCAATATCAGGGAATGGCTGAGCCCGATTGCCATTGCCCCGGAAGGTTATGCCGTCCCTAACACCTGTCTTTTGGAACAGGTTCAGGCGGGGGGGGTCGTCAGCGTAACCTCTCCCCTCACTGAGGCTCTTTGGTTCCGTTTGCTGGGCTCATTGCAGACTATTCGCGAAACGACCGGCATGGAGCCCCGGCTTCAGGTGGTCAATTCAAGGCAACAACCGAAAGCTCTGGGATTGACAGAAAATGATGAGTGCCCTCTACCCGGGAGCCGTCAGCAAGATAAAAAAGGCAGGAATCAGGCCGCTTTCAGTACCGTCACTTACCAGCACCATGCCCAGATAAGTCACTGGATAAAAGATCACCTGGAAGCCCCTTTGATCATTCAGGTCAATGACCAGACCAGCCTCAGCCAGCTATTTGATGAGATCCATATCACCTCGGAACTAAAGGCCCATTTCAGGCGACGCCAGAGTCAATTGCAGGAGGCATTAACGGCTGGCAAGCCGGTTGTAATACTGGGTCTCGAGGGTAACCCAAGCCTTCAGCAGCTGTTGGAGCCCCTGATTGTCGGGCAACCTCTGATGGTGAATGGCCAATTACAGGCCTACCCACAGGCTCATGTCACAATATTTTGGCCTGAGTCTGCGAACAGCCCATCTTCAGTATTCGGCTCGATGGTCGCCGCGGCCCCCCCTTGTCCTGAGATCGATATCTGGGGTATCAATGCCCTCAGGCATGAAATCTCCCGGGCTGAGCTGCCAGAACAAGCGCTTAATGAACTTTACGCAGCCTTTAAAACCGTACCTGCTGACCTTTGTAACCCTCTGCCTGAAATGACCGAAGGGTTGTTGAATAACCTGATTCTGGCTGCCAAACGAGCACAGCAGGTTGACCAGTCGCCACAACGCCTGCCCTGCCACTGGCGCAAGGCTATCAATCGCGTCATTACCCATGGCACCCGGCAGCACCCCTCCGTGCGAGATTTTATGAAAGTGGCCTGTTGGCAATTGTTACCGGATAAGACGCCGGATGAGGATCAAGCCGCCTCGGTAGATCCGGATCAATTAAATGACATCATTAGTAGCCCCCTGCAGTTGGATAGAACGTTTGTCGAGGAGAACCTGTGGCCTCTGGCCAGAGCCTTTGACCCGGCAGTCTTTAATGGCGACTTACAACTGTCCTTTGAAAAACCATTTCCGGAATGGTACGTAGAAGGAGTCCCGGACAGTTTCTGTGCCATGATCCTGGCCCATGCTCCTGAAGAAAAACAACAGGCAATGGCCTATCAGCTGGAAGTTGATCCGAAGGCAACAGAGCCCTGTCAATCGTTAGCCATCAGACCAACCAGACAGATTAAACGTTTACAGGATGCACTGGCCTCTGGCTGGCAGTTGTCCTTGCCGCTGGGGCAGACCCGATCCGATGCCCTTCAGGCGCTGGCCAGCGATTGTTTTCACAGGGCCAGAACAGCGAATTCTGCCGCAGCAGGCATTGAACGCATAGAACATCGACTGGCTGAATCACTGAGATGGACAGGCTCCACTAATAAGCCCTTGTCAGCACTGGCTCAGGATCTATATCACGGCAAGATAAGTCAGAAGGATCGTGAAAGTCGTCGATTGTCGCGACTCCATGAACGATTTGCTGACTCTCCCGTTATATTCCTGCAGGGAGAAACCGGCACCGGGAAAAGTTACTTTTCCGCCAAAATGGCCAGGGCTTCAGGACAAGCTTCAGTCGTCTCCCTTGGGCCTTCCGACAGCGAGCAGACTCTGATGAAACGCTGGCAATGGCAACAACACGCCGATGGCGACCGCTCTATGGCGCAGCAAAACCGGGTGTTGATGGAATGGGCCAATACCGAGTCCAACAAAGACGACGAATACATAACACTGGTGCTGGATGAGGCTAACCTGGCCCAGGCTGGATTACTGGCATCATTGAACGGCTTATGGGAACCGGAACCCTGCATTTATGTGAATGGTCATCCTGTCAAGGTCAGCCCAAAACACCGGGTGATTCTCACCGGCAACCCGGATCATTACGCCGGTCGCCAAATGGACCCGGCCCTGAAAGAGAAACTGCCAAGGGCTTACTACCCTCGGTTAGACCAGGCTTTCCTTCGGGACAGAGTAGTGGAACCCGCTTTGCTCACGCAGTTACAACGGCATCAAATAAACGACATTGCACACAGTGCCACCCAGAGTGTGATGGCACTGTGGCAATATTATCAGGAACTGTTACCAGAACATGAGTTTACCCCCAGGGATTTAACGGATATCTGCAGCTGGGTCGGTTGGTATCTGGATCGTGCGCTGCCCACCGTTGACCCTGTTACCTGTGAGCAAATAAACAGTTTGATACGGCAGAGCTTTCGGGATCTTCTGGGTCCCGAGATCACCGAGACTTATCAGGATGCCCTGCTGGCACTGGAAATCTGGTTTGCTGCCCGTTACCAACTGGACAACACCCTGAGCGACAAAGTTCGTACACAGAACCTCAAGGATATACAGCAACCCTTCATGCAATTGACCGAAAAAAACCGACCTGAGTTTGATACCTCCGGATCGGCAGTCGGTGAACTGGTGCAACAGCTCGGGCAGGATTTAAGCCGCTGTCAGCAGGCTTATCACCTCGACAGGAAACACGGCGGACGACAGGCGACGCTGATTGAAGGTCCGGCCGGGCGGGGTAAAGATGCCACGCTGAACCTGATGATCGAAAGTGTCAAACAGCAGGCTGAACAAAGGCAAGAATTGATGCCGGAAGTCTTTTACCTGAATGCCTGTGATTGTTCCTGGGACAAAGTGCGTGAAAAGATCCAGAAGGCAAAAGTCGATGGCGGCATCGTGGTGATTTCAGAAATGAATCTGATCGACAGCCAGCACCTGGAAGGGGAATTAAACGATATTCTGGCCGGTGACGCTCATCCGGGCTTCCACCTCTTCGCCACCATCAACCCACCTGAGTACAGCGGCCGAAAACCGCTGTCGCCGGCGCTGAAAGGACGTTTTCGACATTTGCCCATCCGGCAGTACAACCCGACCGAATTGCAAACCATTGCCGGGAAAGTGTTGCCGCAAACTGAGCAGGGGAAAAGCGTGGCTGAAGAGCTGACCCGGCAACATTGTCGATTGAGGGCTTGTCTGCAAAAGAAAAACCTGCCGTTGCAGCCCACCAGCCTTGATTTACAGAATGTAGCAAAGGCCGTTAACAGCGGCGGTGATTTCACCGAAAAAGCGCTTCATCAATGCCTTAATCAGCACTATCGGCTTTACCTGATGGCCGCGAGAAGAACGCTGGAGCAACTGCCCGAGTCATCGGCTTTTGCCATGGCCAGAAGAGAACCCGATACTGAACTTTGTGATTGGTTCAACCGAACGATACCGGGCATTAATCGCCCGTGGTTGATACGACGCAGTGATCGCAACGGTATGGATGAAAAAAACCATGAAATTTTCTTTAACGCTCTTCAGACCGATGAGGAAACCAAAGCGGAAATCATCGACAGGGTGGCCCTGGCCAGGTGGCGGGCATCCGGTCTTTCCGTGAAGCCGGATGATTCGGATGATGTGCTCACCAGGGCACTGTATCGACACTGGCAACAATGCTGGTTTTCTTCTGAGTTTGCCCAGACGGGCATGAACGCTGATCGTGTTTTTCCCCTGACGGAAGAACAGCAGCAAACGCTGAAATTACCGGCTAACCAGCCTTACCTTCGGGAGGCTGATCGCCGGATAAGTGCATGGAACTCCAATGCGGTCCAACTGTGGCCTGCATTTTGGCATCAGCTGAGTGATCTGCCGAGCCATCTGGCTGAGCATTATATTGACCAGACGCGGGCTGCAAAAGTCCAGATGGAACAGGCTCCGGCACTGGATCAGAGCACGAGCCACGAGCCACAACCTGTTAACGAAGCCTTGACCACTGGCGATGATAACACGCCTGAAAAATACAATCCGGAAGACCACGAGGAAGAGGCTCCGGCATTGGACCGGAGAACAAGCTACGGGAAACGGGGTAAGTCACAGACTGACAATCGTATAATTTTTAACAGGCCGGGCCTTCCTTCCGCTATGTATCGGTGGTGGGCAAAGGATATTTTTGTGTCTGCCAGGGGCGATATCAAATTGATCGATATTAATGATCAACACCTGCAGGGGGCCGAAGTCCTGATTCCGGAAGTCTTACCAGAACCTGACCAGGAAGTGACATTAACCACAGATCAAACGCTGGCGACCTTTGAATGGTCATCAGACGATGGTCGATATGCATTGCCCAACCTGACGCCTGACGACTATATCGTAGCCCTGCGCATCACACCCGAATTGCCATTTACCCTGGTCAGGGACCGGTATACCGGGCTTCACACACTGACTGTTGCAGAGGCCGAAGCCAACCAGATTATTAAATTCGCTTATGTCGTAGAACCCAGGGAACCTGGCAAAAAAACATCCGCTGAAGAAGCCCGACCGGAACAATCAAAACGTTTTGACGCCCACTGCTGCGAAAGTATGAAAACACTGCTGGAAGAACTGTTTGAGGCCAATAATGACCAGTCAGCGGAATTAAAGCGGCTTTTGCAGACAGTGGAAAAAGCTGAAAACATCAGGCAACAAACCTTGGCAATCAAGGACTATTGCCAACAGTTTTCCGGTGATTATGTACCAGCGTACGGTGAAAATTTGTTTCGATTCCTGGTAACACAGCGGCAAGGCAGTTGTCGTCACCGTACGCCTGTTTTTGTCGCTCTTTGTCGTTATTTTGAGATTCCATGCCGACAAATTGTTAACTGCGATCACGCCTTTGCAGAGTGTTCCCCGGACGGAGGCCAAACCTGGGAGTTCGTGGATTTGGGCGGGGAGCCTGTCGAGGCAACAGAAATCCTGCCTGACTTCCAGCCCACCCATTGGGCCAGTGGTTGTGGCACTGAGTCAAGGAGGATCAAGAATCTCCTGAAAGGGGCTGATTCGGCACAACAGCAAGCTCTGGCTGAAGCCTGTGGTATCAGCCCTGAGGAGCTGAACAAAGCCCTTGAAACAGGTGGTGCATTGCCAGTAACCGATGACCTGAGTCAAGCCAAAATAGCAAGGAACCTTTGGGAGAAAAAAGATTTAACCGGTTTTGCAACGGGTATCTCACTCCTGGAGTCGATAGAGGCAGAAGCACTGGGCCCTGACGAGCAGGCATTGGTCGGTGATGTGCGTTACGGCCCTGGGTATACCTATAAACCGATGTCGGAAGCAGTAAAGCAAATATTGTCGGACAGTGACGAAGATCAGGTCACTGATCTACTCAGGTCATTGTATTCAAAAATGATTGTTCAGGGTGGAGCCAGACCTCACCAGTGGATGAAATCAATAGTGGATATATTGGCAAAGAGTGATGAGGAAACCCCTTCGTTTATTCGCCTTGCCGATGAAGCACTGAAATCGGGTTGGCTGAGTCCACTGCCGGACTATGAAAACCCTGTTACGATGACCAGAGAACATCATAATCTGTTGCTGACTCTGGAAAGAATCGATGAACTCAAGGTTAGAGCCGCTCATTGCCTGAAAATCTGGTACAGGAAATTATTGTCCAGGGGAAAGAATAGCGAGGTATGGCCGCCGGTCTATGAAAGCTTCCAAAAGCAAAAAAATAACGCCTTCTTCATCACTCATTGTCATGATGGCAGTTCGTCACTCCTTGAAAAGAAAATTCTCGATCCATCTATGCAGATCGTCTGGACGGAGGTACCTGAGGGCATTCCGAATATAGAACGAATGTTGGTACATGATCCTGCATTTGAGCAGCTTAAGTCAGGCAAGGTGAACCGCCGTCCGGTGATTATCTTGGGGAAACCTAACTGGGGCGACGGAGACATGTGTGAAAAGTATGGAGCCCTGTTTCAAAAAGTCAGCAACAGCCCTCGCATGAAGCAGTTCTTCGAAGATGGGAGGATAAATAACTTTTTTGCGACAGATACGCTATATAGCCTGAAAGATAAATGTCGGGAAGTGGTTGAGCAGGCCTTCTGTCATTATCTCTGTGACTTGACACTCTCGGAGGGTGGTCATCTAACGTATTGTTGGGGTTCTGCACTCATCAACCGGTCGTTTGATCCAGGCAGCTGCTATGGCTCTCATGACCCATCCTCAGCCGAAGAGCTATATGCCATGATGGATCGAATTGAAAGCTCTTACGATTTTCAGTGTTTTGTTAAGATTGACTACTTAAAGCAGGTTCAAAACGCCAGCAACGCCCTGGTGCTCAAACCCCGTGAGATGACAAAAATTGCCAAAGAGTTTTTGCTCAGCGTGAATTTGAACTCGCTTTGTGATGCACTGATGAACCAGGTAATAGCCACATCGTGATGAGTTTTTCGAGACCAGTGATTTCCTTTAATGGTTTCGGGTAACCCTCCAAACTCTGTAGGGGACAATTTCGTAACGAATCTTGATATAAAAGGGAGAGTGGGTACTCGCCAGCAGGTATAACTGCAAGCTTATTAACTCAAGCTGAATGGTTCCCAGCTTTGAGAGAATGACGATCGAAGGAGTATCAATGCTTAAGCAGCCTTGCGTTTACATACTTGCCAGCAAAAGAAATGGAACACTGTATATTGGTGTAACCAGTCACCTGATTCAGAGGATATGGCAACACAAAAACGACCTGGCTCCTGGTTTTACAGCAGAATATAACGTTCACATGCTGGTTTACTTTGAGCAGCATGAAACGATGGAGTCGGCCATTATCCGCGAAAAGCAGCTGAAGAAATGGAATCGCCAGTGGAAGATTGATTTGATTGAAAAAGAAAACCCACAATGGAATGACCTTTGGGATAATATTCAGTGACCGCTTGCAAAATCCCCCACCCCCCGAGTTTTACCTCCACTATTCCCGGCTTCTCTCCCGCCATTTCCAGCTTCACTCCCGCCATTTCCAGCTTCACTCCCGTCATTCCCGACTTCATTCTCGTCATTCCCGACTTCATTCTCGTCATTCCCGACTTCATTCTCGTCATTCCCGACTTCATTCTCGTCATTCCCAACTTCATTCTCGTCATTCCCAACTTCATTCTCGTCATTCCCAACTTCATTCTCGTCATTCCCGCGAAGGCGGGAATCCACACTGTCTCACCACCAGAACCATACTGCCCGGTGCCCCCCTGGCCTTGTCACCCCCGAGATGGCAGAGATCCACCGTTGGCGCTGGATTCCCGCCTTCGCGGGAATGACGACCTCAGAGCATGGGAACGAGCTGTAGGAGTTTTGCGACAGCCTCGAAGGCGGGTGTCGCAAAACTCTCTCCAGCGTGGGAACGAGTTGACTCCCGTCATTCCCGACTTCATTCTCGTCATTCCCGACTTCATTCTCGTCATTCCCAACTTCATTCTCGTCATTCCCGACTTCATTCTCGTCATTCCCGCGAAGGCGGGAATCCACAATGACTCACCACCAGAACCATACTGCCCGGTGCCCCCCCCGGCCTTGTCATCCCCGAGAAGGCAGAGACCAACTGTTGGCCCTGGATTCCCGCCTTCGCGGGAATGACGACCTCAGAGGATGGGAACGAGCTGTTGGAGTTTTGCGACACCCTCGAAGGCGGGTGTCGCAAAACTCTCTCCAGCGTGGGAACGAGTTGACTCCCGTCATTCCCGACTTCATTCTCGTCATTCCCGACTTCATTCTCGTCATTCCCAACTTCATTCTCGTCATTCCCAACTTCATTCTCGTCATTCCCAACTTCATTCTCGTCATTCCCGACTTCATTCTCGTCATTCCCGCGAAGGCGGGAATCCACACTGACTCACCACCAGAACCATACTGCCCGGTGCCCCCCTAGCCTTGTCATCCCCGAGAACGCAGAGACCAACTGTTGGCCCTGGATTCCCGCCTTCGCGGGAATGACGACCTCAGAGCATGGGAACGAGCTGTTGGAGTTTTGCGACACCCTCGAAGGCGGGTGTCGCAAAACTCTCTCCAAGGTGGGAACGAGTTGACTCCCGTCATTCCCGACTTCATTCTCGTCATTCCCGACTTCATTCTCGTCATTCCCGATTTCATTCTCGTCATTCCCGATTTCATTCTCGTCATTCCCGATTTCATTCTCGTCATTCCCGCGAAGGCGGGAATCCACACTGACTCACCACCAGAACCATACTGCCCGGTGCCCCCCTAGCCTTGTCATCCCCGAGAACGCAGAGACCAACTGTTGGCCCTGGATTCCCGCCTTCGCGGGAATGACGACCTCAGAGGATGGGAACGAGCTGTTGGAGTTTTGCGACAGCCTCGAAGGCGGGTGTCGCAAAACTCTCTCCAGCGTTGGAACGAGTTGACTCCCGTCATTCCCGACTTCATTCTCGTCATTCCCGACTTCATTCTCGTCATTCCCGACTTCATTCTCGTCATTCCCGACTTCATTCTCGTCATTCCCGACTTCATTCTCGTCATTCCCGACTTCATTCTCGTCATTCCCGCGAAGGCGGGAATCCACAATGACTCACCACCAGAACCATACTGCCCGGTGCCCCCCCGGCCTTGTCATCCCCGAGAAGGCAGAGACCAACTGTTGGCCCTGGATTCCCGCCTTCGCGGGAATGACGACCTCAGAGGATGGGAACGAGCTGTTGGAGTTTTGCGACAGCCTCGAAGGCGGGTGTCGCAAAACTCTCTCCAGCGTTGGAACGAGTTGACTCCCGTCATTCCCGACTTCATTCTCGTCATTCCCAACTTCATTCTCGTCATTCCCGACTTCATTCTCGTCATTCCCGCGAAGGCGGGAATCCACACTGACTCACCACCAGAACCATACTGCCCGGTGCCCCCCTAGCCTTGTCATCCCCGAGAACGCAGAGACCAACTGTTGGCCCTGGATTCCCGCCTTCGCGGGAATGACGACCTCAGAGCATGGGAACGAGCTGTTGGAGTTTTGCGACACCCTCGAAGGCGGGTGTCGCAAAACTCTCTCCAAGGTGGGAACGAGTTGACTCCCGTCATTCCCGACTTCATTCTCGTCATTCCCGACTTCATTCTCGTCATTCCCGATTTCATTCTCGTCATTCCCGATTTCATTCTCGTCATTCCCGATTTCATTCTCGTCATTCCCGCGAAGGCGGGAATCCACACTGACTCACCACCAGAACCATACTGCCCGGTGCCCCCCTAGCCTTGTCATCCCCGAGAACGCAGAGACCAACTGTTGGCCCTGGATTCCCGCCTTCGCGGGAATGACGACCTCAGAGGATGGGAACGAGCTGTTGGAGTTTTGCGACAGCCTCGAAGGCGGGTGTCGCAAAACTCTCTCCAGCGTGGGAACGAGTTGACTCCCGTCATTCCCGACTTCATTCTCGTCATTCCCGATTTCATTCTCGTCATTCCCGATTTCATTCTCGTCATTCCCGATTTCATTCTCGTCATTCCCGCGAAGGCGGGAATCCACACTGACTCACCACCAGAACCATACTGCCCGGTGCCCCCCTAGCCTTGTCATCCCCGAGAACGCAGAGACCAACTGTTGGCCCTGGATTCCCGCCTTCGCGGGAATGACGACCTCAGAGGATGGGAACGAGCTGTTGGAGTTTTGCGACACCCTCGAAGGCGGGTGTCGCAAAACTCTCTCCAAGGTGGGAACGAGTTGACTCCCGTCATTCCCGACTTCATTCTCGTCATTCCCGACTTCATTCTCGTCATTCCCGATTTCATTCTCGTCATTCCCGCGAAGGCGGGAATCCACACTGACTCACCACCAGAACCATACTGCCCGGTGCCCCCCTAGCCTTGTCATCCCCGAGAACGCAGAGACCAACTGTTGGCCCTGGATTCCCGCCTTCGCGGGAATGACGACCTCAGAGCATGGGAACGAGCTGTTGGAGTTTTGCGACACCCTCGAAGGCGGGTGTCGCAAAACTCTCTCCAAGGTGGGAACGAGTTGACTCCCGTCATTCCCGACTTCATTCTCGTCATTCCCGACTTCATTCTCGTCATTCCCAACTTCATTCTCGTCATTCCCAACTTCATTCTCGTCATTCCCGACTTCATTCTCGTCATTCCCAACTTCATTCTCGTCATTCCCGCGAAGGCGGGAATCCACACTGACTCACCACCAGAACCCTACTGCCCGGTGCCCCCCTGGCCTTGTCATCCCCGAGATGGCAGAGATCCACCCTTGGCGCTGGATTCCCGCCTTCGCGGGAATGACGACCTCAGAGCATGGGAACGAGCTGTTGGAGTTTTGCGACACCCTCGAAGGCGGGAATCCACACTGACTCACCACCAGAACCATACTGCCCAGTGCCCCCCTAGCCTTTTCATCCCCGAGTGTCCCCTACAGAGCCATCCAAATAGAACTTTTCTCCTGCCTGAAGGTCAAACGATAAAACAACTTCAAGCAGTCTTCCGGGAGAGAGATTGATTATGGACGGTCAGATTGGTGAAAAAACAGACAGCCCTGCGCTTAAGAGGTACGTACCTGATGGAGCTGTGCCAGCCAGGCCATCATCGGAGGAAAAGGAAAAGGGCATAGAAATCTGCTACGAGGTGACGTCCAAACTAAAGACATCGCCCTCTTCGCTGGCAATGCCTGACAAAGCGAGAACTGTATCCTCAACGGATTCCTCACTGCAAAAAAATCCTCATGCCTTCGATTTTCGCTTTGTCGCCCATGATGATGAAGTTCGACAGCTTTTAATGGCCCGGACCGGCGATGAACGTCGGGACGTTACTCTTATTTCTCATCCCGATGACCTCTCACAGGCTAATCTGGTGACCCGGTTGAGCATTTCCGGCGACGGTCGCCACACTCTGCGTTCAGGTAAGCTCTTTGAAGGTTCAAAGCCATTAACCCTGGTGATAGATATCCGAAAACTCAGCGGCGAGGATTTGCCCAAATTTAACGATCTGCTGGACCCGGATAACCCCTGCCTGTACGACAAAGTCAGCCAGAAGAAACGCCCCCTGGGTGAGCATGTTTCTGTGCTGGTTGTGGCAGACCCTAAACAGTTGGCATCGGTTGGCAATCATGACGACGCTTCGGCGGCCGGCGCACCGGGCGCTGACTTTTGGCGGCGCATTAATCGACCAGGCAATACCTGGCAGTTCGAAGCTCGAATCAGCAATCACCCGTCGATGGCTATCAACAAGGTTCCTCAGGTTTTGGCTGAATTCCCCTCCAGCGAAAGTACTATAAACGACAATAATATTTTAATTAACTGTCACTTGCACAGTCACTGGCGACAGTTGCTGATGGGCGGTCCCGGAGTCGATAAACAGGGGCGAATCCAGCATATCCCCGGCAGGCTTGAGGGTTTGAAAGCCGGACAACGGGTCATTCTGAAAGGGGCCGACTGGCAGGATCTGATCTTTGAACAGACGATTCGACAGCTGCTGGCGCAACAGTGCTTTGAGAGCAATGGGAAGGTCTGTCAGTTACCCGACAATGTTCAGTTTTATCAGATGCCGGTTGGCAATGGCGAGCTTGGTTCACTGTTTCAAAGCCTGTCCTGCTCTGACAATGCATCAGGAAACCCGATCATCATTAACCAGAGTAATATCAGCGAATGGTTGAGCCCCACTGCCATTGCCCCGGAGGGTTATGCAATACCTAACACCTGTCTGTTGGAACAGGTTCAGGCAGGGGGTGTCGTCACCGTAACGTCGCCCCTCACTGAGGCACTCTGGTTTCGTTTGCTCGGTTCACTGCAGACGATTTGCAAGACAACCGGTCTGGAACCCAAACTTCAGGTGGTTCATTCTAAACAGCAGCCGGAAGCCCTGGGGTTGAATGAACACGACGAGCACCCATTGTCCGGACTACAAAAAAAAATCAGAGATCATGTCGCCGTCAATACCGCCACTTACCAGCAAAATGCCCAGGCAAATCACTGGATCAATCATCAGTCGGAAGCCCCTCTGGTCATTCAGGTCAGTGAACAGACCGGCTTCAACCAGCTATTTGATAATATCCATATCGCCTCGGAACAAAAGGCTCATTTTGGACGAAGTCAGAGTAAGCTGCAGAAGGCATTGACCGCTGGTAAGCCTGTTGTGCTTCTGGGACTGGAGACTAATCCAGCGCTTCAACAGCTTCTGGAACCCCTGATGGTTGGGCAACCTCTGTTGGTGAATGGTCAATTACAGGCCTACCCACAAGCTCATGTCACAATACTCTGTCGTGAGTCTTTGAAAAGCTCATCTTCAGTATTTAATTCGATGGTTTCCATGGGTAAGCCCTGCCCTGAAGTCGATCTTTGGGATATCAATGCCGACAAGCATGGTATCCCCCGGGCTGAGTTGCCAGAACAAGCCATTTATTCACTTTACGCAGCCTTTAAAACCGTACCTGGCAACCTTTGTAACCCTCTGCCTGAATTGACCGAAGGGTTATTGAATAACCTGATACTGGCTGCCCGGCGAGCACGGCAGGTGGACCAGTCCCTACAGTTTCTGCCCTGCCACTGGCGCAAGGCCATCAACAGCGTTATCACCCACGGCACCCGGCAGAATCCGTCAGTGCGTGATTTTATGAAAGTCGCTTGCTGGCACTTGTTACCGGACAAGGACCAAGCCGCCTCGGTAGACCCGGATCGTTTAAATGGCGTCATCAATAGTGCCCCGCGGCTGGATAGAGAGTTTGTGGAGCAGAACCCCTGGCAACTGGCCCGGGCCTTTGACCCGGCAGTGTTTAATGGAGACTTACAACTGTCCTATGACAATCCATTTCCAGAATGGGATGAACGAGCAGTCCCGGACAGTTTCTGTGCCATGATCCTGGCCCATGCTCCTGAAGAAACACAACAGGCAATGGCGAATCAGTTGGCAGTCGATCCAGCGGCAGCAGAACAATATCAATCGTTAGTCATCAGGCCATCAAGACAGATCAAACGTCTGCAAGACGCACTGGCCTCTGGCTGGCAGTTGCCTTTGCCACTGGGGCAGACCCGATCCGATGCCATTCAGGCTCTGGCCTCCGACTGTTTACACATTGCCAGAGGAGAATATGTCACAGAAAATCCTGACGCAGAACGCATTGAACGCATAGAAAATCGACTGTCTGATTCACTACGGCCGGGTTCTGCTTACAGGCCATTGTCAGCAATGGCCCGGGATCTTTATCACGGCAAAATGAGTCAGGAGGATCGTGAAAGCCGTCGACTATCCCGGCTTCATGACCGGCTTAAAGACTCTCCCGTTATATTCCTTGAGGGGGAAACCGGCACCGGGAAAAGCTACTTTTCCGCCAAAGTGGCAAAGGCTTCAGGACAGGCTGCAGTCATTTCTCTTGGACCTTCTGACAGCGAACAGACCCTGATGAAACGCTGGCAGTGGCAACAACACGCCGATGGCGACCGCTCTATGGTGCTGCAAAACCGGGCGTTGATGGAATGGGCCAACACTCCGACCGACAAGGATGGACACTTTGTCACTCTGGTTGTGGATGAAGCCAACCTGGCAAAAGCCGGATTGCTGGCATCATTGAACGGCCTGTGGGAACCGCAACCCTGCATTTACGTCAATGGTCATCCTGTCAAGGTCGGCCCGAAACACCGGGTGATTCTTACCGGCAACCCGGATCATTACTCCGGGCGCCAAATGGACCCGGCCCTGGAAGAGAAACTGCCCAGAGTTTACTATCCCCGGTTAGACCAGGCATTCCTTCTGGACAGAGTGGTGGAGCCCGCTCTGGTCAAGCATTTACAAGAGCATCTGCTGGAGCATCAAATAAACGACATTGCACACAGTGCCGCCAAGAGTGTGATGGCACTCTGGCAACATTATCAGGAGCTGCTGCCCGAGCATGAGTTTACCCCCAGGGATTTAACCGATATCTGCAGTTGGGTGGGTTGGTATCTGGATCGTGCCCTGCCCGCTCGCGGCAGTGTGACCTGTGAGCAAATAAACAGTTTGATCCAACACAGTTTTCGGGATGTACTGGGGCCTGAAATCACCGAAACTCATCAGGATGCCCTGTCAGCACTGGAAATCTGGTTTGCTGCCCGTTACCAATCGGAGAACACCCTGAGCGACAAAGTTCGTAACAAGACCCTGTCAGATATTCAGCAGACCTTCATTACAGTCAGCGAAAAAATCCGACCAGACTTTGATACCTCCGGATCGGCAGTCTGTGAGCTGGTACAACGGCTTGGACAGGATTTAAGCCGCTGTCAGCAGGCTTATCATTTCAACAGAAAACACGACGGTCGTCAGGCAACACTGATTGAGGGCCCGGCGGGACGAGGTAAAGATGCCACGCTGAACCTGGTGATTGAAACGGTTAAACAGCAGGCTGAGCAACAGGATGAATACATGCCGGATGTCTTTTACCTGAATGCCTGTGATTGTTCCTGGGATAAACTGTGTGAAAAGATCCAGAAGGCCAAAATTGAAGGCGGCATCGTGGTGATTTCAGAAATGAATCTGATCGACAGCCAGCACCTGGAAGGTGAGTTAAACGATATTCTGGCCGGTGAGGCCCATCCGGGTTTCCACCTGTTTGCCACCATCAACCCGCCTGAGTACAGTGGGCGAAAACCCTTATCACCAGCACTGAAAGGGCGTTTTCGGCATTTGCCGATCCGGCAGTACAACCCGGCAGAGTTACAGGGTATTGCCGAAAAAGTGTTGCCAGAGTCCTCAGAAGGGACATTCGTCGCTAAAATGCTAACAGAAAAACATTGTCTTTTAAGGGCTCACCTGCAACGCAAAAAACTGCCATTGCAACCGACCAGCCTTGATCTGCAGAATGTTGCCAGGGCTATCACCAGAGGTGGCGATTTTAGCGAAAAAGCCGTTCATCAATGCCTCAATCAGCACTACCGGCTTTACCTGATGGCTGCCAACCTGTCACTGGATGAACTGCCCAAATCTTCGGCTCTTGCCTTTGATAACGGTGAGCTTGATTCCGGCCTGTGCGAATGGTTCAACCGGACAGTACCGGACTTTGACCGTCCATGGCTGATTCGACGCAGTGATCGCAACAGTATTGATGAAAAAAACCACGAAGTTCGTTTCAACACTCTTTTGGATGAAGAGGACGCCAAAAAGGAAATCATCAAGAGGGTAGCTCAGGCAAAATGGCAGGCATCCGGTCTGTCCCTGAAGCCGGTTGAGTCCGAGGATATGCTCATCCAGGCACTATACCGACACTGGCAGCACCGCTGGTTTGATCGCCAGTTTGGCCGGGCAGGCGTAGACGCCAATAGTGTTTTTCCCATGACGGAAGAACAGAAACAAACGCTGAAACTATGGGCTTGCCAGCCTTACCTTCAGGAGGCTGATCGGCAGATAAGTGCATGGAATGCCCGTGACCTTCAAGGGTGGCCTGCATTCTGGAACCAGCTAAGTGATCTGACGACCCATCTGGTAGACGATTTTATTAACGACGCATCACAAGGTATACCACAAGTCCATGACAAACAGTCTCCGGCATTGGCTCAGAGAACAGACCATGAGCCACAACCTCATAGCCGGGCGTTGACTATTGACGGTGATAAGGCTCCTGAAAAATACCTTCCGGAAGACCTTGAGGAACAGGCCCCGGCATTAGACCGGGAAACGAACTATGAGGGTCTGCAGAAACCACAAATTGATGATTATATAATTTTTGATTTGCCGAACCATTTTACCGGGATTTATCGATGGTGGGCGTGGGATATTTATGTATCTGCTGAGGGTGAAGTCAAAGAGATCGATATCAGTCATCAGTTCATACAGGGGGCCGAAGTCCTAATACCTGCCCGGTTGCCAGAACAGGATCAGGAACTGACATTAGCCAGGGATCAAACGCTGGCAACCCTGGACATCTCATCCAACAATGGTCAATTTGTATTGCCCAGCCTGACAGTTAACGACTATATCGTGGCCCTGCGCACAGAACCCCATTTGCCATTCACCCTGATCAGGGATCGATATACCGGGCTTCACACACTCTCTGCTCCAGAGGCCAAAGCCGGCCAGAGTATCCGATTTGCTTATGTTGTAGAACACAGAAAAGCGGACCAAAAAACACCTGCCGGAGGAGCCTGCGCCGAACGGTCAACACGTTTTGACGCCAACTGCTCAGAAGGTATGAAAACAATACTGAAGGGACTGCTTGAGAACATTGACCAACAGCTACCCGAAATACAACTGCCTTTGCAGAGAATAAAAAACGCTAAAGACACGACTCAACGCATTGATGCAATCGGGGACTATTGCCGGGAGTTTTCCGGTGCTGCTATGCCCGGGCAAAATGTCAATTTTTTGCACTTCCTCATAACACAGCGGCAAGGCAGCTGTCGTCATCGTGTGCCTGTTTTTATCGCTTTTTGTCGTTATTTTGGTATTCCATGTCGGCAAATATCTAACCGTCACCACGCCTTTGCAGAGTGTTCTGTGGATGGAGGTCAAACCTGGGAGTCAGTGGACTTGGGCGGGTCGCCTGTCGAGGCAACTGAAATGCTGTCTGTCTTCCAGCCCGCCAGAAGGGTCAGCGGTTCCGGTACTGAGTCGAAGAAGATCGGTGATCTCCTGAAAGAGGCTGATTCAGCACAACGGCAGGCTTTGGCTGAGGCCATGGGTATAGGCCTTGAGGAATTGAACAAAGTCCTTGAGACAGGCAGTGCATTGCCAGCAACGAACCTGAGCACTTACAACACGGTATTGAATCTCTGGGCGAGAGGAGATTTAACCGGTTTTGCCATGGGTGTCTCAATGTTACTGGAGACAGAAGCATTGGGCTTTTTTGAGATGAAATTGATCGGTGAAGTGCCTGACAGTAAAAGTCCTTGCAGGCCAATGTCAGAGGCGGTCAAACAGATATTGTCCAAAAGTGATGACAATCAGGTCACTGAACAACTCAGGTTACTGCACTCAAAAATGATAAATCAGGCTGGGGCGGACCCTGAAGACTGGTTGAATTCAATAATGAATATATTGACAGAGAGTAACCTGGACAACCCTTCAGTTATTCACTTTGCCTATGAAGCCCTGAAATCGGGATGGCTGGATCCACTGCCGGACTACAAGAGCACTGTTATGGAAGCCATTGAACATCATCAGCTTTTGGTGCGTCTGGAAGGCGTCGATGAACTCAAGGCCAGAGCCGCCCAGTGTCTGAAAATGTGGTACAGGGGACTATTGTCCAGGGGAAAAAATAGCCTGGCATGGCAACGCAGTTATAAACGCTTCCAGCGGAAACATGGTGATAAGATGTTCGTCACTCATAGTCATGAAGGGTTTTCGCCACTGCTTGAAGAAAAAATGACCTGCGCATCCATTAAGACCGTCTGGACGGACGAACCTGAGGGCACTCCGAATATAGAAAAAATGTTGCTGCACCATCCTGCATTTGTGAAGTTAAACTCGGGCAAGGCAAACCACCGTCCGTTGATTATCCTGGGGCAACCTCACTGGTTCGGCGATGTGCTCTATGAAAAGATCGAAGCTCTGTTTCAAACAGCAGTTGGGAATGGCCCAAACTCGAAGCAGCTGTCGGAAAAAAACAAATTGGCCCACCTTGAATTATCTCCTGAGGATGCAGACTTTTTGAGTGATTCAAAAGTGAGATGGTTGCATGCGTTAATGCAGGCCTTCAGTCATTATCTTTACGAAGTGACACGCTCGAAAGGCGGTTGTTTAACCTATTGTTGGGGCGATGATGCCAACAGGCCGGAATATGGCGCTCATGACCCATCCTCACCAGAAGAGCTGTATGCCATGATTGCTTCTACTTTCAGCTCTTACTCTTTTGAGAACTCTGTTAAGGATGACTACTTACGGCAGGCACTCAACACCAGTAATGCTCTGATACTCAAACCCAATGAGCTGACAAAAATTGCTGATGAATTTTTGAGCACTATGAATTTAAATTCGCTTTGTGAGTCATTAAGCATGTGATCAAAGTTTGCTCAGGATGAGTTTTATAACTATTCAAAAAAAATCTCCTAACTATCCAAAGGGAACTTCCATCCTGTCTGAAGGTCAAATTATTGAGGAATTTTAATACAGGCCTGTCAGATAACAGGAGGAAGACTGACTATGGATGGTCGGATTGGCCCAGCTACAAACAAACACGCCCTTCATGATAACCCTCTTCATAGTGGCTTTGCAGCCAAGTTAGCAAAGCTGGATTTATTATCAGAGGCAAATAATGATGCAGGAATCTGCACTGAAGTAAGGCCCAAACTGAAGAGGTCGCCATCTTCGCAGAGGATGCCTGACAAAAAGAGAACCATCTCCTCAACGGATTCCTCGCGCCAAAAGGCGACTCATGCCTTCGATTTTCGTTTTGTCGACAGTGATGATGAAGTTCGTCGGCTTTTAGTTGCCCAGACCGGCGATGAACATCGGGATGTCACCCTTATTTCCCATCCCGATGACCTCTCACAGGCTAATCTGGTAAGCCGGTTGAGCATTGCCCCCGACGGTCGCCACACTCTGGGTTCTGGCAAGCTCTTTGAAGGTTCAAGGCCACTGACGCTGGTGATGGATGTCCGAAAACTCACCAGTGATGAACTGCCAAAGTTTAATGATCTGCTGGACCCGGATAACCCTTGCCTGTTCGACAAAGTCAGCCAGAAGAAACGCCCGCTGGGCGAGCATGTTTCTCTATTGGTTCTGGCAGACCCTGCCCAGCTGGCATCGGTTGGCCAGAGCGACAAGGCCCACGCGGTCGGCGCACCCGGAGCTGATTTCTGGCGACGCATTAATCGACCAGGAAATACCTGGCAGTTCGATGCACAGACCGGCGACGACCCATCGCTGGAGATCGACAAGGTTCCCCCGTTATTGACTGAACTCCCCTCTGCTGAAAGTGTTATGGATGACGACAATACCGTTTTAATTAACTGCCATTTACACAATCACTGGCGACACTTACTGCTGGGAGGCCCCGGCGTCGATAAACAGGGGCGAATCCAGCACGTCCCCGGCAAGCTTGAGTCATTAAGGGCCGGACAACGGGTCATTCTGAAAGGAGCCAACTGGCAGGATCTGGCCTTTGAACAGACGATTCGACAAATGCTGGCGCAGAAGTGCTTTGAGAGCAACGGGGAGATCTCTCCGTTACCCGACGATGTTCAGTTTTATCAGATGCCGGTAGGGAAGGACGAGCTTCATTCGCTGTTCCAGGGTCTGTCCCATTCTTTATCAGGCAACCCGATCATCATTAACCAGAGTAATATTGCCCAATGGCTCAGCCCGATTGCCATTGCCCCGGAGGGCTATGCAGTCCCCAACACCTGTCTGTTGGAACAGGTTCGGGCCGGTGGTGCCGTCACCGTAACGTCTCCCCTCAATGAGGCGCATTGGTTTCATTTGCTGGGCTCACTGCAGGCGATTCGCGAGGCAACCGGCCTTGAACCCGGACTTCAGGTGGCTCATTCAAAACAGCAGCCGAAAGCCCTGGGGTTGGAAGAAAACGATGAATACTCTCTGCCCGAGCCACAGGAAAAAGTCAGAGATCACTGTGCCTTTAACACGGTGACGTATCAGCAACATGCCCAGGCAAGTTATTGGATTAGTCATCAACCACAAGCACCTCTGGTCATTCAGATCAATGAACAAACCGGCCTCAGCGAGCTGTTTGATAATATCCACATCACCTCGGAAAAAAAGGCGCATTTTGGACGACGTCAGAGTGACTTGCAGAAGGCTTTAACCGCTGGCAAGCCGGTGGTATTCAGAGGGCTGGAAACTAACCCAAGGCTTCAGCAGCTTCTGGAACCCCTGGTTATCGGGCAACCTCTGTTGCTGAATGGCCAATTACAAACCTACCCACAGGCTCAAGTCACTGTACTCTGGCCCGGGCTTGTGAAAAGCCCCTCTTCAGTATTTAATTCGATGGTCGCCAAAGGTAAATCCTGTCCTGAGGTCGATCTCTGGGATCTCAATGCGGACAAGCATAAAATCTCCCGGTCTGAGCTGCCGGAACAGGCACTTGATGAACTCTACGAAGCCTTTAAAACGGTAGCCCACCTGTGTGACCCTTTGCCTGAAATAACCGAAGGGTTATTGAATAACCTGATACTGGCTGCCCGTCGAGTACAGCAGGTTGACCAGTCCTCACAGCTCCTGCCCTGCCACTGGCGCAAAGCCATCAATAGCGTTATCAGCCATGGTACCCGGAAGCATCCGTCCGCGCGTGATTTTATGAAAGTGGTCTGTTGGCACTTATTACCGGATATAACACCAGATGAGGATCAACCTCCCTCGGTAGACCCGGATCGGTTAACTGCCTTCATCAATAGTGCCCCGCAGTTGGATAGAGCGTTTGTGTATGAAAACCTGTGGCAACTGGCCAGAGCCTTTAACCCGGCGGTATTCAAGGCCGCTGGATTGATTAAAGGATTGAAACTGTCCTATGAAAATCCATTGCCATACAGAGATGCAAAAGAAATTCTGGACAGGCTTTGCGCCATAATCGCGGCCCATGTACCTGAAGAACAACGAGATGCTTTAGCGTTCCAGTTGCAAGTCGATCCGGCGGCAGCGAAGCCTTGGCAATCCTTAGCCATCAGGCCAACAGGACAGATTAAACGTTTGCAAGATGCGCTGGCTTCTGGCTGGCATTTACCTCTGTCACCAGGGCAGACCCGATCCGATGCTATTCAGACACTGGCCACTGATTGTTTTCATAGGGCCAGGACAGGGAATTCTGAGGCAGAACGCATTGAACGCATAGAAAGTCGGCTGTCTGAATCACTGAAATGGCAGGGTTCCGCTGATAAGCCCCTGTCAGCACTGGCCAAAGATCTTTGTCATGGCGAGATAGGTCAGAAGGATCGTGAAAGTCGTCGATTATCGCGACTCCATGACCGGCTCACAGATTCTCCCGTTATATTCCTGCAGGGAGAAACCGGCACCGGGAAAAGCTACTTTTCTGCCAAAATGGCGAAGGCTTCAGGGCAGGCTTCGGTGTTATCCCTTGGACCTTCTGACAGCGAACAGACCCTGATGAAACGATGGCAGTGGCAACAATACGCCGATGGCGACCGTTCTATGACACAGCAAAATCGGACGCTGATGGAATGGGCCAATATCAAATCCGACAAAGACGGAGACTGTGTTGGAAAAGACTACATTACCCTGGTTCTGGATGAAGCCAACCTCGCCAAAACCGGATTACTGGCATCATTGAACGGCTTATGGGAACCACAACCCTGCATTTACGTAAACGGTCATCCTGTCGAAGTCAGCCCAAAACACCGGGTGATTCTCACCGGTAACCCGGATCATTATGCCGGGCGCCAGCTCGACCCGGTCCTGAAAGAGAAATTGCCCAGAGCTTACTACCCACGTCTGGATCAGGCTTTCCTTCGCGACAGAGTGGTGGAACCGGCTCTGACCTATCAGTTACAACGACATCTGTCGGAGCCTGAAATAAACGACATTGCACGCATTACTGCCGAGAGCGTGATGGCACTGTGGCAATATTATCAGGAACTCTTGCCAGACCATGAGTTTACTCCCAGAGATTTAACGGATATCTGCAGTTGGGTGGGCTGGTATCTGGATCGTGCGCTGCCCGCAGGTGAGAATATTACCTGCAAGCAAGTGAACGGTTTGATCCAGCAAAGTTTTCGGGATCTTCTGGGTCCCGAAATCAACGAGACTCATCAGGATGCCCAGCAGGCACTGGAAATCTGGTTTGCTGCCCATTACGAAGTGGACAACACCCTGCGCGACAAAGTTCATAACCACACCCTGCCGTATATTCAGCGGGCCTTCGAAACATTCACCAAAGCAATCCGACCTGAGTTTGATACCTCCGGATCGGCAGTCAGTCAACTGGTGCAACAGCTTGGGCAGGATTTTAGTCGCTGTCAGCAGGCTTATCACCTAGACAGGAAACACGGCGGACGACAGGCGACGCTGATCGAAGGCCCGGTCGGGCGAGGTAAGGATGCTACGCTGAATATGCTGATCAAAAGTGTCAAACAGCAGGCTGAGCAACGGCAAGAATCCATGCCCAAGGTCTATCTCCTGAATGCCTGTGATTGTTCCTGGGACAAAGTGTGTGAAGTGATCCGGAAGGCAAAAGTGGAAGGCGGCATCGTGGTGATTTCGGAAATGAATCTGATCGACAGCCAGCACCTGGAAGGTGAGTTAAACGATATTCTGGCCGGTGACGCCCATCCGGGTTTCCACCTGTTTGCCACCATCAACCCGCCAGAGTACAGCGGGCGAAAACCCTTATCACCGGCGCTGAAAGGGCGTTTTCGACATTTGCCGATCCGGCAGTATAACCCTACCGAATTACAAACCATTGCCGAGAAAGTGTTGCCAGAGTCCTCAGAAGGGACATTCGTCGCTTACATGCTAACAGAAAAACATTGTCGTTTAAGGGCTTACCTGCAACGCAAAAAACTGCCGTTGCAGCCCACCAGCCTTGATTTACAGAATGTTGCCAGGGCTATCACCAGTGGTGGCGACTTTAGCGAAAAAGCCGTTCATCAATGCCTCAATCGACACTACCGACTTTATCTGATGGCTGCCAACATAACGCTGGAGAAACTGCCCAAGTCTTCGGCTCTTGCCATGGGGAAAAGTGAATTTAATTCCGGACTTTGCCGTTGGTTCCATGAAACGGTATCGGGCATTGATCGTCCGTGGTTGGTACGAAGCAGTCATCTCAATAGTGTTGATGAAACAAAACATGAAATCCGTGTTAACACTCAGCTGGATGAAAAGGAAGCCAGAACGGAGCTCATCAAGAGCCTGGCTCAGGCAAAGTGGCAGTCATCAGGCCTTCCCCTGAAGCCGAACGAGTCAGAAGATATTCTCACCGGAACACTGTACCGACGCTGGCAGCAACGCTGGTTTAGCAATCATTTTGGCCGGACGAACGTGGACGCTGACAGCGTATTTCCCCTGACGGAAGAACAGCAACAAACGCTGAAAATGTCAGCTAACCAGCCTTATCTTCAGGCCGCTGATCAGCTAATAAGGGCGTGGAAAGCCGATGAAGTTCAATGGTGGCCTGCGCTCTGGCATCAGATCAGTGATCTGCCGAACCATCTGGTAGACGATTTTATCAACGAAGCACCGGCTATTGGCGGTGATAAGGCTCCTGAACAAGACAAGCCACAAGTCCACGAGAAACAGGTCCCGGTACTGGATCAGAGAAAAAACCATGAGTCACAACCTGTTGACCAGACCTTGACTGTTCACGCTGATAAGGCGCCTGAAAAATACATTGTAGAAGCCTACGAGGAACAGGCTGAGACATTGGAACGAAGCACGAACTACGATAACCAGGAGAAGCCACACCTCGAAAAGCAAATAGTTTTTCGTACGGAGAACCCTTCTTCCCGGATGGATCGCTGGCGCGTATGGGATATTTACGTGTCTGCTCAAGGCGATGTCAAATGGATCAATACTGATGATCAACACATGCAGGGGGTCGAAGTTCTCATACCGGACCGGTTACCACAGCATGACCAGGAAGTGACATTGGCCAGAAACCAGACGCTGGCAACCATTAAGATGACATCAAACAATGGTCAATACACATTGCCGAGCCTGGCGCCTGACGACTGTATCGTGGCCCTGCGTACAAAACCCCATTCGTCGTTGACCCTGGTCAGGGATTGCTATACCGGGTTTCACACAGTGTTTATTCCAAACTCCGGAGCCAACCAGAGTATTGAATTTACTTATGTCGTAGAGTCCAGAGAAACGGGCAAAAAAACACCGGCTGAAGAAGTCCGAACAGCACAATCAACACGTTTTGACGTCCGCTGTTCAGACGCTATGAAAACAGTACTGAAGGGAGTGCTTGATAACATTGAGCAACAACCAACCGCAGTACAGGTGCCTTTGCAGAGGATAAAAAACGCTAAAAGCACGACGCAACGCATTGAGGCGATCAAGGACTATTGCCGGGAGTTTTCCTGTGATGCTTTGCCAGAGCACAATAAAAATTTCTTTCATTTCCTCGTAACACAGCGGCAAGGTAGCTGTTTACATCGTACGTCTGTCTTTGTTGCTTTTTGTCGTTATTTTGGCATTCCATGTCGGCAAATCACTAGCCGTACTCACGCCTTTGCCGAGTGTTCTCCGGATAGAGGCCAAACCTGGGCGTCAGCTGACTTTGGCGGAGCACCTTGCGAGTCAACTGAAATCATGCCTCAGTTCCAGCCTGTCAGAAGGGTCCATTGCTCTGGCAATGAGTCACGGCAGACCAGGGAGTTCCTGAAGAGTGTCCTGACAGATGCTGATTTAGCAGAACAGCAAATTCTGGTTGAAGCCTTTGGTATGAGCCTCGAGGAACTGAACAAAGCCTTTGAGACAGGCAGTGCGTTGCCAAAAAAAATTCCAGGTACTTTCGAAATAGTGAAGCACCTTTGGGAGGCAAAAGATTTGACCAGATTTTCCCTTGGCGTCTCAATGCTTCAGTCGCTGGAGACAGAAGCATTCGGCGAAGACGAGAAAGCATTGGTCGGTAAAGTCGTTGAAAACGGAGATCAATATAAACCGATGGCGGAGGCACTCAAAAAAATATTGTCCAGCAGTGATGAAGATCAGGTCAGTGAACAACTCAAGTCACTCCATTCAAAAATGATCGATCAGGTCGGAACACCTCCTGTACAGTGGTTGGGTTCAATAGTGGACGTACTGGCAAACAGTGATTTGACCCGTCCTGCAATTATTCACTTTGCCCGTGAAGCCCTGGAATCGGGTTGGCTGGATCCAGTGCTGACCTACAAGAGTGATGTGATAAAGGCCTCTGAACATCATGAACTATTGGTGCGTCTGGAAAGTGTCGATGAACTGAGCATTAACGCCGCTCATTGCCTGAAAAAGTGGTATGGTGCATTGATGTCCAGGGGAAAAAATAACCAACAATGGCAGCAGCAATATGAAAGCTTCCAAAAGAGAAAAGAGAAAACTCTCTTCGTCACTCATCATCATGACGGGCATTCGTCATTCCTTAAAAATAAAATTGCCAGTCCATGCGTAGAGATTGCCTGGACGGACAAACCAGAGGGCGTTCCGGATATAGAGCGAATATTGTTGCAACATCCTGCCTTTATGCAGTCAAACTCGGGCACGGGGAACCACCGTCCGGTGATTATTCTGGGGGAAACCTCCCCGATGAACAAAGTGATTAATGAAAAGGCCGAAGCCCTGTTTCAACGAAAACTTGACAACAGCCCGGACTTTAAGCAGATATTCGAAAAGGTCAATCAATATGAGGCAATGATAAAACGATACCGTGATGCTATTAAGGCAACGGATAGTAAGAAAGAAAAGCTTGATATCATGAGCAAGCTCCAATCCCTCCTGAAGTCCAATGTGGTCAAACCCAGGGAACAACATCTGCTGCCTCGCTATAAAGGAAAATGCGAGAAAGCAATTCAACAGGCCTTCATTCATTACTTGTATGGAATGACACATTCCAACGGTGGGAGCTTAACCTATTGTTGGGCCTATCCTTGCACCTGGAGGGAAAATAATGGCAGCTTTGGCGCTCTTGATCCATCCTCACCAAGAGAGCTGTATGCCATGATGTCTTCAATCGGGAACTCTGACTGGTCGCAGGACGCTATTAAGGATGACTACTTACGACATACACTTAACGCCAGTGATGCTCTGATTCTCAAAACCAGTGAGCTGACAAAAATTGCCGAAGAGTTTGTGAACAGCGTGAATTTGAATTCGCTTTATGACTTACTGGATACGACATTAGAGTCTGATTATGATGGGTTTTTTCGACTTTGGTGACTTCTAAACCAAATTAATAATCGTTTGATCATTATGAGCTTTTGAGGCCGCTGATTTCATTCAATAGTTACGGCTAAATCCAAATAGAACTTTCATCCATTTTGCAGGTCATAGAATTAAACAATTTCAATCTAGTCCTTCAAATGGCAGTTCGGAGATTAACTATGGATGGCCAGATTAAAGCAGAAATCAGCAAACCCTTTCCTGACAGTGAAGTGTCATGCAGTGGCGTGCCAACCACAGGAGCAAATCTGGCTTCGTCGTCAAAGAGTTTGGCTATTTGTTCCATGGTTACTCCCGAACTAACTAGATCTTCACCTCCAATTAACTTGCCTGACCAGGAGAGAACCGTATCCTTAATGGATTCGTCGCTCCAAAAGGCCCCTTATTGCTTCGATTTCCGTTTTGTTGCCAATGATGATGAGGTTCGACGGCTTTTAGTTGCCCAAACCTGCAATGAAAATCGGGACGTTATTCTTATTGCCCACCCCGATGACCTCTCACAGGCTAACCTGGTGAGCCGGTTTAGTATTGCCGACGATGGTCGCCACACTCTGGGTTCTGGCAAGCTCTTTGAAAGTTCAAAGCCACTGACGCTGGTGATGGATATCCGAAAACTCACCAGTGATGAATTGCCAAGATTTAACGATCTGCTGGACCCGGATAATCCCTGTCTATACGACCAGGTCAGCCAGAAGAAACGCCCTCTGGGCGAGCATGTTTCGCTATTGGTCCTGGCAGCCCCTGCCCAGCTGGCATCGGTGGGCCAGCTTGATGAGGCACCGGGGGCCGATGCACCGGGGGCCGACGCACCCGGTGCTGATTTCTGGCGGCGAGTGAATCGACCAGAAAATACCTGGCAGTTCGAGGCAAAGACTGGCAATGATCCATCGATGAAGATCGACAAAGTTCCTCCGGTATTGACTGAACTCCCCTACTCCGAACGCGCTATGGATGACAACAATACTGTTCTTATTGACTGTCACATGCACAGTCACTGGCGACAGTTGCTGCTGGGCGGCCCCGGAGTGGATCAACAGGGGCGAATCCGGCACATCCCCGGCAGGCTTGAATCACTGAGGGCCGGACATCGGGTGATTCTGAAAGGGGCCAACTGGCAGGATCTGGCCTTTGAACAAACGATTCGACAGATACTGGCGCAACAATACTTTGAGAGCAACGGGAAGGTCTGTCAGTTACCCGACGATGTTCGATTTTATCGGATGCCGGTGGGGAATGACGAGCTTCATTCACTGTTCCAAAGCCTGTCCCGCTCTCGCGACAAAAAAGGTTACAAAGAAGGCGACAAAGGACCTGATAACAAGCACGCATCATCAAGCCCGATCATCATTAACCAGAGTAATATCGCGGAATGGCTGAGCCCGATTGCCATTGCCCCGGGAGGTTATGTAGCTCCTAATACCTGTCTGTTGGAGCAAATTCGGGCGGGTGGTGCAGTTACAGTAACGTCCCCACTCACTGAGGCACTCTGGTTTCGTTTGCTGGGTTCACTGCAGACGATTCGCGAGACGACAGGTATGCAGCCTCGGCTTCAGTTAACTCATTCAAAACAGCAGCCGAAAGCTCTGGGCGTGTCAGAAAAGGATGAACATCCTCTGTTCAATGTTAGAGGTCAGTCTGGCTTTAGTGCAGTCAGTTATCAGCAACACGCCCAGGCCAGTCACTGGATCAATAGTCATCAGGAAGCACCTCTGGTCATTCAGGTCAATGACCAGACCCGCTTCAGCCAGCTCTTTGATAACATCTATATCACCTCGGAACAAAAGGCTCATTTTGGACGACGTCAGAGTGACTTGCAGAAGGCATTAAGCGCTGGCAAGCCGGTGGTATTCCGGGGACTCGACACTAATCCAAGGCTTCAGCAGATTCTGGAACCCCTGATGCTTGGGCAACCTCTGTTGGTCAATGGCCAATTACAGGCTTACCCACAGGCTCATGTCACTCTGCTCTGGCCTGAGTCCGCGAAGAGCGCCTCTTCAGTATTGCGTTCGATGATTACCAGGGGAAACCCTTGTCCTCAGGTCAATCTCTGGGATATCAATGCCCTCAAATATGATATCTCCCGCGCTGAACTGCCTGAACAGGCTCTGCACTCACTTTACGAAGCGTTTGAAACCGTACCTGCGCACCTGTGTAACCCTCTGCCGGAAATGACCGAAGGCCTGTTGAGTAACCTGATACTGGCTGCCCGGCAAGCACAGCAGGTTGACCGCGCCCTGCAGCTTCTGCCCTGCCACTGGCGCAAGGCCATCAACAGCGTCATCACCCATGGCACCCGGCAACATCTGTCCGTGCGTGATTTTATGAAAGTGGCTTGCTGGCATTTGTTGCCGGATAAGACGCCAGATAAGAATCAAACTGCCTCGGTAGACCCGGATCACTTAAATGACATCATTAACCGTTCTCTGCGGCTGAATAGAGCGTTTGTGGAGCAGAACCTCTGGCATCTGGCCAGAGCCTTTGACCCGGCAGTATTTAACGGAGAATTACAACTCTCCTATAAAAGTCCATTTCGACAGGGGGATAAAGAAGCTCTGGACAGGCTCTGTGCCATGATCGTTGCCCATGTGCCTGAACACCTTCGAGATGCAATGGCACATCAGTTGCAAGTCGGTCCGGAGGCAGCGGAGCAATATCAAGCGTTTGCCGTCAGGCCAGCAAGACAGATTAAACGTTTGCAAGATGCACTGGCTTGCGGTTGGCAATTGCCTTTGCCATCAGGACAAACCCGGTCCGATGCCATTCACGCACTGGCCTGCGATTGTTATCACATCGGCAGAACAACAAATTCCGAGGCAGCGGGCATTGAACGCATAAAACATCGACTGTCTGAATCACTGAAATGGACGGGCTCGACCGATAGGCCCTTGTCAGCACTGGCCCATGATCTTTATCACGGCGAGATGAGTCAGAAGGATCGTGAAAGTCGTCGGTTATACAGGCTCCATGACCGGCTTACGGACTCTCCCGTTATATTCCTTGAGGGAGAAACCGGCACCGGAAAAAGTTACTTTTCCGCCAAAATGGCAAGGGCTTCAGGACAGGCTGCGGTCATTTCCCTTGGACCTTCTGATAGCGAACAGACCCTGATGAAGTGCTGGCAGTGGCAAGAACACGACGCTGGTGACCGCTCTATGGCTCAGCAAAACCGGGCATTGATGGAATGGGCCAATACCGGATCCGACAAAGATGGAGGCTATGTCACATTGGTTCTGGATGAAGCCAACCTCGCCAAAGCCGAATTACTGGCGTCATTGAATGGCTTGTGGGAACCGAAACCCTGTATCTATGTGAACGGTCATCCTGTTCCGGTCAGCACAAAACACCGGGTAATTCTCACCGGTAACCCGGAACATTACGCCGGACGTCAGCTCGACCCGGCCCTGAAAGAGAAATTGCCCAGGGTTCACTACCCACGCTTAGACCTGGCTTTCCTCCGGGACAGAGTGGTGGAACCGGCTCTGATCAATCAGTTACAAAGGCATCAAATAAACGACATTGCACACAGTGCCACCAAGAGTGTGATGGCACTCTGGCGATATTATCCGGAACTCTTGCCCGAGCATGAGTTCACCCCCAGAGATTTAACGGATATCTGCAGTTGGGTGGGCTGGTATCTGGATCGTGCGTTATCCAAAGGAGACAGTGTTAGTTGTGAGCAAGTGAACAGTTTGATCCAACAAAGTTTCCGGGATCTACTGGGTACCGAAATCAGCGAGGCTCATCAGGATGCCCTGGCGGCACTGGAAATCTGGTTTGCCGCCCGTTACCCACTGGACAACACCCTGAGCGACAATGTTCGTATAAAGAACATGAAGGATATACAGCAGCCCTTCATGCAATTCACCGAAAAAAACCGACCTGAGTTTGATACCTCAGTATCGGCAGTCATTGATCTGGTGCAACGTCTGGGACAGGATTTAAGCCGCTGTCAGCAGGCTTATCATCGCAAGATAAAACACGACGGTCGTCAGGCGACGCTAATTGAAGGCCCGGCTGGACGGGGTAAGGATGTCACGCTGAACCTGATGATTGAAAGTGTCAGACAGCAGGCTGAGCAACGGGGAGAATCCATGCCGGACGTCTTTCTCCTGAATGCCTGTGATTGTTCCTGGGACAAAGTGTGTGAAGCGATCCGGAAGGCAAAAATGGCAGGCGGCATCGTGGTGATTTCGGAAATGAATCTGATCGACAGCCAGCATCTGGAAGGTGAGTTAAACGATATTCTGGCCGGTGATGCCCATCCGGGTTTCCATCTCTTCGCCACCATCAACCCGCCTGAGAACAGCGGGCGAAAACCCTTATCACCGGCGCTGAAAGGACGTTTCAGACATTTGCCGATCCGCCAGTATAACCAGACCGAATTGCAGACCATTGCCGAAAAAGTGTTGCCACAGACCACGGAGGGGAAATTCGCAGCTGAAAAGCTGACTCAGCTGCATTGTCGATTGAGGGCCGACCTGCAACGAAAAAACCTGCCGTTACAGCCCACCAGCCGTGATTTACAGAATGTCGCCAGGGCTGTTGCCAGAGGGGGCGATTTTAGTGACAACGGACTTCATCAATACCTCAATCAGCACTATCGGCTTTACCTGATGACCGCCAACCTATCACTGGACAAACTGCCAGAGTCATCAACTCTTGCCATGGGTAAAGGAGTGTTTGATTCCGGACTTTGCGAATGGTTCAACCAAACAGTACCCAACATTGATCGTCCGTGGATGATACGACTCAGTCACCTCGACAGTATCGATGAAAAAAACCATGAAATTCGTATTAAGGCTCGTCCGAGCAAAGAGGAAGTCAAAGCGGAAATCATCAAAAGGGTGGCTCAGGCCAGATGGCGGGCATCCGGTCTTCCCCTGAAGCCGGACCAGTCGCACGATATTCTCACCCGGGCACTCTACCGATACTGGCAGAAAAGCTGGTTTGATCGTCAGTTTGGTCGCTCGGGCGTGGACGCCAATAGTGTATTTCCCCTGACGAAAGAAGAGAAACAAACACTGAAAATGCCAGCTAATCAATCTTATCTTCGGGAGGCTGACCAGCAGATAAGCACGTGGAATTCCAATGCCGTTCAATGGTGGCCTGCGTTCTGGCATCAGATGAGTGCGCAACCGGACCATCGGGCTGACGATTGTGAAAAATACAACCCACAAGCCTTCGAGAAACAGTCTGAGGTATTGGACTGGAACACTGACTATGAGAACCAGAAGAAGCCTGTCGTTGACGACTATAAAGTTTTTAATACGCAAACGCCCCCTTCCCGGATGTATCGCTGGTGGGCAAAGGATATTTATGTGACTCCTGAGGGTGACATCAAACTGATCGAGATCAGTGATAAACACATTCAAAGGGTCGAAGCCCTGATGCCTGAGCGATTGCCGGGGCAAGGTCAGGAAGTGAGATTAGCCAGCAATCAAACGTTGGCAACCCTGAAGATGTCATCGAAGAATGGTCAATATCCATTGCCCAGCCTGACGCCTGAGGATTACATCGTAGCCCTGCGTATCGAGCCCGATTTGGCATTCACCCTGATCAGGGACCGATACACCGGGCTTCACTTATTGACTATTCCAGAGGCAAAAGCCAAGCAGAGTATTCAGGTGGCTTATGTCGTAGAACCCGACAAAAAAACACCGACTAAAGGCGCCCGACCAGAACGATCAATACTTTTTGACCACAGTTGTTCAGAAGGTATGACAACAGTACTGGACAAATTGTTTAAGACCACTGGCGAACAAACATCCGAAGTAAAGGTGCTTTTGGAGACAATAAAAGACACTAAAAACACGGCGCAACGCATTGAGGCGATCAAGGACTATTGCCAACAGTTTTCCGGTAAGGCTATATCGGAGCCTGGTAAGAATTTCTTTGAATTTCTGGTAACACAGCGGCAAGGTAGATGTTGCCATCGTGTGCCAGTTTTTATTGCTTTTTGTCGTTATTTCGGGATTCCATGTCGGCAAATTAATAGCCGCACCCATAGCTTTGCCGAGTACTCCGTGGATGACCGCCAAACCTGGAATTCAGTGAATTTGGGCGGGGCGCCTACAGAGCGAAAAGAAATCAAACCTGCATTCCAGCCCCACAGTAAGTTTCCCGGTTCCAACACTGCATTAAAGCAGATTAAGAATCTCCTGAAAGGGGCTGATTCAGCACAACTGCAAACTCTGGCCAAAGCCTGTGGCATAAGCCTTGAGGAACTGAAAAAGGCCCTTGAGACAAACAGTGTATTGCCAGAAACCGATCTAAGTATTTCCCAAATAGTAAATAACCTTTGGAAGGCAAAAAATTTAACCGCCTTTTCCATGGGCATCTCAGTGATTGAGTCATTGGGAACAGAAGTATTGGTCTCTTACGAGGAGGCATTTAAATGGATAGCGGAGGCAGTCATAAAAATATTGTCCAACAGTGATGAAGATAAGGTCACTGAACCGCTAAAGTTACTCCATTCAAAATTGATTGAGCAGGCCGGAGTAACTCATGACAAGTGGCTGCTTGCAATAGTATTTGTACTGGAGCGCAGCGACTTGACCAAGCCTTCGGTTCTTCAATTTGCGCGTAAAGCCATGGCATTGAATTGGCTGTATCCAGTGCCGTTCTCACAAAGCCATTTAGAATGGGCCCATAATCATCATGAGCTATTGGCGCGTCTGGAAGACATCGATAAACTGAAGGTTGAAGCCGCCCGTTGTCTGAAAAAGTGGTATGAGCATTTTTTGTCCAGGGAAAAAAATAGTCAGTCGTTTCGGCTGCCCCATAAAAGACTTCGGGAGAAAGAAGGCAGCATCTTTTTCATCACTGATTCTCATGATGGTTTTTCGCCATTTTTGGAGGATAACATTGTCAGCTCATCTATACGGACCGCCTGGACGGATCAACCCGGGGGCATTCCGAATATAGAACGAATGCTGTTGCACCATCCTGCGTTTGTACAGTTAAACACAGGCAAGGATAACCACCGTCCGGTGATTATCCTGGGGCAACCTGACTGGTACAGAGCAGAGCTTAATGAAATG
Organism: Endozoicomonas sp. 8E; assembly: GCF_032883915.1. NCBI lineage: Bacteria > Pseudomonadati > Pseudomonadota > Gammaproteobacteria > Oceanospirillales > Endozoicomonadaceae > Endozoicomonas > Endozoicomonas sp. 8E. Next base: position 1,153,310 of record NZ_CP120717.1, on the reverse strand, counting down.
ACCGATGTCCTGTTTCAACGAAAAGTTAAGAACAGCCCTAAACTGCAGCAATCGTTGAAAAAAATGAGGCCAGAGTCCGTTGAGGTGCAGTCAGAAGACCAAAAGCTTTTGGATGATTTAAAAAACAAATGCATGAGCGCGATTCTGCAAGCCTTCACTTATTACCTGTATCAAGTGACACACTTGAAAGGCGGTTGTTTAAGTTTTTGTTGGGGCGATGCCTGTGTCGCGGAATCCGAGAATCGGGGCTACTATGGCGCTCATGATCCATCTTCACCAGAGATGCTGTTTGCCATGATGTGTAATATTGACAGCTCTGTTTTGTTTCAGAAGTCTGTTAAGGATGCCTACTTAATGCGGGCACAAAAAGTCAATAATGCCCTGATACTCAAATCCCGGGAGATGACAACCATTCTCGAAGAGTTTTTGAGCAGCGTGAATTTGAATTCGATTTATGGGTCATTGGATAGTTGATGAGCGTTAGACCATGATGTGTTTTTCAAGATCATTGATTTTCCTGAATGGTTACGGGTAAGCATCCAAATGGAACTTTTCTCCTTTCCGAAGGTCATATCATTAAACAATTTCAATCCAGTTCTTCGGATGGCAGAAGGGAGATTAACTATGGATGGTCTGACTGGCGGGAAGATAAACGAACCCGTTCCTTATTGTGGCGCGACAGCCAACAGAGCAAAGCAAGATGCACCGTCAAACATTGCAGAGGTCTCTGATGTCATTCCCAAACTCAGTCCATGGTCAACTCCGGTCAGGCTGCCGGACAAGACGAGAACCGTATCCGCAACGGATTCAGCAACGGCTATGACTTGTTTCGACCGCCAGTGGGCCAGCTTGCCTCTGGAAGTGCTGGAGAAAATCGCCAGCTATTTAGCCATCGAAGATATCAATCATTTTGGGCAATCATCGCCGACAATGGACGATCGCCTGAGGTCATGCGGTCTGGAAGAGGTCCATCACTTCCTCTCCCAGACCAGACAAAGGCAAACTGAGTGTCGGGCAATCATTCAGTCCAGTCATTTACTCCTTGAGTACCTCAGGACATTGTCCATATTTTCTGTTTGTCATTTCCCCGCGCAACTGGGCCCGGCCTTTTACTCCTTTTATGCCAGCCATTTGCGCCAGCAGATTCTTGATGGGGTCACACTGACCCTTATACCCTCTGACAGCATAAATATTCATAGCTTTAAACATCATCTGCGTGATCATATTCCCATCATCATTGAGAAAAAGGCGGAGAACTACAGTGATATTCTGGCCCAGGACCCTGATGGCCATTGGGTCAGGGAAGCTGAGATCAAACACGACGACCATGTCAGTTATGGGCATCAGCAGGCCGACCATATTTTATTTGTCCGGCAACCCTTTCCGCGAACTCTTATACGATCTGGACCTTTAAGCTACCAATGCAACGGCAAAGGGCATTGTCTGTCCGTTTATGAACGCAAGAACGATACGTGGGTTGAGCAACAACTGACAACGGGTGAGGTTTTTCCTAAATGTAAGTATCAGGATATCGATATCATGCACCTGTCACCTGATGCCAGGACACTGGTCTGTATTAACCAGTGGCGAGCTGTAGCTATTCTGGGTCGGGGTGCAGATGGACAGTGGATCAATAAAGGCAACATTAATACACGTCTTTTTCATCGGCTATTCAGTGCCGACAGCAATCATCTTGTGCTTTATGGTAATAACTCACGCATCAGGCTGATGAGCAAGGCAGACGATGGATCCTGGTCAAACACGGGTCACATTACTGTTAAAGATCCTGCTGATGATCTGAAAGAAATGCCCAGTGGCGAAAAAGTGAGCGATTTTGAGTTTGATCTTCATGTTGTATTCAGTCCGGATAACCGCCATTTTGCCACATGGTTTGAGGATGCCGGCAATGATTCCCATCACGGTGATATTGAACGGGATTATTTCTTTGTCGTCATTTTTGCCTTTGACCCTCAAGGGCAGTGGCGTGAAAAACAGAGAATCATTGAATACTGTGACCAGCCAACCCGGTATTTCGAGCTTAAACCTGAATTTAGCCCCGATGGTCGGCTTCTGATTATCACCACCGAGGACAGTATTGATATCTGGGAATTAACTGACGACCAGTGGCAGCAATCTAAACGGGAGGAGCCCGAAGACGGCGGTGGTGAAATTCAATTTTCTGTGGACCCTTGTGAATTCATCAGAAGAAGCGGGGGTGAGGTAACGATCTGGCGCAAGGCAGCGTCCGGTACCTGGGGCAAGACACAGACATTTTCGGCTGAGTCCCTGGTGGTAACCAGTCCCAGCGGTGAAACCATTGTTTGTAACGACCCTGCCGGACACACTGATCTCTATCAACGTCAGCCTATTGCTGAATCTTTCGGTCAGCCATTCAGTGAACCCGCCGCCGTTGAGTGGGTCAATCAACGCATCGGGTTTTCCATCAAAAAGGCAGATTTCAATCAGGAAGGCTGCCTTCTGGCTGTGGTTCCCGGGACGGATACGCGCAGTCTGATTCTGTTCGGGTTGACGGCAGACGGGAGCTGGCTGGAAAGGGCCCGTTTGCAAACAGAAGGCAGGATTTACAAATTCTGCTTCAGCCCGTGCAGCCGCTCCATTCAAGTCTACACTTTGCGCCCTGACAGCTGTGCCAGAAGGCGAGAGTTTTATTCGCTCTGGCAGATCATGCCCAACGAACTGGCTTTCGCTGAGCGGGATGACTTTTCAGACCAGGCCGGTAATGCTTTGTGCTGAGCAAGCGTTCAAGCAGGGGGCACAGACTCCCCCTACTTGTCGAGATCGGATTTTAACGGAATGACCCCGAATTTATCTTTCCAAATTCGCAGAACTAGCTCTCGGATATCTCAAGCCGAATGGTAACTGATGCGCTGAGGCACATCGACGAAGTACTTGTAAGAAAAGCTATTTCCCATAAACCATACTGAATGGCTGTCAAATCCGGGCTTGCTCAACAACCGGATAAGATTGCGGCTGCGCACAATCTATCCGTATTCGTTAGGCTTCTCTTTAATAGTTACTCCAATCAATGGAAGTGATATTGAATAGAGGCGGGATATTATTAGCTGCTTGTAAAAATAATTCACTTTTAGTAAAAACATCTACCAAAGTAAGAAGGTATATCTTATCCCTTTGCAAGTCATCGTGCATATCTAACCTGGAATAAAAAGTATCTTTGAAACCAAAACCAGATAACATGATGCTCCATTCTGCTTTATGAGCTTTTATATCTGAGTAGTATTTCCTTGCCTCATCTTTATCTAACGGTGTGCGACTCATTTTAGATTGAAAATGGCAAAATAATCCATTATATAAAAACTCACCGTCTATGCCGTCATCAGGCCCAAGAGGGCCAGGTGTGAACCCCAGCCGATAGGCAAACCTACGACCAATTTCTTGTTTGCCTCTACTATCTAATGAAACGATTGAGTCAGCTAAATTAATTGCTTGAGTTTTATTGAGAGTAATCATAACAAACTTTGGCTCATTTTGATTAAGCCGAAAACAGTTATAAGTTCATTCATATATTCTGGATGTTTTTCCAATTCAGTTTCCGATTCAGTTGACACATTAAAGTCGATTTCTACTCCTTCCATTGATGATGGAAATTCGTTTTCATCAAAGTCATCTTTAGAACAAGAGTATGCACCATAGTTGGCAAGAGTATTAAAAAATACATCTTTTGACAAATGCAAAGCAGCTTGTAATTTTTTTGCCATTTCTATCTGCTGCTCAGTCAATTTTATTTTAATGATGCTCTCATCATTATCAAATAAATCATCTATATCTGAGAGAGCCTCGTCTACAAATTTGCTATTGTTGCTCATTGGTGCGCTCCTATATGCTATTGATAGCTTCCTGCAGGATGTCCTTTATGTACTCACAACCGGGATACTCCCAAACGAACTTTCCATGAATAAGGGTTAAAAACAGTTCGCAGAAATCTATTATAATCTAAAACTATCTTATAAAATCTCAAGCATGGATAAGTGATTACTGAAGATAGGTGAGGCAGCTCGTTTGCATGGTACAGACCCAGTAACACTACGAAAATCGGAAAGTACAGGTGAGCTGCTTCCTGCCAGAAAGACCAAAGTTGGAACTTGTTACTACGACGTGTCTGAATTGATGGGCTACAGTAACGAAGCTGCGCCTACGCTTTGCTATTGCAGAGTATCCAGTCACGACCAAAAGCCAGACTTAGACAGGCAGCAAGAGTTACTGGAAGCCTACTGTTCTATAGAAGGTTGGCGAACTCAGGTTATACGAAAAAATGCTTGAGACTTTGCGAGATGTTGTTAGCTCACAAGATTGAACTCAGACCGACAAAACAACAAGCCGATTATCTTGATAGGGCTTGTGGTTCCCGTCGTCATGCGTTCAATCAACTGTTAGCCCATTTCAATCAAGAAGGCGTTAAATGGTCAAAGAAGGCTGCGAATGAAAAATACCAAGAACTCAGGCTTGAGTTTCCCTGGTATGCCGAAGTCAGCCAACGTGTCACCAGGAACACAATCGACGATCTTCATGACGCCTTTACTCACTTCTTTCGTCGGGTGAAGAAAGGAGAAAAAGCAGGTTATCCAAGATTCAAGAAGCGAGGACTACACGACAGTTTTTCTCTCAGAGAAAAACCCAAGTTCGATGTTGATGGCAGAACACTTCGCATTGAGAAACTGAAAACCCGCATCAAGATGCGCCAGGAGCTGAGATTTACAGGAACACCCTGTCAGGTGACGATCAGTAAGCGAGCCGGAAAGTATTTCGCTTCTATTTTGGTAGACACTGAGGATTACGAACCAAAAGCACAAAGCAATGAGTCTGTAGGCGTTGATTTTGGCGTCAAAGATTTAGCGATTTGTTCGAATGGCAAAACCTTTGCTGCTAATCAGAAACTGAAGGGCTCTCTGAAACGCCTTAACAGTAAACAGAGAGCGTTAAGCCGCAAAACAAAGGGAAGCAACCGCTACGCGAAAGCCAAGCGAGCGGTTGCCAAACTGCATTACCGGATAAGTAACCAGCGATCAGCCGCAATACATGAGGTAAGTGATTATCTGACTTCAAGATTCAAAATAATCACCCTCGAAAATCTGAATGTCAAAGGCATGGTAAAAACCGCAAACTGGCAAGAGCAATCAGTGACGCAGGTTTCGGTAAGCTGAGAGAACTTGTTGAATACAAGGCAGAGCTGAGAGGATGCCAGGTTGTGATTGCAGATCGGTTCTTTCCCAGCTCGAAGAAGTGTGCGGTTCATACTTGCGACTACGTAAATGACAATCTTACTCTGTCTGATCGTGAGTGGCGGTGTCCAAAATGTAAAACTCTGCATGATAGGGATTACAGTGCGAGTTTTAACCTTGATAATTATGGTCGAGACACGTTACAGCTCGACCCTAAACCCTACGCAAGAGTGGAGTCAGACACGATTCGTCGTGCATCCATGTCGACGGCGTAGATAAGTCTACATAATTACAGATTATGTTAGATTTTTAGTAGCGGCATTTTCGAAATTCTCAGGATCATAATTAATTGGACGAGAAACAGTAATTTTCAATCCAGAATGAATTTCATAGCAACTATCTACTGCATCTTCGATTCGACCTTTATCTTCTCCCATAGGAACAATCACAACTGGGAAAATATAACCAGTATGATTGTTCATTGAAGCTATCAGGGTAGTGGTGGGAAATTCATGACGACTGAAGATAGCGGTTCTATGCTTCAGTTGTGTAACCAGATTGTTAATGTTTGTAGCGTTTATATTGCAGAACAGTGCGGTTATCAATGCCTTCAAGAATTGATGCCCGCGTCCGCCGATTCTCAGCGTTCGGCTTTACATGCTTAGATCCGCCTTTGGAATCCATCAGTCTTAAGTATGCGCTTGAGGTGGTTTGATCAAGGATTCAGCAGGAATACCCAAACCTTTATGCAGATTCCAGATCATTTTTAGTGTAAGCGAACGTTTATGGCTGAGAATCTCATAGACTCGGTTGCTTTTACCAATCATTGGCTCGAGGTCTTTTACTGTTAAACCTTTGCGCTCCATTTCGAACTTGATGGCTTCAACAGGATCAGGTAGATCCATAGGGAAATGCCTGGCCTCATAAGCTTCGATTAGTGTGACCATGATATCCAGCTTTTCACCTTCGGGAGTGTCAGGACCTGCCATCATCAAGCTTTCAATTTCTTTTAATGCCGCTCGGTAGTCGGCATCAGTTTTAATCGGTTTGATGTCCATAATTTTTCCTTCGGCAATTATATAGTTTGTACATCAATTTTGTCGTATTGCGCATGGGTGCCGATGAACCGGATGTACATCACACGGTAGGCGTAGTTGATCCAAACGACCAGTCGGTACTTGTTGCCTGCAATATTGAAAACCACTCGTTCATCTTTGAGGATGCTGGCATTTCTGAAGTCCTGCTTTATCAGCTGGTGTGCTCCAATCGGCGGCTAACACATGTCGATACCAGGCGAGCGTTGGCTCTTTAGCATCCATGCACTCTGGGTGTTCTTCCCAGAAAGCTTTCAGTTTCGATAAGGCAATGATTCTCATAAAGTTAACAACAGTCCCAAAATGGGACTATTGCAACTGAAATATATTGGAGGATCAATATGAATGAATATCAAACACTTATGACGCAAAGAGAGCTATGTGATCGTTGTTTACGCCCAGCCACTGGCGGTGTTAAAGCGCAAGAGTTTTATCCGCTCTGGCAGATCATGCCTGATGAACTGGCCTTCACAGGGCAGGATGACTATTCAGACTAGTACATCACTCCGATTTGATCGTCGGGTAAAGCTTCTTGAGTTTTACCCGAGCATCCTCGGTCGTAAATCGCCATTCCATTTTGCTTTCTACACCATTACGCTGGGACTCCCACGCTTCAATCTCTGATTTCAGTGCGGCCTGATCGGGTATGCGTCTACTTAAACACTGACGACTGAGAATACTCAATTCAATCTCTGCCATGTTGAGCCAGCTTCCATGCTTGGGTGTATAGATGATTTCCAACTTACTGGCCAACCGATGAGCCTCTCCTGGTTCAAAGGCTTTATAAAGAGATGCAGGTGTATGTGTGTTCAGGTTATCCATGACAAGACGGATGACATCAGCTTTTGGGAAGTGAACATCAACCAGCTGTTTGATCTGGTGAGCCCAGTCGCAGGCAGTTCGGCTATCAGTCACCTCGATATGTCGCCAACCTTCCAGTGGCGCAAAAAACATGAAGAGAGAACTCACACCATTGCGCTCATACTCATTGTCATATTTTAGGGGTTGGCCAGGCTTCATAGGGAGTGGAGTCCTGACCTCCAAAGTATGCTGCTTACTGCTCTCATCCATACAGATCAGTGGTCGATTCGGATCATGTGGTTGTTGATAAACATCCAAAACACGTTCCATAGCGCAAACAAATTCTGCGTTTGCTTTTTTTGGAATACACCACTCCTTTTTCTGCCAAGGCTTCAACTCGTTTTTTTTAACTCTCGGCCAATGGTTTGATGCGAGATGGAATTGACATGCTCCAACTCAACCATACGGTCAGCGAGAAGCTGTAGCGTCCAGCGGCTATGACCTTCTGGTGGTGTTGAGCAAGCCAGAGCTGTCAATGCCGCCTGCTGCTCCCCCTGGAGTTTTCTTGGGCGGGCAATGCCATTGAACTTGCTATTAACAGCAATATCCAGCCCTTCAAGTACACAGCGTTTGCGTGTTCTCTGAACCGTTTTCGTTGAAACACCACAGGTTTGGCTGGTCTGGAGCTCCGTCAGTTTTGGCCCGTTTTCATCGAGACACAGGAGGATCTGGGCATGAATACGTTTATGCTTGGCCACCTTGGTCTGGTGAATGAGGTCTTTTAATTGCTGCTGTTCGTCTATGGACAGGCGGATACGGTATTGAGCTGGCATAGGTCACCCTGATCTGAATCAGGGAGAAGAATGCCAGAATGGAAAATTCCGGCATTGCTGCAGGACAAAGAAACTGGAGTTATGTACTAGGCCGGTAATGCTCTGATACTGAAATCCGATGAGTTAACCCATTGCCGATTTCTTCCACTGGTTACGGGTTATCATCCAAATAGAACTTTTCTCCTTTCTGAAGGTCATATCACCAGACAATTTCAATACAGTCCTCTAGATGACAGGAGAGAAGTTCACGATGGATGGCCGGATTAATGAGAAAAGCAACACTCCCTTTCCAAATAGTGAGCCACCAGCCAACAGAGCAAAGCAAGATGTACCGTCAAACATTGCAGAGGTCTCTGATGTCATTCCCAAACTCAGTCCATGGTCAACTCCGGCGAGGATGCCTGACAAGACGAGAACCGTATCCGCAACGGATTCAGCAACAGCTACGACTTGCTCCGACAGCCGACTGGTTAGCTTGCCCGTGGAAGTGTTCAACAGAATCGCCAGCTATTTATCGATCAACGATATCAATCATTTTGGGCAAACATCGCCAACAATGGGCGATCGCCTGAGGTCATGCGGCCTGGAAGAGGTCCATTACTTTCTCTCTCTGACCAGACAAAGACAGTCTTCGTGCCGGGCAATCATTCAGTCCAGTCATTTGCTCCTTGAGTATCTCAGAACATTGCCCATATTTTCTGACCGCCACTTCCCTGCGCAACTGGGCCCGGCCTATTACTCCTGTTATGCCAGCCATTTGCGCCAGCAGATTCTTGATGGGGCCGCATTGACCTTTATACCCATTGGCAGCCTGGATGTTCATTATCATCATCTGCGTGATCATATTCCCATTATCATTGAGAGAAAGTCGAAGGACTCCAGTGATATTCTGGCTCCGGATCCTGACGGTCAATGGGTCAGGGAAGCTGAAATCAAACACAATGATTACGTCAGTTATGGTCATCAACGGGCCGACCATATTTTATTTGTCCTGCATCGCGTTCCCCGAGGTCATATGCGAAGGGGACCCCTTAGCTACCAATACAGCGGCAAAGAGCATTTAGTGTCTGTTTTTGAACGCAAGAAAGATTCGTGGGTTGAGCAACAACTGACAACGGGTGAGGTTTTTCCTCAAGATGAGGTCAAGTACATGAATGAAATGTACTTGTCACCTGATGCCAGTTCACTGGTCTGTATTAACAGAGGGGAAGCTGGTGCTATTCTTGGTCGGGGGGCTGATGGGCAGTGGGTCAATAGAGGCAAGATTAACACAGGCCAAAATCATCATTTGCTGTTCAGTCCCGACAACAATCATCTTCTGCTTTATGACGGATCATACATTAGGTTGATGAGTCGGGCAGAGGATAAATCCTGGTCACAAACGGGCGACATTGTTGTTTCAGATCCTGCTGATGATCTGAAAGAAACGCCCAATGGCGAAACAGTGAGCGACTTTGACTTTGATCTCGATGTGAAATTCAGCCCGGATAACCGTCATTTTGCCACATGGTTTGAGGATGCCGGCGATGATACCTACGACGCTGCCATTGAACGGGATTATTTCTTTGTCGTCATTTTTGCCTGTGATCCGCAAGGGCAGTGGCGTGAAAAAAAGAGAATCATTGAATACTGTGACCAGCCAAGCCGGTATTTCTCTATTAGACCTGAATTTAGCCAGGATGGTCGGCTTCTGATTATCACCTCCGAAAAAAGTTTTAATATCTGGGAATTGGATACAGACGACAAGTGGCAACTCTCTTATCGGGAGGAGTCCCAGAGTGGCGGTGGTGGTTTTCATTTTTCTGTGGACCCTTGTGAATTCATCCGGGAAAGCGAGGGAAGCCTGACGATCTGGCGCAAGGCAGCGTCGGGAATCTGGGGCCAGACACAAACCTTTCCTGCTGAGTCCCTGGTAGTAGCCAGTCCCAGCGCTGAAACCATTGTTTGTAACGATCCTTCTGGCCACACTGATCTCTATCAACGTAAGCCTTTTGCTGAATCTTTCGGTCAGCCATTCGCTGAACCCGCCGCCGTTGAGTGGGTCAATCAACGCATCGGGTTTTCCATCGTTAAAGCAGATTTCAATCAGGAAGGTTGCCTTCTGGCTCTAGTTCCCAGTACGTGTACGCACAGCCTGATTCTGTTCGGGTTGACGGCAGACGGGAACTGGCTGGAAAGGACCCGTTTGCAAACAGAAGGCAGGATTGACAAATTTTGCTTCAGCCCGTGCAGCCGCACCCTTCAAGTCACCAGTTTGCGGTCTACTCATGACCATGTCAGAGAGCAAGAGGTTTTTTCGCTCTGGAAGATCGTGCCTAATAAAAAGGAACTTTAGTACTATTTCAAGGTCAAATATTAAAACAACTTATTAAATGCAGTTTTTCAAATATTGGTTGGGGGGTATTGATCATGGATGGTCGGATTAGGGAAATACACAAATCGATTCTTGATAATGGCGTTTCTGATACTGGCGTAACCGTCAAGAAACCAAAACTGGAATTACTGCCAAATGATGTAGCGATCTGCTCTGATGTCATTACCAAACTCAATGTATCGTCGCCTCAGATTAAGTCACCTGACCGGGCAAGAACCGTATCCTCAACGGATTCCTCACTCCGTAAAACCCCTCATGCCTTCGATTTTCGTTTTGTCACCCGTGATGATGAGGTTCGTCAGATTTTGGTTTCCCAGACCTGCGATGACCACCGGGATGTCACCCTTATTTCCCACCCCGATGACCTCGCACAGGCTAACCTGGTGACCCGCTTGAGCATTTCCGACGATGGTCGTCAGACTCTGCGCTCAGGCAAGCTGTTTGAGGGTTCACAACCATTCACTCTGGTGCTGGATATCCGAAAACTCACCAGCGAGGAACTGCCCAAATTTAACGATTTACTGGACCCGAATAACCCCTGTCTGTATGACAAAGTCAGCCAGAAAAAACACTCTCTGGGAAACCATGTTTCTCTATTGGTCTTGGCAGACCCTGCACAGCTGGCATCGGTTGGCAGTCGTGATGACGCACCTGGCGCTGATTTCTGGCGGCGAATTAATCGACCGGAAAATACCTGGCAGTTTGACGCTCAGAAGGGCAATGGCCCATCAATGGACATCGACGAGATTCCTCCGCTATTGGCGGAAATTCCCTGCGCCGAAAGCATTATGGATGACGACAATAGCATTGTTATTGATTGTCACTTGCACAGCAACTGGCGACAGTTGTTGCTGGGCGGTCCCGGAGTCGATAAACAGGGAAGAATCCAGCATCTTCCCGGCAGGCTTGAGTCATTGAGGTCCGGGCAACGGGTGATTCTGAAAGGGGCCGACTGGCAAGATCTGACCTTTGAACAGACCATACGACAGATGCTGGCGCAACAGTGCTTTGAGAGCAATGGGGAAGTCTGTCCGTTACCCGACGATGTTCAGTTCTATCAGATGTCGGTAAGAAATAACGAGCTTCATTCACTGTTCCAAAGTCTGTCCCGTTCTCTTGACAAAAAAGTTGATAAAGAGCAGGCATCAGCAAAACCGATCATCATTAACGAGAGTAATATTGTCCAATGGCTGAACCCAATTGCCATCGCCCCGGAAGGCTACGCAGTTCCTAACACCCGCCTGTTGGAACAGGTTCAGGTGGGAGGTGTGGTCACCCTGACGTCTCCCCTTACTGAGGTACTTTGGTTTCGTTTACTGGGTTCGCTGCAGACTATTCGAGAGACGACAGGCCTTGAGCCCCGACTTCAGGTGGCTCACGCAAAAGGACAGCCGAAAGCCCTGGGTTTAACAGAAAACGATAAATACCCTCTGCCCAACCCATCGGAAAAAGTCAGAAATCACGCTGCCTTTGATACCGTCACTTATCAACAATCTGCCCAGGCAAATCATTGGATCAATGACCTCCCGCAAACTCCCCTGGTCATTCAGGTCAATGAACAAACCAGCTTCAGCCAGCTATTTGATAATATCCATATCACCTCGGAACAAAAGGCCCATTTTGGACACCGCAAGACTAAGTTGCAGGAGGCATTGACTGCTGGTAAGCCGGTAGTATTGCGGGGGCTGGAAAGCAATCCAACCCTTCAGCAGCTTCTGGAACCTCTGGTTGTTGGCCAACCGCTGTTGGTAAATGGGCAATTACAGGCCTATCCGGACGCTCATGTCACGATGCTTTGGCCTGAGTCTGTGAAAAGTCCATCTTCCGTATTTCGTTCGATGGTTGCCACCAGTAAGCCATGTCCTGAAGTCGATCTTTGGGATATCAACGCCGTCAAGCATGAAATCTCCCGGACTGAACTGCCTGAACAAGCACTTAATGAACTTTACCAAGCCTTTAAAACCGTACCTGCCCACCTGTGTAACCCTCTTCCTGAAGTAACCGAAGAGTTATTGAATAGCCTGATACTGGCTGCCCGGCGGGCACAACAGGTCGACCAGTCCCTGCAGCTCCTGCCCTGTCACTGGCGCAAGGCCATCGACAGCGTTATCACCCATGGTACCCGGCAGCATCCGCCCGTGCGTGATTTTATGAAAGTGGCTTGTCAGCAGCTATTGCCAGATGAGCATCAAATCGCCTCGGTAGACCCGGATCGCATAAACGCCATCATCAACAGTGCCCTGCCGTTAGATAGAGCCTTTGTGGGACAGAACCTGTGGTCACTGGCCAGAGCCTTTGACCCGGTTGTATTTAATGAAAAATTACAACTGTCCTATAAAAAGCCATTTTCATGGCGGGATGAAAAAGAAACTCTCGACAGGCTCTGTGCCTTGATCGTGGCCCATGCGCCCGGAAAAAAACGAGATGCATTGGCGTATCAGTTAAAAGTCGATCCTGCGGAAGCAGAGTCCTGGCAATCGTTAGCGATCAGGCCAACCAGACAGATTAAACGTTTGCAAGATGCGCTGGCTTCCGGCTGGCAGTTAATTCTGCCACCGGGGCAGACCCGATCCGACACCATTCGAGCGCTGGCCTCCGATTGTTTTCACAGGGCCAGAACAGCGAATTCTAAAGCAGAAGACATTGAACGTATAGAGCATCGACTGTCTGAATCGCTGCAATTGCACAGTTCCGCCGATAAGTCCTTGTCAGCACTGGCTCAGGATCTTTATCACGGCGAGATGAGTCAGAAAGATCGTGAAAGCCGTCGATTGTCCCGGCTCCATGACCGGCTTACGGACTCTCCTGTTATATTCCTGCAGGGAGAAACCGGCACCGGGAAAAGTTACTTTTCTGCCAAAATGGCCAAGGCTTCAGGACAAGCTTCAGTCATTTCCCTTGGACCTTCTGACAGCGATCAAACCCTGATGAAACGCTGGCAGTGGCAACAACACGCCGATGGCGACCGCTCTATGATGCAGCAAAACCGGGCATTGATGGAATGGGCCAAGACCAAATCCGACAAAGACGGAGGCTGTGCTGGAGGAGAGTACATCACTCTGGTGCTGGACGAGGCCAACCTGACCAAAGCCGGATTACTGGCATCATTGAACGGCTTATGGGAAAGAGAACCCTGCATTTACGTGAATGGTCATCCTGTCAGGGTCAGCTCAAAACACCGGGTGATTCTTACCGGTAACCCGGATCATTACGCCGGGCGCCAAATGGACCCGGCTCTTAAAGAGAAATTGCCCAGGGCTTACTACCCACGCCTGGACCAGGCATTCCTTCGGGACAGGGTGGTGGAACCGGCTCTGGTCAGGCATTTACAAGAGCATCTGCTGGAGCATCAAATAAACGACTTTGCTCGCAGTGCCACCAAAAGTGTGATGGCACTCTGGCAACATTATCAGGAACTCTTGCCCGAGCATGAGTTTACCCCCAGGGATTTAACGGATATCTGCAGCTGGGTGGGCTGGTATCTGGATCGTGCCCTGCCCGCACGCGGCAGTGTGACCTGTGAGCAAATAAACAGTTTGATCCAACAGAGTTTTCGGGATGTACTGGGGCCGGAAATCACCGAAACTCATCAGGATGCCCTGTCAGCACTGGAAATCTGGTTTGCTGCCCGTTACCAACCGGAGAACACCCTGAGCGACAAAGTTCGTAACAAGACCCTGTCAGATATTCATCAGACCTTCAGTACAGTCAGCGAAAAAATCCGGCCAGACTTTGATACCTCCGGCTCGGCAGTCCGTGAACTGGTGCAACAGCTTGGACAGGATTTAAGCCGCTGTCAGCAGGCTTATCATCTCGAAAGAAAACACGGCGGTCGTCAGGCAACACTGATTGAAGGTCCGGCCGGGCGGGGTAAAGATGCCACGCTGAACCTGGTGATTGAAAGTGTCAAACAGCAGGCTGAACAACGGCAAGAATCCATGCCGGAAGTCTTTTACCTGAATGCCTGTGATTGTTCCTGGGACAAAGTGTGTGAAACGATCCAGAAGGCAAAAGTGAAAGGCGGTATCGTGGTGATTTCGGAAATGAATCTGATCGACAGCCAACATCTGGAAGGTGAATTGAACCATATTCTGGCCGGAGACGCCCATCCCGGCTTCCACCTGTTTGCCACCATCAACCCGCCTGAGTACAGCGGGCGAAAACCCTTATCACCGGCACTGAAAGGGCGTTTTCGACATTTGCCCATCCGGCAGTACAACCCGGAAGAATTACAGACCATTGCCGAAAAAGCGTTGCCAGAGTCCTCAGAAGGGACATTCGTCGCTAAAAAGCTGACAGAAAAACATTGTCTTTTAAGGGCACACCTGCAACGCAAAAAACTGCCATTGCGGCCGACCAGCCTTGATCTGCAGAATGTTGCCAGGGCTATCACCAGAGGAGGCGATTTTAGCGAAAAAGCCGTTCATCAAAACCTCAATCAGTACTACCGGCTTTATCTCATGGCCGCCAACCTATCGCTGGAGGAACTGCCCGGGCTATCAGCTATTGCCATGGATAAGGAAGCGCTTCACCCTGAAATGAGCGAATGGTTCTACCAAACGGTATCCGGCATTAATCGCCCATGGTTGATACGAGGCAGTCATCGCAACAGTCTTGATGAAAAACGCCATGAAATTCGTTTTAACACTCGTCTGGATAAAGAGGAAGCCAAAACGGAAATCATCAAGAGGCTGGCCCAGTCCAGGTGGCGAGCATCCGGTCTTACCCTGAAGCCGGATCAGTCGGACGATATTTTCACACAGGTACTGTACAGACACTGGCAGCAATGCTGGTTCACTCGTGTGTTTGCCCGTACGGAAGTGGACGCCAATAGCGTATTCCCCCTGACCAAAGAACAGGCACAAACGCTGAAAATGCCGGCTTACCAACCTTACCTTGAGGAAGCTGATAAGCAGATACAGGCATGGAAAGCTCGTGACGTTCAATGCTGGCCCGGATTCTGGCATCAGATCAGCGCTCTGCCAGACCACTTGGTAAACGAATTTATTAACGAAGCATCAGCGATTAGCGGTAATGACGCTACTGAACCGTATGACCCGGAAGTTGAGGAAGAAGAAGCTCCTGCATTGGACCAAATAACCAACTATGAGGATGAGGAGACGCCAAAGGTTGAACTTTACAAAATTTTTGATTCCCAGCATCCCCCCGAAATGTATCGCTGGCGGGCAGTAGATATTCGTGTCACTGCCAGGGGAGAAATCAAAAAGATCAGTCTTGATGGTAAACACCTTCTGGGAGTCGAAACCCTCACACCCAGGCGGTTATCAGGTAATGATTATGAAATGACATTAACCAGAAACCAAACGCTGGCGACCCTTAAGATGTCATCACAGAATGGCCAATATCCCTTACCCAGCCTGACGGCCAGTGACTCTATCGTGGCCCTGCGTATAGAGCCCTATTTGCCGCATAAACTGATCAGGGACACATATACCGGGCTTCATACACTGCTTATTCCCCAGGCCGAAGCCTTCCAGAGTTTTCAATGTACTTATGTCGTAGAACCCGCAAAGCCGGGCAAAAAAACGGGTACTGAAGCAACCCGAACAGAACGATCAATACATTTTGACGTCGATTGTACAGAAAGTATCAAGTCCGTAATGAAAGAACTGCTTAATAACTTTAATAACACTGGCGAACATCCACCCAAAATACAGGCACTTTTGCAGACAATAGCAAGCCCTGAAGACACCAGGCAACGAATTAACGCAATCACGGAATATTGCGAACAGTTCTCCGGTGAAGCTAAACCAGGAGAGCATGAAAATTTCTTTGAATTTCTCGTAACAAAACGACAAGGTAGCTGTCGTCATCGCGTGCCTGTTTTTATTGCTTTTTGCCGTTACTTCGGGATTCCCTGTCGGCAAATTGATAGCCTTTTCCACTGCTTCCCCGAGTATTCCGTGGATGGAGGCCAAACCTGGGAGTCAGTAGATTTGGGCGGAGCGCCCGGGGAGGTGACAAAAATTACACCTGATTCCGGGAAGTTCTGTGATTTGAACGCTGCATCAAAGCATCTTCAGGACCTTCTGGAAGAGGCTGATTCAGAACAAATTCAAGCTCTGGCTAGAGCCTTTAACATGAGCCTTGAGCAACTGAAGAAAGCCGTTGAGACAGGCGGTTTATTACCATTTATTACACAAGTCGATCGATTTATTATCGAAATAGTAAAGAAGCTTTGGGTAGAAAAAAGTTTTGCCGGTTTTTCCCTGGGTGTCTCGCTGTTAGAGTCGCTGAAGACAGAAGCATTGGACCATCCTACGAATCGACTGCTCGGTAGAGTGATGGATTTCGGCAAGCCTCCTTATAGACCGATGCCCGAGGCAGTCATTCAAATATTGTCTGACAATGATGAAGTTCAGGTCACTGAACCGCTCAGGCTACTTCATTCAAAAATGGTTGAACAGAACGGAGAATACCCTTACGAGTGGTTGCGTTCAATGGTAGATATTGTGAACACTGACTTGGCCAGGCCTTCGTTTATTCGCTTTGCCCGTGAAGCTCTGCTATCAGGTTGGTTGGATCCCGTGTCCAACAAGCGGAACGGTGGTATCATGCCGCTTCAACATCATGAGCTACTGGTGCGTCTGGTCAACGTCGATGAACTGAAGGTTGACGCCAGCCATTGCCTGAAAAAGTGGTATAAGACATTCTTCTCCAGGGGAAAAGATAATCGGACGTGCAATGTTAATGCCACCATCCATGAGGAAAAAAAGAATGCCTTTTTCGTCACTCATTGTCATGATGGGCGCTCGTCATCTCTTGAAGGTGAAATTGCCAATCCATCTATAGAAGACGCCTGGACAGACCAACCTGAGGGTATTCCGAATATAGAACGAATACTGGAGCAACGGCCCGCATTTCCGCAGTTAACCTCGGGCAAGGCGAACCATCGTCCGGTGATTCTCATGGGGCAGCCTGCCTGGAACAAGACAGTGATTGAAGAAAAAGCCGAAGCCCTGTATCAGCGAAAAGTTAATAGCAGCCCTAACTGGAAGCAGGTATTGGAAATGCTCAAATCAAAGTCCTACCCTCTGGTATTGAAAGCAGAAACGCTCTTGGAGAAGTTAAAAAAGCAATGCAAACAAGCAATTCAGCAGGCCTTCTGTCATTACCTTTATGAAGTGACACACTCGAAAGGCGGTTGCTTAAGCTGTTGCTGGGCAGGTGCTTTTATGAGTAAAGAATGTGGTACTTATGACCCATCCTCACCGGTAGAGCTGTATGCGATGTTGCATATTGCTAGCCCTCGCGAGTGTCAGGAACTTATTGAGGATGCCTACTTACGACAGGCACATAATGCCAGCAATGCTCTGGTACTCAAAAACGACGAGCTGACAAAAATTGCCGGAGAGTTTTTGAGTACCGTGAATTTGAATTCGATTTATGAGTCATTGGATACCTGATAACTATTTGGTCATGATGCGTTTTTCGAGGGAATGGTCACGAATCCCCAAGTAGCAGTAATCGCGCCGAGCCCGTTTGCTGGCATATTTCAGTCCATGCTTCAGCAGGGTTTGCGCGAATTGTTCATTATGATCCCTATAGGGCTCAACGGGTTCAACAACAAATTCTGGCTTGTAGTCGTGTGTTGGGGTGATAACAAAGTATTTATCTTTTAAATCGGGGTAGACATCCTCGTACAATCGTGTAGCCCTTTTAGGGTTTAACAATACAAGATGCTGTAAGATTTCCCTGCGGATATCCTCACTCATCTCATCGCTCATAAACATTTCCCGAAAACTACCCTTCGATTCTTTCTTGAAGGATATTAAAGAATGACACACTCCCAACCGATGAGCATGATGAATAAACTGTTGGTGGTTGCTTAATAACTTGTAGCAAGGAGGAATACTGCGAAGAGAGTGAACATAAAAGATTGAGAAAAGGCTGTGTTGAAAGGCGAATCTGTCAGCTTCTGTCGTAACATCGCAATTAAGATGTTGTGCAAGTACATTAAAGTCCCACTGATCTCTTCCAAAAATGGCTATCTCTCCAAGGCGTGTATCCAGACAAAACATACCATTTATCACAATGAGCAGTTGTTCAAAGGCATTCTGCATGGTCTTACGTGATTTCATTTGCGGGCATTCAATGGTTATTTCACCCGCTACGGCGTTGCAACTTATCTTCATGGGGTCAGAGTTTTCATCCAGTTCGATCGCTTTTAGAAATTGTGCCAGAAACCACATACGCTTTAACTTGCCGGATTTAAATCCTTTATCAGGCTTATTAAATTCGTCAGATAATTTCAGCCGCAGGGTTCGTCCTTTCCCCCCATCTGCCTGTTCAAGTAGCTCGATAACGCTCATATGAGTTCCAAGTTTCAGGTTAACAATCAAGGCATCATCCGTACTGACGACAGTCCCTGATTTTCCTGCTTCTTCGATGAATGCTTTGTCGGACGGCCTCAGCAGTGGAGCTTTTTCTACCGAGCCACCCGAGGTCGTGCAATCGACATAGGTGATTTTCTTTTCCGAAGATATCCTGCCCTGGCCCGAAGCCAGAGTGACCGGTGCCAGTGCGTTTACAAAGCGCTGATGCAGGGCAAAAATCAGCTCATGGACACTTCGGACCTGCTCAGCTTGCTTGGGGTTGAGAGCTTGAAGATCGGATTGTAACTTATGGCAATCGGCCAGCCATTGACGAAAGATACCCGGGGATAGCCGCCCTTCTTCAGCAGCGTGCATGGGCAGAATGATTCGCTCCAGCCCTGATTGGATGGTCTTTTGCAAAGTCTCGAAGCGGCTGATCAGTAGTGGCAATTCATCCCGCAATAACTGAACCTCGGGTGAACCTTTCTCACCCGCCAGCTCTAAGAAGGCCCGGTAACCCTGCAACAGGGCTTCGGCCCCATAAACCAGCCGATTTACGCTGTCTTCAGTCTCTGCCAGTATTCTGGATCCTTGTGGTGACATGCTCAGTTTTACCGGGTTGGCCAGACCATCCAGTCCGGCACCGGGGGCAAATAATGCCAGCAGGCGGGCATTTTGATCCGTGAGCTATTTGAAACCGCTGGCAACCTCAAGGAATGTGCCTTCAGGAAAGGATAAATCATCCCGTGAGGGGACGGCTTTGGCTAACGACACATCAGGAACAGCTGAGGACAGCTTTCTGCAACTGGCCAGTTTTCCGCTAAGATCACCGGCAACAATAAAGGCACCAGGCTCATCATTAAAGCAAGCGCAGACCAGTGTCGCCTGTTGGCCGGCCTGAACAGACACCGCTTGAAACTGATCACCGGCCAGCATCAAAGTTTTTTGTTCCTGTTTCATAAGGATCGCCACATGAGCATTGAATCCTCCTTTGGCAATGACAAAACCGCCAACCCGTTTCAGGAACTCAGGCTCAAGCATCCAGTCTTCAATGTGGTCAGCTACGACGATGGCTCCATCCGGCATAGAGTCTGCCTCTGGTCGTCTGGCCAGCCAAAGTGATCCGGTGCAAAAGCCTTCGCTGACACCCGCACCAATAGCAATGGTCTCTTTGGGCATGGGCATGGTAAAGTCCATATCGCCAGAGAGTTGGGTAACAGGACGCACCTGCAACAGGAACGGGACACCCTCAGGATTAATGGCGAACTCCGCATCCACGGGGCAGAGCAGTAGGCTTTCCAGCGTTGTCACCATCTTCCTGATATCTGAAACCATTTTATCATTAACTATATGACTAACGTCGTCTTTATGAGTGTCTGCATTTTCAATTCTGGTTTCTGAATAGCCGTTAGTGCTTTTGCGCAGGACAAAATGACTTGAGATCGTACCGGGAAAATATTGATAGCTGTCAGGGCCTTCCTGGTCAGAAATATCGATGCGGTGAGGCGTATTACCGGACCGCCCTGCAACCACACCTCTGGGTTGACCGCGGGTGAACTCAACCCCGATGGTACCATCCCGAAAAGATTTAAAGCTCATGATGACCCCGCCGTATTGACAGTCAATACACTCCTGGATGATCAGTGCCATGGGTTGTGGTACGCCTGCGGGACAGACTTCAGGGTGGTAGCCTGAAGCCGTGACCTTGAGACAGGTTCGCAGAACATCGTCTTCTTCCTGAACTAAAGAGAGGTATTTGCCCGCCTGGGCGTCGCCGTAATTATCTTCGTTGATGCCAGAACTGCGGACGATAACCGGTTTTGATAGGGAGGGTTTGTCCAACTGATGACGCAGATCCCTGATTTGTTGGGCCGCTTCAGACTCTTTAATCTGCTGGTAAAAGTCATCACTGGCAATAAATTCCGCCAGCCCCTTCAGCACCCCGGTTCTTTTGACGTCTGAAGATGACAAAGTATTAAGGTATTCCTTGATGTGCGCCAGACTGGCCTGCGCACCCGGCTCGTAGGCGATATCGGGAAGATAACGAGCTAAAGAACGAGGATTCAGAGGGTGTTGTTCAAGCGCATTCACGACCTGGGTGGTCACACATTTAAACGGTGGAACATTCAGACCGGCGTCCTTCATCCGCTGCAAAAACATTCCCTTGCCCCCAAGTTGTTCCCGGAGTGTGCCTACCTGATCTGGAACAGACAAACGACAGAGACGCTTGGCTAAATGCGTTTGGATGGCTGGAACGCCACCAGGATCAAAATGTCTCTTTGGATTCACTTTCAGACCGATTGGTTGGACTGCCAGACCAGGTATCCTGGTTTGGATTCGTTGTCGGGATTTGGAGCTTTGAGTCACCAAAATTAGCATTTAACATTCTGACACACCCTACCATACTAATGTTCATCCATGATTTAATCGCTAACGCATAAATAAAGTACCTCTCCTATTTATGACAATAAAATTTATGACAATAAAACTTGTATAAAGTTCGCCGTCGACCTGAAACGACCTCCTTCGAGGCTGTCGCAAAACTCTGGTTCCCATGCTCCAGCTTGGGAGCCCATACCTATCTCGCGCTGCAGAGTACGCTTTTCAGGGGAGATATGCATTCCCACGCAGAGCGAGGGTGTTGCAAAACTCCAACAGCTCGTTCCCATGCTCTGAGGTCGTCATTCCCGCGAAGGAGGCTGTCGCAAAAGCCCAATAACTCGTTCCCATGCTCTGAGGTCGTCATTCCCGCGAAGGAGGCTGTCGCAAAAGCCCAATAACTCGTTCCCATGTCTGAGGTCGTCATTCCCGCGAAGGCGGGAATCCAGCGCCAACGGTGGATCTCTGCCTTCTCGGGGATGACAAGGCCAGGGGGGGCACCGGGCAGAATGGTTCTTGTGGTGAGTCAGTGTGGATTCCCGCCTTCGCGGGAATGACGAGAATGAAGTCGGGAATGACGAGAATGAAGTCGGGAATGACGAGAATGAAGTCGGGAATGACGAGAATGAAGTCGGGAATGACGAGAATGAAGCCGGGAATGACGAGAATGAAGCCGGGAATGACGAGAATGAAGCCGGGAATGACGAGAATGAAGCCGGGAATGACGAGAATGAAGCCGGGAATGACGAGAATGAAGCCGGGAATGACGAGAATGAAGCCGGGAATGAGGGGAGTCAACTCGTTCCCACGCTGGAGAGAGTTTTGCGACACCCACAGAGCGTGGGAACGAGTTGTTAACCTGAAACGACCTCCTTCGCGGGAATGGAAACATTAACTGAGCACCCGATTCAGTGCAGCCGAACAGCAGGCTGGACAAACCTACAGAGGGGTAACAGTTAAAATGGAACTTTAATCACACCTTACAGGTCTAAACAGATAAGAATCTCAACGCAGTCCTTCAGATGTCAGGAGGGAGATTGACTATGGATGGTCAGATTGGCGAAAAAAGAAAAAACCCTGTTATTGAAAATGGCGTACCAGCCAAGAGAGAAAATCTGGATTTATCGTCAGAGATTGCAAAGATTTGTCCGGAAGTAAATTCCAAACTGACTCTATCGCCACCTTCGGTGACCTTGCCTGATAAGGTGAGAGCCGTATCCTCAGCGGATTCCCCAGTCTGCAAGGCCCCTCATGCCTTCGATTTTCGTTTTGTCACCAGTGATGATGAGGTACGACAGCTTTTGGTTGCCCAGACCTGCGATGACCATCGGGATGTCACCCTTATTTCCCACCCCGATGACCTCTCACAGGCTAATCTGGTGAGCCGCTTGAGCATTTCTGACGATGGTCGTCACACTCTTTATCCGGGCAAACTGTTTGAAGGTTCACAACCATTCACTCTGGTGCTGGATATCCGAAATCTCAGCAGCGAAGAACTGCCCAAATTTAACGATTTACTGGACCCGAATAACCCCTGTCTGTACGACAAAGTCAGTCAGGAGAAACGCCCTCTGGGCGCACATGTTTCTCTGCTGGTGGTGGCAGACCCTGAGCAGCTGGCATCGGTTGACAAGCACAACGAAGCGTCGGTGGCCGGCGCACCGGGGGCTGATTTCTGGCGGCGAATTAATCGACCAGGAAACACCTGGCAGTCTGAACCAAAGACCGGCAATATCCCGGTCAAAGTTCCTCCGCTATTGACTGAACTCTCCTCTGCCGAAAGTGCTATGGATGACGACAATACCGTTCTTGTTGACTGTCACTTGCACAGCAACTGGCGACAGTTGCTGATGGGCGCCCCCGGAGTGAACAAACAGGGACGGATCCGGCACATCCCCGGCAGCCTTGAGTCATTGAGGGCCGGACAACGGGTGATTCTGAAAGGGGCTGACTGGCAGGATCTGGCCTTTGAACAGACGCTTCGCCAGATGCTGGCGCAGCAGAGCTTTGAGAGCAATGGGAGGATCTGCCAGTTACCCGACAATGTTCAGTTTTATCAGATGCCGGTAGCGGATGACGAGCTTCATTCCCTGTTCCATAGACTGTCCGACTCTCTTGAAAAGCAAGATGACAAAGAAGGTGACAAAGAACTTGATAAAGAGCAGGCACCACGAACCCCGATCATCATTAACCAAAGCAATATTGCCCAATGGCTGAACCCGATTGCCATCGCCCCAGAAGGCTACGCAGTACCCAATACCTGCCTGCTGGAACAGGTTCGGTCCGGTGGTGTCGTCACCGTGACGTCTCCCCTCACTGAGGCACTCTGGTTGCGTTTGCTGGGTTCATTGCAGAGGATTCGCGAGACGACCGGCCTGGAGCCCCGACTTCAGCTGGCCCATTGGAAACAGCAGCCGAAAGCCCTGAGATTGACAGAAAATGATCAGCATCCTCTGTCCAGCCCAAAGGAAAAAACCGGAGATCACGCCACCTTTAAATTCGTCACTTATCAGCAGCACGCCCAGGCGAGTCGCTGGATCAATTATCATCAGCCAGCCCCTTTGGTCATCCAGATCAATGAACAGACCAGCTTCAGCGAGCTCTTTGATAATATCCATATCACCTCGGAACAAAAGGCGTATTTTGGACGCCGTCAGAGTCAGTTGCAGGAGGCATTGACCACTGGCAAGCCGGTGGTATTCAGAGGGCTGGAAAGTAATCCAACGCTTCAGCAGCTTCTGGAACCTCTGGTAGTCGGGCAACCTCTGCTGGTGAACGGCCAGTTACAGGTCTATCCACAGGCTCGTATAACATTGCTCTGGCCTGAGTCTGCGAAAAGCCCATCTTCAGTATTTCATTCGATGATTGCCACGGGTGAGCCCTGTCCTGAAGTCGATCTCTGGGAGATCAATGCCGTCAGGCATGAAATCTCCCGGGCTGAGCTGCCAGAACAGGCACTTCACTCACTTTACAGAGCATTTGCAACCGTACCCGCCAACCTTTGTAACCCTTTGCCTGAAATGACCGAAGGGTTGTTGAATAACCTGATACTGGCTGCCCGGCGGGCGCAGCAGGTTGACCAGTCCTTACAGCTTTTACCCCGCCACTGGCGTAAGGCCATCGATAGCGTCATCACCCATGGCACCCGACAGAACCCATCAGTACGGGATTTTATGAAAGTGGCCTGCTGGCACTTGTTACCGGACAAGACGCCGGATGCCGATGAGAAACCGGATGAGGATCATACCGCCTCGGTAGACCCGGATCGGTTAAACGCCATCATCAACAGTGCCCTGCCATTGGATAGAGTGTTTGTGGAACAGAACCTGTGGCCACTGGCCAGAGCTTTTGACCCGGCAGTATTTAAAGGTAATGAATTAAAACTGTCCTATAAAAGTCCCTTTCCAGAGTGGGGTGGAGCAGACTTTTTCGACAGGCTCTCTGCCATAATCCTGGCTCATGTGCCCGAACAACAACGAGATGCTATAGCGTATCAGTTGGAAATAAGTCCGGCGGCAGCAAAGCCCTGGCAATCGCTGGCCATCAGGCCAGCAAGGCAGATTAAACGCTTGCAAGATGCACTGGCTTGTGGCTGGCAGTTATCTTTGCTATCAGGGCAGACCCGATCCGACGCCATTCACGCCCTGGCTACTGATTGCTTTCATAGGGCCAGAACAGCGAATTCTGAGGCAGAAGGCATTGAACGCATAGAACATCGACTGGCTGAATCACTGGTATGGACGGGATCCGCTGATAACCCATTGCCAGCACTGGCCCGGGATCTTTATCACGGATCAATGAACCAGAAGGATCGTGAAAGTCGTCGCTTATCCCGACTCCATGACCGGTTTTCGGACTCTCCCGTTATCTTCCTGCAGGGGGAAACCAGCACCGGGAAAAGTTACTTTTCCGCCAAAATGGCGAAGGCTTCAGGACAGGCTGCGGTCATTTCTCTGGGACCCTCTGACAGCGAACAGACCCTGATGAAACGCTGGCAGTGGCAACAACACGCCGATGGCGATCGCTCTATGGCGCAGCAAAACCGGGCATTGATGGAATGGGCCAATACTGAATCCAACAAAGAAGGAGAATACATTACCCTGGTTCTGGATGAAGCCAATCTGGCCAAAGCCGGATTGCTGGCATCATTGAACGGCTTATGGGAACCAGAACCCTGCATCTATGTGAATGGCCATCCTGTCAAGGTCAGCGCAAAACACCGGGTGATTCTCACCGGTAACCCGGATCATTACTCCGGGCGTCAAATGGACCCGGCCCTGAAAGAGAAACTGCCCAGAGCTTACTACCCTCGCCTGGACCAGGCATTCCTTAGGGACAGGGTGGTGGAACCGGCTCTGGCCAATCATTTACAACGGCATCTGCCGGAGCAGCAAATAAACGACATTGCACACAGTGCCACTAACAGTGTGATGGCGCTCTGGCAATATTATCAGGAACTCTTGCCCGACCATGAGTTTACCCCCAGGGATTTGACCGATATCTGCAGTTGGGTGGGCTGGTATCTGGATCGTGCCCTGCCCGCCCGCGGCAGTGTTACCTGTGGGCAAATAAACAGTCTGATCCAACATAGTTTTCGGGACGTACTGGGGCCGGAAATCACCGAAACGCATCAGGATGCCCTGTCGGCACTGGAAATCTGGTTTGCTGCCCGTTACCAACCGGAGAACACCCTGAGCGACAGAGTTCATGAACACACCCTGCGGGATATGCAACAGACCTTCAGAACAGTCACCGAAAAAATCCGACCAGACTTTGATACCTCCGGCTCGGCAGTCCGTGAACTGGTGCAACAGCTTGGACAGGATTTAAACCGCTGTCAGCAGGCTTATCATCGCAAAATAAAACACGGCGGCCGTCAGGCGACACTGATTGAAGGTCCGGCCGGACGGGGCAAGGATGCCACGCTGAACCTGGTGATTGAAAGCGTTAAACAGCAGGCTGAACAACGGCAAGAATTGATGCCGAAAGTCTTTTACCTGAATGCCTGTGATTGTTCCTGGGACAAACTGTGCGAAAAGATACAGACGGCAAAGATTAAAGGCGGCATCGTGGTAATTTCGGAAATGAATCTTATCGATAGCCAACATCTGGAAGGTGAGTTGAACGATATTCTGGCCGGTGACGCCCATCCGGGTTTCCATCTGTTTGCCACCATCAACCCGCCTGAGTACAGCGGGCGAAAACCCTTATCACCGGCGCTGAAAGGGCGTTTCCGGCACTTGCCCATCCGGCAGTACAACCCGGAAGAATTGCAGACCATTGTCGAAAAAGTGTTGCCACAGGACCCGGAGGGAAAAATCATGGCTAAACGCCTGACTAAGCAACATTGTCGTTTAAGGGCTTACCTGCAAGATAGAAAACTGCCCTTGCAGCCGACCAGTCTTGATCTGCAGAATGTCGCCAGAGCTGTTAACAAAGGGGGTGATTTTAGCGATAAAGCACTTCATCAATGCCTCAATCAGTACTACCGGCTTTACCTGATGGCCGCCAATATATCACTGGAGCTACTGCTACCATCGGCTCCTGCCATGGGTAGAGGAGCGCCTGATCGTGAGTTGAGTGAATGGTTCTACCAAACGGTATCGAGCATTGATCGTCCGTGGTTGATACGACAAAGTGATTGCAACAGCATTAATGAAAAACGTCATGAAATTCGTATTGATGACCTTCTGGATAAGGAGGACGCCAAAACAGAAGTTATCAAGAGGCTGGCCCAGAGCAGGTGGCAGGCATCCGGTCTTTCCCTGGACCCGAATGTGTCGCACGATATTCTCAACCGGGTACTGTACAGACACTGGCAGCAATGCTGGTTTAATCGTGAGTTTGGCCAGTCGGGTGTGGACGCCAATAGCGTATTTCCCATGACGGAAGAAGAGGAACAAACGCTGAAAATGTCGGCTTCCCAGCCTTGTCTTCAGGAGGCTGATCAGCAGATAAGCCAATGGAACTCCGATGCCGTTCAATTGTGGCCTGCGTTCTGGCTTCAGATAAGTGGTCAGCCGAGCCTCTGGGATGAAGATTCTGAACAATGCATCCCACAAGTCCGGGGAAAATATTCTCCGAAACTGGACTGCGAAACGAACTACGAGAACCTGGAGAAACCAAAAGAGACAGACTACAAAGTTTTTGATACGGAGGAGATTCCTTCCGATTTGTACCGCTGCAGGGTAGTGGATATTGATGTGACTGCTGAGGGTAACATCAAACTGATCGAGATTAATGATCGAGACAGGCAGAGGGCAGAAACCCTCACGCCTGACCGGTTGCCGGGGCGCGGCCGGGAAGTGATACTTGCCAGCAATCAAACGCTGGCGACCCTTAAACAGCCATCGAAGAATGGCCAGTTTGCATTACCCAGCCTGACGCCTGATGACTGTATCATGGCCCTGCGTATCTATCCCGATTTGTCATTTACCCTGGTCAGGGGTCGATATACCGGACTTCACACACTGTACGTTCCTGAGGCCAGAGCCAAACAGACTATTCGGGTGACTTATGTCGTAGAACCCAGAGTACCGGACAGAAAAACATCGGCTAAAAAAGCCCGAACAGAACGATCAATATGGCGTGACAACCGCTGTTCAGAAGAGATGAAAAAAGTACTGGACGGAGTGTTTACCACCATTGACCAACAAGCATCCGAAATACAGGAGCCTTTGCGGAAAATAGCAAACGCTCAAGGCATGACACAGCGCATTCAGGCAATCACGGAGTATTGCCAACAGTTTTCAGGTGAGGCTGAACCAGAAAAGGGCAAAACCAATTTCTTCCGATTCCTGGTGACACAGCGGCAAGGTAGCTGTCGTCATCGTGTGCCTGTTTTTGTTGCTCTTTGTCGTTATTTCGGGATCCCATGTCGGCAAATCAAGAACTTTGTCCACAGCTTTGCCGAGTATTCCCCGGATGGAGGCCAAACCTGGGAATCGGTGAATTTGAGCGGGGCAGCAACAGAGTCAACAGAAATCACCTATAAATTTCAGCCCACAAGGAGGGTCGATGATCCCGGCACTGTGTCAAGGAATATTAAGCGTTTCCTGAAAGATTTCCTGAAAGGTGCTGATTCAGCACAACAGCGAGCTTTGGCTAAAGCTTGTGTTATGAGCCTCAAGAAACTGAAAAAAGCCCTTGATGCGCAAAGTGCATGGCCAGAACCGAATCTGAGTTTCTCCAATTTAATAAGGAATCTCTGGGAGAGAAATGATTTAACCGGCTTTTCCATGGGCGTCTCGATGATAGAGTCGCTGGGGACGAACGCACTGAGCTATTTCGAGAACCCATGGGGCCATACTTTCACTAGCAAAGATTGGCATATTTATAAATCGATGTTAGAGACAGTCAAACAACTATTGTCCAACAGTGAGGAAGATCAGGTCACTGAATCACTCAAGTCAATCCATTCAAAAATGATTGCTCAGGCCGGAGCAAACCCTCAGCAGTGGTTGAGATTAATAGTGGAAATACTGGAAGACAGCGACCTGACCAAACCTTCGATTATTCACTTTGCTCGTGAAGCCATGGAGTCGGGTTGGCTGGATCCACTGCCAACCAATAAGAACCACTCTTCACTGCCCTATGCACTTCATGAGCTATTGGTGCGTCTGGAAAAGGTCGATGAACTGAAGGTTGAGGCCGCCCATTGCCTGAAAAAATGGTATCAGGAGTTCTTGTCCAGGGAAAAAAACAGCCGGGCGTGGCAATTGTTTTATAAACGCTTACGAGAGAAAAAAGAGGATACCTGTCACTTTTTCATCACTCACAGTCATGATGGGTTTTCGTCACTCTTTGCGAATAAAATTGCTGACTTGTCTTTAGAGGTCGCCTGGACGGATGAACCTGAGGGCATTCCGAACATAGAACGAATGCTGGTGCACAATCCAGCATTTGCGAAGTTAAGCTCGGGCAAGGCGAACCACCGTCCGGTGATTATCATGGGGAAACCTTTCTGGTGCGACACAGTGGTAAATAAAAAAGCCGAAGCTCTGTTTCAACAAAAAGTTGAGAACAGCCGGGTTTGGCAGCCGTTATTGGAAAAAATCAATCGATATAAGGCAATCGAGGAAGAACGACGCCTCAATTCAGAACAATTACATGCTGAGCACGAAAAAATGCTGAGGGAACTCCCTGTTCCCCGGGAAAGTGAAGAATGTGAAAAGAGGAGAGACGAAGTACGTCTTGAGGTAAAGAGAAAACGAAATGATATATACGTGAGGTACAAAGCCGCTATGGAGTCCCTTGAGATGTCAACGGGGGAGCAAACCCTTGTGGATAATTTAAAAGACAAATGCGTGCGAGCCATTCAACAGGCCTTCAGTCATTATCTGTATGGATTGACACACTCGAAAGGCGGTAGTTTAACGTATTGTTGGACCGATGCTTTCGTTTGGGACGAGGGCTATAGAGGCAACTATGGCGCTCATGACCCCTCCTCACCAGAAGAGCTTTACACCATGATGTCTGAAACGGATAACGGAAAGTGGTCTGAGAAAACCATTAAGGATGCCAACTTACGACAGGCACACAATGCCAGTAATGCTCTGGTTCTCAAATCCGACGAGCTGACAAAAATTGCCGAAGAGTTTTTGAACAGCGTCAATCTGAATTCGCTGTGTAACGCCCTGGATACCTGATAACCGTTTGGTCATGTTGAGTTATTCGAGATCGGTGATTTCCTGGTCTGTAGGAGACAATTTTCAACTCGTTCCCACGCTCTGAGGCTGTCGCAAAACTCCTAAAGCTCGCTCCCATGCTCTGAGGTCGTCATTCCCGCGAAGGAGGCTGTCGCAAAAGCCCAACAACTCGTTCCCATGCCCTGAGGTCGTCATTCCCGCGAAGGAGGGTGTCGCAAAACTCCAACAACTCGTCCCCATGCTCTGAGGTCGTCATTCCCGCGAAGGAGGGTGTCGCAAAACTCCAACAACTCGTCCCCATGCTCTGAGGTCGTCATTCCCGCGAAGGCGGGAATCCAGCGCCAACGGTGGATCTCTGCCTTCTCGGGGATGACAAGGCCAGAGGGGGCACCGGGCAGAATGGTTCTTGTGGTGAGTCAGTGTGGATTCCCGCCTTCGCGGGAATGACGAGAATGAGGTCGGGAATGACGAGAATGAGGTCGGGAATGACGAGAATGAAGTCGGGAATGACGAGAATGAAGTCGGGAATGACGAGAATGAAGTCGGGAATGACGAGAATGAAGTCGGGAATGACGAGAATGAAGTCGGGAATGACGAGAATGAAGTCGGGAATGACGAGAATGAAGTCGGGAATGACGAGAATGAACAGTTTTGCGACAGCCTCGCTCTGCGTGGGAGCGAGGTAAACAGCAGGCTGGACAACCCTACAGAGGGGTAACAATTGAAACGGAACTTTAATCCCACCCTAAGGTCAAACAATTAATCAGTTTCAATGCAGTTCTTCAAAAGACATCAGGAAGGGAGATTGACTATGGATGGCGGAATCAGGGAAATAAACAAATCGGTTTTTGATAGTGGCGTGCCTGATACTGGCGTACCATCCAAAAAACCAAAGCTGGAATTACCGCCAAATGATGTCGAGATCTGCTCTGATATCATGACCAAACTCAATGTATCGTCACCTCAGATTAAGTCACCCGACCGCACAAGAACCGTATCCTCAACGGACTCCTTACTCTGCAAGACCTCTCATGCCTTCGATTTTCGTTTTGTCACCAATGATGATGACGTTCGTCGGCTTTTAGTGGCCCAGACCTGCGATGAACATCGGGATGTCATCCTTATTTCCCATCCCGATGACCTCTCACAGGCTAACCTGGTGAGCCGTTTGAGCATTCCCGACGAGGGTCGCCACACCCTTTATCCGGGCAAACTCTTTGAAGGTTCGCAGCCACTCACCCTGGTGATCGATATCCGAAAGCTCACCAGCGAGCATCTGCCCAAATTTAACGACCTGCTGGACCCGGATACCCCCTGTCTGTACGACAAAGTCAGCAGGGAGAAGCGCTCCCTGGGCGAGCATGTTGCTCTGCTGGTGCTGGCAGCCCCTGAACAGCTGAGATCGGTTGGCAGGCTTGAGGATATACCGGGGGCCGACGCACCGGGGGCTGACTTCTGGCGGCGAATTAATCGACCGGACAATACCTGTCAGTTGGACGCAAAAGCTGGCAATGATCCATCGTTGGAGATCGACGAGGTTCCTCCGCTACTGGCTGAACTCCCCTCTGCCGAAACGGCTATGGACGACAATACCCTTCTAATTGACTGCCACTTGCACAGTCACTGGCGACAGTTGCTGCTGGGTGGCCCCGGTGTGGATAAACAGGGGCGAATCCGGCATATCCCCGGCAGGCTTGAGTCATTGAAGACCGGACAGCGGGTGATTCTGAGAGGGGCGGACTGGGAAGACCTGGCCTTTGAGCAGACCATTCGACAAATGCTGGCGCACAAGTGCTTTGAGAGTAATGGGGAGATCCGTCCATTACCCGACGATGTTCAGTTTTATCAGGTGCCGGTTGGGGATGACGAGCTTTATTCACTGTTCCAAAACCTGTCACACTCTCATGAAAAAAACTGTGACAAAGAACTTGATAAAAAGCACGCACCTCAAAACCCGATCATCATTAACCGGAATAATATCAGGGATTGGCTGAGCCCCATTGCCATTCACCCGGAAGGCATTGCAGTTCCTAATACCAGCCTGTTGGAACAGGTTCGGGCCGGTGGTTCAGTCACCGTAACCTCTCCCCTGACTGAGGCTCTCTGGTTTCATTTGCTGGGTTCATTAAAGACGATTCGCGAGTCAACCGGCGTAAAGCCCCTGCTTCAGGTGGCTCATTCAAAACATCAGCCGAAAGCTCTGGGATTGGCAGAAAATGATGAGCAGCCTCTGTCTTACCTGCAGGAAAAAATGAGGGCTCGCTCCGCCTTTAATACCTTTACCTATCAGCAAGCTGCCCAGGCCAGCCATTGGCTCAATAATCATCCGGAAGCCCCTCTGGTCATTCAGGTCAATGAACAGACCAGCTTCAGCCAGCTATTTGATAATATCCATATCACCTCGGAACAAAAGGCGTATTTCGGACGCCGTCAGAGTCAGTTGCAGGAGGCATTGACCGCTGGCAAGCCGGTGGTATTGCGGGGGCTGGAAACTAATCCAATTCTTCAGCAGCTTCTGGAACCTCTGGTTGTTGGCCAACCTCTGCTGGTCAATGGGCAGTTACAGGCCTATCCACAAGCTCATGTCACAATGCTCTGGCCTGAGTCTGTAAAAAGCTCATCTTCACTATTTCGTTCGATGGTTGCCAAGGGTAAGCCCTGTCCTGAGGTGGATCTCTGGGATATCAATGCCGTCAAACATAAAATCTCCCGGGCTGAGCTGCCAGAACAGGCGCTTAATAAACTTTACCAGGCGTTTGAAACTGTACCTGCTCATCTTTGTAACCCGCTACCAGAAATGACCGAAGGGTTGTTGCATAACCTGATACTGGCTGCCCGGCGAGCACAGCAGGTTGACCACTCCCCACAGCTCCTGCCCTGCCACTGGCGCAAGGCCATTGATAGCATCCTCACCCATGGCACCCGGCAAAATCCTCCCGTGCGCGATTTTCTGAAAGTGGCTTGCTGGTACTTGTTACCGGATAAGACGCTGGATAAGGATCAAACGGCTTCGGCGGACCCGGATTGTTTAAACGCCATCATCAACAGTTCCCAGCGGCTGGATAGAAAGTTTGTCAGGCAGAACCTTTGGCAACTGGCCAGAGCCTTTGATCCGGCAGTATTCAAAGGTACCGAATTACAACTGTCCTATGAACATCCATTTCCAGCATGGGGCGAAGAAAACATTCTCAACACGCTCTGTGCCATGATCCTGGCCCATGGGCCTGAAAAACAACGAGATGCATTGGCGTATCACCTGAAAGTCGATCCTGCGCAAGCAAAGCCCTGGCAATCCTTAACCATCAGGCCAGGCAGACAGATTAAACGTTTGCAAGATGCTCTGGCTTCTGGCTGGCAGTTACGTTTGTCATCAGGGCAAACGCGATCCGATGCCATTCAGGCTCTGGCCAGAGATTGTTTTCACGTGGCCAGAACAGCGAATTCTGAGGCAGAACGCATTAAACGCATTGAACATCGACTGGCTGAATCACTGGAATGGCTGGGTTGCGCTAATATGCCTATGTCAGCACTGGCCCGGGATCTTTATCACGGCGAGATAAGTCAGAAGGATCGTGAAGGCCGTCGATTGTCCCGACTCCATGACCGGTTTGCGGACTCTCCCGTTATCTTCCTGCAGGGAGAAACCGGCACTGGAAAAAGTTACTTTTCCGCCAAAATGGCGAAGGCTTCAGGACAGGCTGCGGTGATTTCTCTTGGACCTTCCGACAGCGAACAGACCCTGATGAAACGCTGGCAGTGGCAACAACACGCCGATGGCGACCGCTCTATGGCGCAGCAAAACCGGGCGTTGATGGAATGGGCCAGTATCGAATCCGACAAAGACGCAGGCTGTGTTGGAGGAGAGTACATTACTCTGGTTCTGGATGAAGCCAACCTGGCCCAGACCGGATTGCTGGCCTCATTGAACGGCTTATGGGAACCGCAACCCTGCATCTATGTGAATGGCCATCCTGTCAAGGTCAGCCCAAAACACCGGGTGATTCTCACTGGTAACCCGGATCATTACTCCGGGCGCCAAATGGACCCGGCCCTGAAAGAGAAACTGCCCAGAGCTTACTACCCACGCCTGGACCAGGTATTCCTTCGGGACAGGGTGGTGGAACCGGCTTTGGTCAAGCATTTACAAGAACATCTGCCGGAGCAGCAAATAAACGACATTGCACAAAGTGCCACCAACAGTGTGATGGCACTCTGGCAATATTATCAGGAACTCTTGCCCGACCATGAGTTTACCCCCAGGGATTTAACGGATATCTGCAGTTGGGTGGGCTGGTATCTGGATCGTGCCCTGCCCGCACGCGGCAGTGTGACCTGTGAGCAAATAAACAGTTTGATCCAACAGAGTTTTCGGGATGTACTGGGGCCGGAAATCACCGAAACTCATCAGGATGCCCTGTCAGCACTGGAAATCTGGTTTGCTGCCCGTTACCACCCGAACAATACCCTGAGCAACAAAGTTTATAACCACACCCTGCAGAAAATGCAGCAGACCTTCAGTACAGTCAGCGAAAAAATCCGACCAGACTTTGATACCTCCGGCTCGGCAGTCCGTGAACTGGTGCAACAGCTTGGACAGGATTTAAGCCGCTGTCAGCAGGCTTATCATCGCAAAATAAAACACGGCGGTCGTCAGGCAACACTGATTGAAGGCCCGGCGGGACGGGGCAAGGATGCCACGCTGAACCTGGTGATTGAAAGTGTCAAACAGCAGGCTGAACAACGGCAAGAATTGATGCCGGAAGTCTTTTACCTGAATGCCTGCGATTGTTCCTGGGACAAAGTGTGTGAAAAGATCCAGAAGGCCAAAATTAAAGGCGGCATCGTGGTGATTTCGGAAATGAACCTGATCGACAGCCAGCATCTGGAAGGTGAGTTAAACGATATTCTGGCCGGTGACGCCCATCCGGGTTTTCACCTGTTTGCCACCATCAACCCGCCTGAGTACAGCGGGCGAAAACCCTTATCACCGGCGCTGAAAGGGCGTTTTCGACATTTGCCGATCCGGCAGTATAACCCGGCAGAATTGCAGGTCATTGTTGAGAAAGTATTGCCAGAGACCCTGAAGGGGAAAGAGTTGGCTGAAAAGCTGACTCAACAACATTGCCGATTGAGGGCTTGCCTGCAAAGGTACAACCTGCCGTTGCAACCAACCAGCCTTGATCTGCAGAATGTCGCCAGAGCGCTTAACAGAGGGGGTGATTTTAGCGATAAAGCACTCCATCAATCCCTCAATCAGCACTACCGGCTTTACCTGATGGCTGCTGATATATCGCTGGAGGAACTGCCAGAGTCATGGGCACCTGCCATGGGTATAGGAGCGCTTGATCCTGATCTGAGCCAATGGTTTTACGAAACGGTATCGAGCATTGATCGTCCGTGGTTGATACGACAAAGTGACCGCAACAGCATTAATGAAAAACGCCATGAAATTCGTATTAATACCCTTCTGGATAAAGAGGACGCAAAAACAGAAGTTATCAAGAGGGTGGCCCAGGCCAGGTGGCAGGCATCCGGTCTTTCCCTGAAGCCGCGTGAGTCGGACGATATTTTCACACAGGCACTTTACAGACACTGGCAGCAATGCTGGTTCGCTTGTGTGTTTGACCTTACGGACGTGGACGCTCATAGCGTATTTCCCCTGACGAAAGAGCAGGCACAAGCGCTGAAAATGCCGACTTACCAGCCTCATTTTCAGGAGGCCGATAAGCAGATACAGTCATGGAACGCCCATGACGTTCAATGCTGGCCCGCATTTTGGTATCAGATCAGTGATCTGCCGAACCGTTGGGTAAACGATTTTATTAACAAAGCATCCGCTATTAGCGGTGACGACGCTCCAGAACCCTATAACCCGGAAGTTGAGGAGGAAAAAGCTCCGGCATTGGACCGAAGCACGAACTATGAGGATGAGGAGATACCAGAGGTTGAATATTGTAAAATTTTTGATTCGCAGCATCCCCCTAAGATGTATCGCTGGGAGGCATGGGATATTCGTGTCACTGCCAGGGGTGAAATCAAAAAGATCAGTCTTGATGGTAAGCACCTTCTGGGAGTCGAAGCCCTCACACCTGGGCGGTTACCAGGGAATGCCCAGAAAGTGACATTAACCAGAAATCAAACGCTGGCGACCCTTGAGATATCAGCAAAGAACGGTCAATGTCCATTGCCCAGCCTGACGGCCAGTGACTCTATCGTGGCCCTGCGTATAAAACCCGGTTTGCCATTCAAACTGATCAGGGACCACTATACCGGGCTTCATACACTGTTTGTTCCTCTGGCCGCAGTCGGCCAGAGTTTTCAATGTACTTATGTCGTAGAACCCGCAAAGCCGGGCGGTAAAACAGGCGCTAAAAAAGCCCTTTTTGACGTCCAGTGTTCAGAAGGCATGAAGTCCGTCCTGAAGGAACTGTTTGCTAACATCGACGAACAACCCGCCAGAATACAGGCACCGTTGCACAAAATAATAGACGCTAAAAACATCTGGCAACGAATTAGCGCAATCACGGAATACTGCAAACAGTTCTCCGGTGCAGCTAAACCAGAAGAGAGTGAAAATTTCTTTCGATTCCTGGTAACAAAGCGGCAAGGTAGCTGTCGTCATCGTGCGCCTGTTTTTGTTGCTTTTTGTCGCTATTTCGGGATTCCCAGTCGGCAAATGGAGAGCCTCAGGCACGTCTTTGCCGAGTATTCCGTGGATGGAGGCCAATCCTGGGAGTCAGTGGATTTGGGCGGGACGCCCGTGGAGACAACAGTAATTATACCTCGCTCCAGGAAGCTCAATGATTGCAGCATTAAATCAGAGAAGCTTAAGGATCTCCTGAAAGATACTGATTTAGCCCAACAGCAAGCTCTGGCCAGGGCCCTTGAGATGAACCTTGAGGAACTGAAAAAAGCCCTCGAGACAAACCGTGCATTACCGCAAGCCAATCTGACTGTTTCCGAAATGGTAAGTAAACTTTTTAAGCAAAAAGACTTAGCCGGTTTTTCCATGGGCGTCTTAATGGTGGAGTCGATGGAGACAGAAGAATTAGCTGCTGGCGAGAAGGCATTGGCCTGTTCCGGGTCTGAAAACTTATTTGCCAGAAGTCCGATGTGGGAAGCAGTAAAAGTAATATTGTCCAACAATGATGGAGATCAGGTCACTGAATCACTCAAATCATTGCACTCGAAAATGATTGTTCAGAGCGGAGCGAGCCCACACCGATGGCTGAGATCAATGCTGAATATATTGAATACCAACTTAACCGGACCTTCTGTTATTCGCTTTGCCCGTGAAGCCATGGTATCGGGTTGGCTGGACCCAGTGCCGAACGACAAGAATTATCCTCAGCTGGATTTTGAACTTCATCGGCTATTGGTGCGTCTGAAAGGCATCGATGAACTGAAAGTTGAAGCCGCCCATTGCCTGAAAAAGTGGTATCAGGCGTTCTTGTCCAGGGAAAAAAACAGCCAGTCATGGCAATTGTTTTATAAAAGCTTACAAGAGAAAAGAAGTGATACCTCTACCTTTTTCATCACTCACGGTCATGAAGGGTTTTCGTCATTCCTTGAAGGTAAAATTGCCAACTCGTCTATAGAGACGCACTGGACGAATGAACCTGAGGGCATTCCGAATATAGAACGAATGCTGGTACACAACCCTGCATTTGCGCAGTTCATTTCCGGCAAGGCAAACCATCGTCCGGTGATTATCATAGGAAAACCTGAGTGGTACAACAACGTGACCGCAGACAAGGTCAAAGCCCTTTTTAAACAAAAAGTTGATAGACGCCCGGAATTGCAGCCGTTAGAGGAGAAAACACTTGTGGATAATTTAATCAAGTGCAGGCAAGCGATTCAGCAGGCCTTCAGTCATTATCTGTATGAATTAACGCACTCGAAAGGTGCTAGTTTAACGTATTGCTGGATCAATGCTTTCAAATGGGGAACCCTGGACAGAGGCAACCATGGCGCTCACAATCCCTCTTCACCAGGAGAGCTCTTCACCATGATGTCAGAAATAGATGCCAATTCCTGCATACATGACTGCATTGAAGATACCTACCTGAAGCAGGCATTCAACGCCACCAACGCTCTGATACTCCAATCCAATGAGCTGACAAAAATTGCCGAAGAGTTTTTGAGTACCGTGAATTTAAATTCGCTCTGTGACGCATTTGATATCTGAATGATTCCCGGCTTCACTCCCGTCATTCCCGGCTTCACTCCCGTCATTCCCGGCTTCACTCCCGTCATTCCCGGCTTCACTCCCGTCATTCCCGGCTTCACTCCCGTCATTCCCGGCTTCACTCCCGTCATTCCCGCGAAGGCGGGAATCCACACTGACTCTCCACCAGAATCATTCTGCCCGGCGCGCGCCCCGGCGTTGTCATCCTCGAGAAGCCTGAGTCCCGCTGTTGGCGCTGGATTCCCGCCTTCGAGGGTGTCGCAAAACTCTCTCCAGCGTGGGAACGAGTTGACTCCCGTCATTCCCGGCTTCATTCTCGTCATTCCCGCGAAGGCGGGAATCCACACTGACTCACCACCAGAGCCGTACTGCCCGGTGCCCCCCTGGCCTTGTCATCCCCGAGAAGGCAGAGATCCACCGTTGGCGCTGGATTCCGCCTTCGCGGGAATGACGACCTCAGAGCATGGGAACGAGTTGTTGGAGTTTTGCGACACCTGCCTTCGCGGGAATGACGAGTTCCTTCCCTGAAATGGAAACATTAACTGAGCAGCTGATTCAGTGCAGCCGAACAGCAGGCTGGACAACCCTACAGAGGGGTAACAGTTAAAATGGAACTTTAAACCCATCCCAAGGTCAAATAATTAAATAATTTCAATGCAGTCCTCCAAGGGACATCAGGAAAGGAGATTGACTATGGATGGTCGGATCAGGGAAATACAGAAATCGGTTCTTGATAGTGGTGCGTCTGGCGCTATCGTACCCGCCAAAAAACCAAAGCTGGAATTACCGGCAAATGATGTAGAGATATGCTCTGATGTCATTGCCAAACTCAATGTATCGTCCCCCCGGATTAAGTCACCTGACCGGGCGAGAACCGTTTCCTCAACGGATTCACCACTCTCCAGAGCCTCTCATGCCTT
This sequence comes from Endozoicomonas sp. 8E, assembly GCF_032883915.1. NCBI lineage: Bacteria > Pseudomonadati > Pseudomonadota > Gammaproteobacteria > Oceanospirillales > Endozoicomonadaceae > Endozoicomonas > Endozoicomonas sp. 8E. Next base: position 1,114,539 of record NZ_CP120717.1, on the reverse strand, counting down.
CGATTTTCGTTTTGTCACCAATGATAATGAGGTTCGTCAGCTTTTAGTTGCCCAGACCTGTGATGAACATCGGGATGTCACCCTTATTTCCCACCCCGATGAACTCTCGCAGGCTAACCTGGTGAGTCGGCTGAGCATTTCCGGTGACGGTCGCCACACCCTTTATCCGGGCAAACTGTTTGAAGGTTCGCGGCCATTGACCCTGGTGATCGATATCCGAATGCTCACCAGCGAGCATCTGCCCAAATTTAATGACCTGCTGGACCCGGATAACCCCTGTCTGTTCGACAAAGTCAGCAAGGAGAAGCGCCCCCTGGGCGAGCATGTTGCTCTGCTGGTGCTGGCAGACCCTGAGCAGTTGAGATCGGTTGGCAGCCTTGACGATGCATCGGCGGTCGGCGCACCGGGGGCTGACTTCTGGCGACGAATTAATCGCCCGGGCAATACCTGGCAGTTCGACGCAAAAACCGGCAATGACCCATTGATGGAAATCGACGAGGTTCCTCCGCTATTGGCTGAACTCCCCTGTGCCGAAAGCGCCATGGACGACGACAATACCCTTCTTATTGACTGTCATTTGCACAGTAACTGGCGGCAGTTGCTGCTGGGTGGTCCCGGCGTGGATAAACAGGGACGCATACAGCATATCCCCGGCAGGCTTGAGTCATTAAGAAGTGGACAACGGGTGATTCTGAAAGGGGCCGACTGGCAAGATCTGGCCTTTGAACAGACAATGCGACAGCTGCTGGCGCAACAGTGCTTTGAGAGCAATGGCAAGATCTGTCCATTACCGGACGCTGTTCAGTTTTATCAGATGCCGGTAGGAAATGACGAGCTTCACTCACTGTTTCAAAGCCTGTCCCACCCTCATGAACAAGAAGGTGACACAGAAACTGAAAAAGAGCAGGCACCAGGCAACCCGATCATCATTAACCAAAGTAATATTGCCCAATGGCTGAACCCCATCGCCATCGCCCCGGAAGGCCATGCAGTACCCAATACCTCCCTGCTGGAACAGGTTCGGGCCGGTGCTGCCGTCACCGTGACGTCTCCCCTCACTGAGGCTCTCTGGTTTCGTTTGCTGGGTTCATTGCAGACGATTCGCGAGACGACTGGCCTGGAGCCCCGACTGCAGGTAGCTTATTCAAAACAGCAACCGAAAGCCCTGGGATTGACAGAAAACGATGAAGACTCTCTGGCCAGTAAACGTCACCTGGAGGAAAAAATCAGGGCTCAAACTGACATTAATACCATCATTTATCAGCAACCTGCCGAGGCAAATTATTGGGTTTATCGTCACTGGACAGCACGTCTGGTCATTCAGGTCAATGAACAGACCAGCTTCAGCCAGCTATTCGATAATATCCATATCGCCTCGGAACAAAAGGCGCATTTTGGACGATGTCAGAGTGACTTTCAGAAGGCATTGATCACTGGCAGGCCGGTGGTATTCCGGGGGCTGGAAACGAATCCAACCCTTCAGCAACTTCTGGAACCTCTGTTTGCCGGGCAACCTCTGCTGGTGAATGGCCAATTACAGACCTACCCCAAAGCCCGTATGGAAATACTCTGGCCTGAGTCTGCAAAAAGCCCATCTTCAGTGTTTCATTCGATGATTGCCACCGCTGAGACCTGTCCTGAAGTCGGTCTCTGGGGTATCAGTACCGTCAGGCATAATATCTCCTGGGCTGATCGGCCAGAACAGGCGCTTCATAAACTTTACGAAGCGTTTAAAACCGTACCTGCCGACCTTTGTAAGCCGCTACCAGAAATGACGGAAGGGTTGATGAACAACCTGATACTGGCTGCCCGGCGGGCACAGCAGCTTGACCATTCCCCACAGCTCCTGCCCTGCCACTGGCGCAAGGCCATCAATAGCGTCATCACCCATGGCACCCGGCAGCATCCGTCAGTACGGGATTTTATGAAAGTGGCTTGTTGGCACTTGTTACCTGACAGGGATCAAGCCGCCTCGGTAGATCCGGATCAGTTAGCTGCCATCATCAATAGCGCCCCGCAGTTGGATAGAACGTTTGTGA